>NZ_CP090364.1:2400000-2722856 GCF_021432065.1 Photobacterium sp. TLY01
TATTAACGCTTTTTTTATAAACAGTACGTATCTTTTCAGTGACAACAACATTAATCTGGCTTGCCTTAACATTCGCAACCTGAATAGGCCCAATATTAGGTAGAAATATATTTCCTTGATTATCAACAGTCACAACTTGGGCCAAATTAACTGCCCCCCACAACCAGATAGATAATTTATCACCAGCCGCAATTAGATAATCATCGTTTAAGCCGTCAAAACGTTCCGTTTCATAACCACCTGCAAAAAGGTTGGCCCCATACGGCGGTGGAAAGCTCTCACCAGACGTTGGTAATAAGTCTGATGCTGCAGCTTCACCAGGTAGCAGCAAACCGGTCCTGGGTTGTGGCACGTACTGCTCAACAGGCACACCATTCGTGGCGGGCGCATTACTACCTTCAGCTAACGATTGTAATGATAGGCTATTATTTGGTACTTCAAATGATTGCAACTCATCGGCATAAGACAATGCGGAAAACAAGAGTCCAGCCGTTAATATTAGTGTTATTGATTTTAATTGGGAATAGAAAGGATACATATGCTATCAAAATTCTACTTATAGAATGCCTTTTCAAGAACATTCTTTGGAATGTCATTACCAGTGTCTGTAGTCGAAATTACTGGGGTATGGGTTTCCGTGATTAGGTCAAACCTATCCAAACTATCGACCAAAAACCAGTTACCGTTATCGCTACACGCAACACGTTTAGTTTGCTCAAAACCAGAATTTGTAATTTCTAAAGTTCGGCATGGCATGCCCAATGCGGAGTAGTAACGTGAACTGACACGTAACACTTGGCCATTGCTTAACGTTATTTGCTGTTTGTTACTGTTTAATGCCGTAACAACTTCAGAAGAAAGCACTTTTTTGCCTTGCACTGTTACCGATTCATTGACCAAGTTAGTTGTTGCTTGTACAAAAGGAGGACGAGTAGAACAACCACTCAGAGATGCTAAGATCACGGCTAAGATGAAACTAGACAACTTATCTTTAATAACCATTAATTACCTGATTTGATTGCCATATGGGAGAATCCCACAAAAGTAATTTTTGTATTGACGAGTAGAATGGAAGACTTTACGAATTTTTACACGCTACCGCCCTTGAGTATCGCTCCCAAAACACGCTTAAATATTCCTTAAATGCTTGTTTTTTTTGGAAGCTTGGACGCCTGTTACCTGTATATAAATGCTTCCATGCACTTACTATTGCATTGGATACACATTGTTCAGTATCCCTGTATATGTAGCGATAGTAGTAAGTGCATGATACTACCACATTCATTTCAGTAATTAATGTCATTTTTATACATTTCGTTAGCTTTATTAGGCGCTGTTGAGCAAATCATTGCTCAACACGCACTTATGTTAAGCTTTCGCTACAGTTATGTAACCAATACGCAACTGCATGAGCACTTAAAGCTGAGTTTTATGCTTTTGGTCATCGCTATCATTCGTAACCCTTCACCAGCCCCTTATTGACAGCCAAAAGTGACTGTAATCCTCCCATTTTTAACCTCAGTTAAAAGTAGAAGTTAAGCAGCCATCAAAGGTGGTTTACCTCCGTTTGCCTTGTGTGAACGCTCATGATTGAGGAACCACAACCATTTTGTTGCATAGACCTGAACTTCTTCCAATGAGTCAAACAGATGCTTGCTCACCCAGCTATATCTCATCGTACGATTATGACGCTCAATATACGCGTTCTGTTGTGGATTACCTGGCTGAATATAATCTATTCCTATCCCTTTGCTTTTTGCCCACGCTGTAAACTCATGGGAAATGAACTCGGGGCCATTGTCGCAACGAATGGCAACAGGTGTGTCACGCCACTCTAAAAGTTGTTCCAGTACTCTAATCACACGTAATGCCAGAAGCGAAAAACCTGCTTCAATCGCGATACCTTCACGACGGTAGTCATCGATGATATTGAGTAGCCTGTAGTTCCGTCCGTCGACAGTTGATCATGCATAAAGTCTAACGACCTGACCTGAACCGCGCGCGTCGGCTCTTTCAATGGTTCCGGCTTGTTTCGCTGGAGTCTTCTCCGTGGGCGTATCCGCAGGTTCAGTGCCAACTCACAATAGATACGGTAAACCCGCTTATGGTTCCACAGGAAGCCTTTAACATTGCGGAAGTAATCAAAGCATAGCCCGAGGCCCCAGTCACTTTGCTCAGAAGTGAGCGTGACAAGCCATTGAGCTATCTCAGCGTTTTCCGTTGCCATCTTAGGCTGATAACGGTATCCGGTTTCGCTGATGCCGAACCACCGGCAAGCCTTACGAATGCTAATTGAAAATCGCGCAACCGAATGCTGAGCAAGCAAGCGCCGCTCACAGGGCTTTACCACTTTTTTCCATGGCGTCTTTGATGACTTCTGCCTTGAGGCGCTCCTCGGCATACATCCTCTTCAAACGACGGTTTTCATCTTCCAATTCTTTCAGCCTCGCCATGAGAGAGGTATCCATACCACCGTATTTGGCGCGCCACTTATAGAAAGTTGTACTGCTCATACCATGTTCGCGGCAGAGCTCTGGCACAGGTGTACCTGCTTCTGCCTATTTTAAGATCGCTAAGATCTGACTGTCCGTGTACCGTGATTTTTTCATGCAGAATCTCCTTTCGTTTAGGTTACGAGAAAACTCTACTTTTTACTGCTGTTATTTTTCGGGGGGATTACCGCACAACTAAGGACTGCACCTTCGTAATCTACAATGTCTTATTTTGGCACATATTGCTTTGGCACAGACTCAACCATAGTCTGGTAAGTTGAATGTAATCTTGTAAAATTAATATAAGGAACCGGTTGAGGGCTACTATCTCAATGATAAAAAACTAAAAACCAGATCAGAAATTTTTTATTGAAATAATACTTTTTCCAATTTATCTGCTAGTTTTCCGTATTCATACTGCTGCTTTGCTGCACGCCGCCCATTGATTCCTAATGTTCTTCTTTCTTCGGCTGGCATTTTGTATAAAGTTAAAATTGCTTCCGAAAGCAAACTCGGGTTTTGCGCTGGCACGGAAATTCCAGAATTGTATTCTAATATGGGATCGCAGGAACCTGAGTATGCATGTAAAACCGGTTTCCCTGAGTATAAATATTCAGGTATTTTATTAGCGCCAATTCCAAACTGATAAAGATTGTCATTTAACCAGCCAATAAAACAAGCATCGAAATGGCTTAGCATTGCCTGTATTTCCTCCTTTGGAATAGAGGAAATAAAGCTTACGTTAGTTAATCCCTTATCGATAACCATGGACTGTAATGTGGCTTTTTCCTTGCCTTCTCCGACAAGAACAAAGGCAATCTCAGGATATTCTTTTAATCGCTCAGCTGATTCAATTAATGTATCTAGCGCATTTGCAAAACCGAGCGTCCCTGTATAACCAATAATAAATTTATTTTGAGGCAACTGATTTTTAGTAAAGTTATTAAGTGGAACATTTTTGCTCACTTCGTCAAATGAAAAGCCATTCGGTATCCAGTGAAACTTTGTTCGTTCCATTCCTCGAGCAGCCATATGCTCAACTGCATTTTTCAAGTTTGAAATAACAAAATCTGAATCGCGATAAGCCTTATCTTCAATATATTGCAGAAAGCGAATAAAAGGGTGACTACGAGAGTAACCACCAACTTCAGTCAAAGTCATCGGCCAAATATCTCTTACCTCAAAAACCAAACGAGCCTTATATTTTTTCGCTAAACGCTGTGCCCCCAGAAACGCAACCGGTGACGGTGATGACGACAATACAACATCTGGTTTATCATCGATCAATCTAGCTAATTTTTGTATTAGCCAAGGAAACAAAAACCAATTAATGACACGCTTTTTATTATGAGCTTCGGCATAATCGGGCATATTAACCCATACAAAGTTGAAACCATCAATAGCCTCAACTTTAAACTGCTCTTCGAAATTGGGTTTTTCCCTTAAGAGATGATGTGACGCCGATGCGATTAAATAAACTTTATAACCTTTTTTAGCAAGCTCTCTTGCCAAATAGAAATGCCGCCCCCCCATGCCTGTTTCTGGAGTGGAAGCATACTGATGTACGATCCAGATTGTTCTATTCATATAGGAACCTAAATTTTCAGTAACTTTTCACTAGTTACAAAAAAAACTGATACTCTGATAAAATCAGAAATTAATAAACCACAGAAAATCAAGTTAATTATATTTTCTATTTTTTATAATTCTCGATTATATTCTTATAGAGGCTTAGCATTGTTTTAATACAAACGTCCCAAGAATAGCTCTCGGCAACATGCTGTTGTGCATGAACTCCCATCTGATGGCGA
Organism: Photobacterium sp. TLY01; assembly: GCF_021432065.1. Classification (NCBI taxonomy): domain Bacteria; kingdom Pseudomonadati; phylum Pseudomonadota; class Gammaproteobacteria; order Vibrionales; family Vibrionaceae; genus Photobacterium; species Photobacterium sp. TLY01. The sequence goes on from NZ_CP090364.1 coordinate 2,404,304, forward strand.
AGTTCCGAGTCAAACACAAGCCTCTCAATAACATCAGCAGCAGCCTGAGGACTTTCACTAGGAACAATAAAGCCAGTCTTCCCTTCAATCGTTACTTCAGGTAACCCCCCCACTCTAGAAACAACAACAGGGCGACCAGCTGCCCCTGCTTCTATGATGGCAACACCAAAACTTTCACTTCGACTCAGAGCAACATATACATCTAGCTTTTTAAGTTCTTGCGGCACCTGCTCATGAACCACTTGCCCGACAAAAACTACGCTGTCAGCCACACCAAGATGATCGACAAGTTTTTTTAGCTCTTCTGTTTGCTCTCCCCCGCCAACCAATCGTAATTCAAGTTCAGGGGCATGTAACTGTGGCTGGTCGTGAAATTTTTTGACCAAAAGCGCATAGGCTCGGATAAGAATATCAATACCATATGTGTTTTTCATTGTCTTTACAGTACCTATAGTCAACTTTAACTTTTGTACTGGTGGCTCTGGTTTCATCGCTACATAGGAAGATAAATCTACACCAAAAGGTGTAATGGCTATGTCCTTTAGTTCAGGGGTTAAAGTGCGAGCTTCATCTGCCATGCAGTAACTCGTTGACGCAACTTTGTCAGCAGATCTCAAGTTCTTTTTGACTAACCATCTATGAAAAAGAGATTTATTAGGAAAATCATACACATCACTCCCCCAAACAGAGAGTAACCAAGGATGATAGCCAACTAGACGTGCTGTAGTGCCGTAACCACTAGCATAGTGAGCATTTACAATATCCGGTTTAAGGACCCGTAAGAGCTTACGGACAGCAGGCACCATAGAAAAGTATCCAAGAATGCCCCGAAAAGGATAAAGATGGACCGAAACTGCTGAGTTAAATACATCAGTAGCTTGGTGCTGGCTAATAACATGAACTTCATGTCCAGCTTCAGCTAAGCCATTTGCCCACCGGATAGTGTGGATAGATGAAGCAGCCGAAAGAAGAACTATTTTCATTTTGAAAGTTCCTTGACTACTTGTAGAGCTCGGGCTTGCCATGAATGCTTTAAAGAAACACTTTCTAAAGCTAGGCGTGGCGCCAGAGTTGCGTCAGATTTCTCTGATAAACGTTGTAAACATTCCGATACTGACTCAACGTCATAAGGCAGCGTCCAACCTATTCTATTCTCACTCACAAATTTGCCTGCAAGTGTGCCCTCACTTGCTAAAATAGGCTTGCGATAACCTAAGTATTCATATAGTTTTACTGGCGAAGCAAACTTCCAATACTCTTGAGGTTTTACAAACAGCACCGCTATATCACTTTGATTTAATTGCTTTTCCATTTCCACACCAGACAAATGTACAATTTTTATATTTGGTGTTAAGTCAGGATACTCATGCTTAACTCCAAGCCATTCAGCTTCTCGAGTGCAAACGGTCAACTCAATATTAGGTAAGTTTACTACAGCACAAAATAATTTATGCAGCTGGTAGTGATTAGACATTCCACCCACATAAAATAACTTTAGCTTTTTGTCTTTATCGTAAGGTAGTCTCGTTTCAACATCTGGTAAAGTATGCCCTGGCGGAAGAGGGGAATGTATATCTGAAGAAACAGTAGGAATATATTTACCCATTTCTTCAGATGGTAAATATAGTTTGGCTAAATTTCTTTTATAAATCCAAAGATCAAAACGATAGGCGGCTTTAGCTACTATAACTTTACTAAAGTTTAATCCTGCTCCATAGGCATCAAAGCACCAATAAATATCTCTATAAAACAAACCTATTGGTATATCATTTTTTTTGCAAAACCTGAAGAAAAACCAATCTAAAAAAGGATGTAAAGGTAAATGATGAGGATCAGTTAAAACATTTGGCATAGTGGATGATTCTGCATAAACAAAATCGTACTTCTTTCCCGCTTTTATATTCCCCTTAACTTCTTCAATAGCTTTTTTTCTCTCTTTGGAGTAGCCAACTACTAAATCAACCTCGTAACCTAGTTCTCGGAAGGCTGAAAGCATACGTAAGGGTCTAATACCCGAGGCAGATTTAGATTTTTCATCGAGAGGTAATGGATGGTGAAATATTATATTTTTCATAAGGTCACTATATTAACTGTCAATCCATCCATTACTCCTAAGGTTTTGCCTTCTTACATTTAAGACAACCATAGGTAGAGATAGAAGCAATACTTGAAGTTGATAATAAAACAAACTAGAACTAGGAACCGCACCAATAATAGGAAGAAAAGCAAACAGAGGTAATATATATACACTAAACTCATAGTTTCTTCCTGATTTAAACCTCATCAAGAAAAACACCACTACATAAAAGTATAGTAATACCAAAAAAACAAAAGCTCCAAATCCGTATATAATACTTACTTCAACAAACAAGTTATGTGGATCATGTAATTCAAAACCATAAGTAGCGGTCATTACTGAAACATAGTTTTCTAAAGTACCAAAGCCCAAATAAAACTCCATTGAATCGTACAGGCTAAAGTACTCATATAAAATTCTAACCCTAATTAAATTACTATTATCATTTAAATAAGAAAAGGCAAGAGGTGAAATAGAAATTGCCAACAAAAAAAAGATAAAAACAACACACCATCTAATTGAAGAAGAATTAATTCGCAAATAAAAAAACAACAAATAGTACAGTAATGATGAAATCAAAAAGCCTCTTGAGCCCATATGTAAACATATCGCTAAGTTATATAAGAAAACAAAAAACAAGCCCAATCTAAGATAAAAGCCAAAGGTGCGAGAAAATAAACATGGTAAGATAAGGGCATTTAAAAAAAACATTGCAAATGAAAAGTTATTATAATTAGGAAAGAAAGATGACACATAAAATCGATTATTTGTGATAACATCAATTTGAGAAAAACTTTCCGGATATAAGTAACCAATCAACTTGATATTAAGAATCAACTCGAAAACCGACACTAATGAAACAAATAAAAGCCCACCAAGCATCCCTTTGTAAACAACAATATCATATCTAAAAGAAATAAAACAAAATATAAAAAAAAGTGTTGCTACAACAAATGAAACCAGACCACTTCCGTATGCAAGAAGATGAATACCGGATGTGAATAAGCAGATAAGAAAAAAAACAGTTACAAACATGTGTGTAAATGTCTTCGGAATTGTCAGTTTTTTTCCAAGCAGGCTAAATATTGATGAAAGAAAAAAAAACACAAAGCTAAATGGAAGCTTTGAAAAAAGAATTAAAATCGAATATAGAATAATATTAGAACGTTTCACATTACACCTGCTTATATTTAATGTAAAAACACAAAGCTTTAATGTTGGCTTTAAAAAAATAAACACCAAAAAATAACAAAAGCAAACTTAACTTAACCCCAAAGCTAGGAAAAAAAACATACACAAGACAAAATATAAGTAAAGTTGTAGAAATAAAGTATAATTTTCTTCTAGGGAATCCCCTCCACAATCTCGCAGACAATTCAGTTCTTAACACAAAAAAAATGAAAAAAGCAATACAAGTTGAAACAGCTGCGCCAGTTGCTCCAAACTTAGAAACTAGAAGATAATTACCGATAAAATTGACTATCATTGAAAACACAGAAATGAACATAGCAACATATGTTTTTCTTGATACACTAATTCCCATAGAACAGCATTCGGACAGCACATAAAACAAGGGGCCAGACAAGCAAATGACAAACAATTGCTCTATATTTTCATATGCTTGAGGCAAAAAAACAGGGATGACCCAAGAAAATAGGCCAGAAAAACCAAATACAAAATAAATTATAGCAAGCATATTATCTGTGATATGGTCAATTTTACTCAAATCCTCCTTCTCTTTAATCCACTTATAAATCATAGGAGCCCATATAGTTGTAAATATACTTCCAAAAATGGTTGCAGCGCCTGCTAAGCTCATTGTTACAGAATAGAGCCCTAATTCAGCGAAATTCGAAAATGCTCTTAAAAACATTCTATCCATAACTCGTAGCCCCCATGACGCGAGGCCACCAATGATCAATGGTAAACCAAATACCAGTAGATATTTTTGCCTATTTATGTCTATTTTTTCTAAAGCAGCTTTACCTAAAACAAAACGCGAGTTAAACATATAAATAAAGGCCACAGAGAAGAATGACACGACATAAGCTAAAATCAGATCATCGAACCCTTTATCATTTAAAAAAAAGGTACCTATCACCACAAATAATAAAAACAGAAACTTAGGAAGTAGTTGACTCATTGAATAGGCAAGAGCCCTTTCCTCCATTCTCAATATAAGCGAAATAAAACGTGATATAAGAGCAAAAAAACAACATAATAAAGTAAATAGAGAAAGATTGTAATCAGGGTTTGAATATAGAAATTGAGATATTAATGAAGAATCGTAAAAAAATAATGAAAAACCTGCTATTAATATAATCAACACAGGTAATACAATCACATTTTTAAAAAGCAATGCTTTATTGTCTTCTTCATGATATTCGCGTACAAACGCTTGATCTAGCCCCAAACAAAAAAGTAGAGTAGAAAAACTTACCGTAACTTGAAGCATAGATATTCGACCAACGTCTTCTATATTATAGAACCAAGTAATAATGGGAAGAGTAACCAACCCCAAGAGCGCTGAACCTACGGGCCCTACTGCATAAGCTAAAATTTTTCTACTATTCACATTAAACTACTTATTGTTTTTTATTACTTGACTATAGATTTTTTCTAGAGAAGAAAGCACTACAGGTTCACTAAAGTTATCTTTACAGTATGCTTTAATAGCTGCACTATCATATTCACTTTCATATACCGACTTCATACCTTGATATAATGCATCGATATTGTTCTTATCAACAAGAATGCCAACTTTATCTATCACTATAGATTCAGGGCCACCACAACGAGTTGCAATAACAGGTTTACCTAAAGCTAACGCTTCAACTAAGACCACACCAAATGTTTCATACTCACTAGATAATGCAAAAGCATCAGTATTACTCATTTCATATTGAACTTGCTCTCGATTTAGCATTCCCATAAAAGTTACTTTATCTTCAATATTCAAATGAGCAACTAATTCAATTAGTTTTCTCTTACACGACCCATCACCTCCAATTTTCAGTCTCACATCAGGATAGTCTTGAGAAAGCAAACAAAAAGCTTTTATCAACAAGTCAACTCGCTTCTTTTCTTCCAATAGACAAACATTCAGAAAATAATAGTTTTTTTTCTCTTCTAGAACATTATTCAATGATAAGAATGATTCTGATACAATATTCGGAACATAATTCCAAACAGTGCTATCAAGTTGAGTTTGCAATAGATTTGCAAACTCAGAGCTTACAGCAATTTTATAGGATGCTTTTTTAACTGGCTCCTTGAGCTTACTCTTTAATTTATCGCCAACAAGCCCTCTTGCAAAAGCTGTACTATGCTCCGTTATTACATAGGGAATATTAAAATCGCGAAATATTTTATAAGCTAGAAAAATTGCAGGATTCATAGAGTGAACATGGATAATATCAGGCTTACCGTGTTTTTTTATATATAAAGAAAACAACTTATAGCCTATAATTTCCCACTGTAAACGAGATAGATTTTTGAGTCTTGGTGTAAAGTTAAAAGAGTTAAAACGATAGGTCATCACTCCCTCATCGTCTTCCATCCGATAACCTAAATTCTTTCTTCCCTCAGAGAAACTTTTTAAGGATGTAAGCTTAGGTGAAACGACGCCAACTTTATGGCCTCTTTTCCGCAATCCCATAGCTTGTTCTCGAAAGAAGCTACCTCCAACATCCTTGCTATCCTTAGGATACCAAGAGGGTATGATTACTATATGCATATACTTTACTTAAATCCAACTCAAAAAATCATTATTTTTATGTTACCTAACTACATTCACCATTTTTGATATCATTAGTCCCCATATACGGATGCATTGGTAAACTAAAAACTTGAGCGGCCAGTATACTCGCTACAGGGAAATCATCATCTGTATAACCCAGTGATTTAAATGCTGTTTGTTGATGCATACACGTACCATAATAAATCATGGTTGGGATACCTTGTGCTTTGTAACTTGCCATAGCCTCATCACGATTTGCACTTACCAATGTATACTGAGCCCATGAGCTCAGGTAACCTTCAGGAATAAAGGGCGTCTTATAAGTACCCATTAACTCTGATGTATACTTTCTAGCTGCTTGATTACGTGCTTTCAGCTCGGTTGGGAACTCAGCCAACTTTTCAAGCAATATAGCCGCTTGAATCGTATCTAAGCGGCTATTCATACCAATACGAACATTGTCATACTTATCAGCACCTTTGCCATGAACACAGTATGACCTTAACAATACCGCATACTCATCGTTATTGGTGAATATTGCTCCGCCATCACCATAACAGCCTAATGGCTTTGCTGGAAAAAAGCTGGTTGTGGCAATATCACCAAAACTTCCAGCACGCTTACCATTGATCTCTCCGCCGAACCCCTGAGCTGCATCTTCAATAAGCTTTAATTGATATTTATCAGCTATTTTTTGCAATTCAGGATAATTAGCAGGTAGACCGAACAAATCCACAGCTATGATAGCTTTTGGGGTTAGTTTCCCGTCTGCAATTACTTTTTGAATTTGCTTTTCTAAATCTACAGGGCAAATATTAAAAGTAGCTGCGTCTGAATCAACAAAAATGGGGGTAGCCCCCTCATAAGCAATTACTTCTGCAGTTGCAAAAAAGGTGAATGTTGGACAAAATACTGCGTCACCTTTTTGAATGTTGAGTACCATCATCGCAAGCGTAAGTGCATCTGTTCCATTCGCACAGGTGATCACATGCTTAACGCCAACATACTCTGCTAATTGCTCTTCTAATTCTTTAACTTCTGGCCCCATGATAAATTGACCGTGTTCAAGAACGTTGAAAATACGTTGATCAATTCTATTTTTCAGATGTTGGTACTGCGCTTTTAGATCAATGAATTGCATGAGCTTAATCTTCTTCAATCAAAGTAAGGTGTGAACCTGATAGCTTGTAAATAGCACTTGTATGTGGGCAGCATATCTGAGTTTCACCTTCCAATGGCAAATCTAACTGCTCACCATATTTGCTGATCCAACCAATCTGCTTTGCCGGGACGCCAACCATTAAAGCAAAAGGTTTAACATCCTTATTAATCACAGCTCCTGCTCCAATTAACGAATATTCGCCAATGGTTACACCACAAACAATGGTACAGTTGGCACCGAGTGTTGCGCCTTTCTTAACTAATGTATCCCGGTACTCATTCTTACGTTCAATAAATGAACGTGGATTATAAACATTAGTAAAGACCATACTTGGGCCGCAAAACACATCATCTTCAAGGTGCACGTTATCGTATACTGAAACATTGTTTTGTATTTTAACATTGTTACCAATTGTGACTTTATTGCCAACAAATACGTTTTGCCCTAATGAACACTGCTTACCTATAATTGCACCACCACAAATATGAACAAAGTGCCAAACACGCGTATTTTCGCCGATCTGCGCACCTGCATCAATAATCGCGCTGCTATGAACTTGATAATGACTCGACATGGTTACAGAACCTTATTTAATAAAGGATGAGCTTTATCACCAGCATCAACAATTGGCATCACCCGAATCTTTTCTACTGTTTCAATCGCAACTCGGTTTTCATCAACACCAAAACCATTTCCGGCTAGAATATTCTGATAGCTTTGGGTATGTAGATCCGTAAAGCCGCCGGAAAATTCCAATTCCTCATCACCAATAGTAATGCTACGATAAGTAAGCTTTTCACCTTTAACTGCATTATCTGGTAGGTTATTAGCATCTATTGATAAAAACCAACGAACTCTTGCTCGTTCATACTGTAAGTAGCCACTGGCTGTTTTCTCATCACGGAAATGCACTTCATTCTGCTTTAACTCACCAAAAATAAAGTGCAACATATCGTAAAAATGAACACCAATATTGGTGGCTACACCACCAGATTTATGATCAAAACCTTTCCACGACTTCATGTACCACTTTCCGCGTGACGTCATGTAGGTTAAATCAACATCAAAAATATGATCATAAGATGCTGCAGCTACCTTCTCCTTTAAGGCAATAATTGAAGGATGTAAACGCAGCTGTAAGATTGAGTTGACTTTGGCTCCATATTTATTTTCATAATCCTTTATTGCATCAATATCATGGGATTCAAGTACTAATGGTTTTTCACATATAACATCAATACCATTTTTGAGTGCATACTTAATATGTGGGGCATGCAAATAGTTCGGACTACAAATCGAAATGTAATCTAATTTATTACCCTTCATTGCATTATCTTCAACAAAGGCAGTGAAATCTTCAAATTCAGTAAAAAATTCCGCATTAGGAAAATGGCTGTCCATAATACCTACGGAATCATTAATATCCATAGCAACAACTAGATCATTGCCTGTATCTTTTATTGCGCGCAGGTGGCGTGGCGCAATATAGCCAGCGGCACCAATTAGTGCAAATTTTTTCATTTTAAATTCTGTCCTTATAATCTGATATCTGAATCACTTGGAGAAAAAACATGCTTCACATCGTAAAGTACATGTTTTTCTTTCCCATACTGTCGAATAGCCTTAGCACCTAGTCTTTTAAACTCGCTATGGTCAACAGCAATAACAATACCATCGTAATATCCCGGCTTAATCTCTGAGATTAAATCAAGACCATATTCATCTTTGACTTCACTTGGGTTTGCCCAACTATCAAAAACATCAACAGACATATTAAAATCTCGTAACTCTTTTACGACATTAATTATCTTTGTGTTACGAACATCAGGACAATCACCTTTAAAGGTAAAACCAAGCACAAGTACTTTTGCTTCATCGATATGAATTTTTTGACTTGATAACTTTTTAACCAGCTGTGTTGCTACATACTCACCCATACCATCATTAATACGACGGCCAGCCAAAATAACTTCAGGGCGATATCCTACTTCCAGAGCTTTATGCGTCAAATAATACGGATCAACACTAATGCAATGACCACCAACTAGGCCGGGTTTGAATTTTAAGAAATTCCACTTTGTCCCAGCCGCATTTAATACCTCTTCTGTATCAATACCTAGGCGATTAAAAATTTTTGCAAACTCGTTAATGATAGCAATATTTAAATCACGTTGTGTATTTTCAATTACCTTAGCTGCTTCTGCAACTTTCAAAGAACTTGCCTTATGTGTACCAGCAGTTATTATAGAACGATAAAGTGAATCGACAAAATTAGCAATTTCAGGTGTTGAACCAGAAGTAATTTTAACAATTTTAGTCAATGTGTTTACTTTATCGCCTGGATTAATACGTTCAGGTGAATATCCAGCAAAAAAATCTTCGTTAAACTTTAATCCTGATATTTTTTCAATAATTGGTAGACAAACTTCTTCTGTCGCTCCTGGATATACAGTTGATTCATAGATGATTACATCACCTTTTGAAACAACGTGCCCTAGCATTTCGCTGGCTTTCTGTAACGGTGTTAAATCAGGGGAGTTACTATCATCAATTGGCGTTGGTACAGTAACAATATAAATATCACAACTCTTGAGGTCTTCTTTATTCGAAGAGTAAGTTAAACATTCTGCTTTGGCTAATTCAGAATCAGATACCTCCAGAGTTGCATCATGTCCTGACATTAACTCATCAACACGAGACTGGTTAATATCAAAACCTAAAACCTGATAGTGCTTACCAAATTCAACTGCAAGAGGTAGCCCTACATAACCCAGACCAATTATCGCAATTTTTCTATTCGTTAAGTCCATTATTTCTTACTCTTTTCTTACTAAATCATTCACAAAAAGGATGCAGAAATCTCTATAAAACATTCCACAATAAATAAAATCTCTTGCGCAGTTTAATTTCAGTATGAACATTTCTGCTTTGTAATAAAAAATAGCTAAATAGTGTCACCGCGGTTCTATCTGTACTCTTACCTCTTTTAAACTCCCAAGAAAAGCACTAAGGGGCAAGTTGAAAATTTATTATTTTCGAGATTTCAGATGAAATGATGGATAACGTTTAGATTCTATCTTTTATTCTTACACTAAAGAACTAGAGCCACATAATTTCTTAGGTAACCGCACCGTGGTGTACACAGACAACCACATTGTGTTAATAAACAACGATGATAAATAAACTGTTAACTCCTACATATAACTCATGTTCTGATATTAACTTTCTGGTTCTAAAGTTCCGTTTCGTCTATCCACCATTACAGCGCTAAGTGAAGGCTTGAAAGCAAAATAGGTGAAGCAACTTCAGACTACCAGTTCAGTCTCATCGAAATCGTTTTGTCCAAAAGACACTGATTACAAAACTGTCATGGCGTTCGTCTCTCGTCTGAAAAACTGTCGCTGAAGGTTCGAACCGACAGTCTTTCATCACTCGGTAACTGCGGGTGCCAGACGTTGTAACTTTTATGCTCAAGTCCTGCACTAATCCATTATACAAAAGCATAGTTTTGCATCTAGCTTCAGGAACAATTGTTTAGGAAGGTTTCCCCAGATGTGATTAGCACAAATTGCCGACGCATACCACAATTTTATTGGTGGAACATGGCTTACCAATCCCTCACTCGTACTGTGCCTCGGTCAGCTGGTTAAACTGGATAATCGCGGCAGCAACTGGCGTACCATACGGTTCCAACGCGCATGCGCTGCCGAGGTGACATACACTAACTCATAAGGTTCCAACGCAAATTCCGTTCCCAAGATAACGCTGCGTGATCTTTGATATTTAACTGATAAGTATCCGCCTGTTGCGTGTTGTCAGACGAGCCAGAATCCGCTTTCTTATCTTCTCGCAGTTTTCTAATATGCGCACATTGCGGATCATAAAGAACGCGGTTGCCTCAGCTTCCAGTTCGTATTGCCGTTAACACAGATAGATGCTTCGGTCAGTGTCATGCCAGCCCTGACGAGCAAATCACAGATCACGCCAACAGATGGGTATTCACCTACTCAAAAGCACTAAACACTTCGCGTTGTCTACTTGTTGTTTTCTGTCAATTAAAGACAAGTTAGAGCCGGGGTCCATCGTACAGCCCGTCATAGCAGTTATAAAGACGCTTACTAGAGAACAATTGCATCAATACAACGTTGATAAATAAGCAAAAATTGAATTATAAGCGAGAAAATAATAGTAATACGAAAATTGCTGTTGCTAATTGATAAGTTCGCCACACAATATACAACCCGTATCACTAGCGAGGAGCAATTACAACTGTCATTGTAGATAAATCTGATGGGGTGGTGAGTATGACCCAGCGCAGAACATCTCGCACTTCACACAATAACAGGTACTGAAAAGCCTACGATGAAACCAGTTTTTCGATTGCTCAATTGAGCTAGTCGTATGACATTTCAGGCACGCTACCGCCCTTGGATTACAGCTTCCAATGTGCTTTGCGACATAAGATGATTTCAATTACCATTAGGGCAAAGGCTGTTCATTCCCAGAAGAAAATGACCACTCACCCCAACTTCGCGACAAAAATCACTAAAAAAACAGATTTCTTGTCATTTTATTGCGATTTAAAGTCGGAAAACTTGCGACATTCTACACACATTTTCTTTCATATCAATTCTGTGATGTGTACAGTCCCGACTTGAGTTTAAGTTTTTTTCTCCAATAGTTTCAGTCTCCATAAAACGCAATCACTGCAAGATTACCACCGCGAAAATCTTAGTTCATTAGCATATATCACTGCAAGCAAATGGTAGTATAGAATTTCTTACGATTAATTGTTTCAGGATAACTTTCGTATGAGAAATCTAAAATTGCTGTATTTCACTAGAAAGCGTTCGTGGAATGAGTGAGTTAGCACTGGATAAACCACCAGCAATGAGTTTTGCTATAAATCATGTTTTCAGTTCGGCTTGGCCATATTTGTGAACAATATCAAATTTCAATACTTGCAGGTCCATAAAATCAGCACGTTTAACTGATTTTCCACCCTGATCCTGGTGACATCAGACAGAGCTTATCACTTGGTTCGATTCTTTACTGAGGATCTCCCTGCCAGAATCACCACAATTTCTGAAAGATGATGACTAATAGCAATTGCTTTTATTCTAGTGCCGCAATATTATCTTCATTTACTGAAGTTAATCTTCAAATTTATATTGATTTTCAAAGGGACTCATCTTATGAAAAAGACCACAATTGCGTTGATAGCTTCTCTGTTCATAGCTGGCTCTGCTTTTGCTGATACTGCAAGCACTGCAGGCACAACTGCGACAACTTCCACTACAAGTGCAACTACTGCTTCAACTGCTGCTGCTGGTTCTGCAGCCGGTACAGCTGGTGCTACTGCAGCCGCTGTTGGTGGTATCACTGCCACGACTGTTGCTGTAGGCGCAGCTGTTGCCGTTACCGCTGTTGCTATTATAGATGCCAACGATAACGACACATCAACATCAAACTCTGCAAGTACAAAAGGCTAAAGCTAACACGCTTTGCTGTCTCGGATTTCATAACCGCACACCTGTGCGGTTATTTTTATTTTTGTCATTGACCTGTTACTGCCATTGACCTGTGACTAACGGATACCCAATGTTCGACGCCCGTCTTTCTGTACGCAGACGCTTTCTGGTACTCATCGCCCTGTTACCGCTGCTTTTATCCGGATGCAGCCAAAAATTTCAGAATGTGTCGGATACCTTTCGTCTTGCAGTTCGCGGTGATGACGACACGGTGAAATCCTCAGCCTGGATTGAGCAACTGCCCTACGCCAGTATGTACGCCCGGATCGGAGACGGCCCTCAAGCCTTTATGGTACTCGCTCTGGCGGAACCTGCTACCGTTCTGACCTCACCAAAAACACCGGCTCACTCACAAGTGCCAGCGATGCAGCTGAAATGGCTGGCCGCCGACAAGGGCATGTTAGTCACAGAACACGGCCGGCTGGTGAAAACCCTGAACCTGCCCCTTGGTAATCTTGTCCAGGTTACCGCAGCAACGCCCGACCCGCTCGCACTCGGGCTGCAGTTACCCACGACACCAACCACCTGGACGCGCCGTATCGACTGGCAGCCCGGCTACCATTTTGGCTATCAACTCACCTCGCGCTTTGAGGACAAAGGACTGGTGACGATTACCATCAACACGATCGCTCAGTCTGCACGCTACTTTGTTGAGACGGTCAATGTGCCCAGTCTGGATCTGCAATTTGACAATGCTTTCTGGATTGATCCTGTCAATGGGCAGGTCCTGAAAAGTCGCCAGCTAATTGCCCCGGGCTTACCTGAAGTCGAAACACAACTGCTCAAAGCTTACGGACAATAACAGTTTATGAATGCAGATAATCACTTACAGCGAATCTTGTCACCTTGCCAGGCATGGTTTTCCGCTTCGGGAGCGATGATGAAAGCTTTGATACAGACTGTTTTTACACGCGCCAGCTTAATCAAAGCAGCTTTGATCCTCTTGGCTTCCTTCACGCTGGCACCCGTGCAGGCCATACCGGTTGAAGTTACCCCCACATTGGTGAGGGTGCAACTGAACAGTACCGATAAAGCATTACAGCTCCGCTATCCGGCGACCGTCCGTCTGGATCAGGTTCAACAAGACGCGCTAGCCAATCTTCACACTTTAACGCCAACATCTGATAAGGCCGCTCAGTCGCTGTACTGGAGCGGTGCCTTTTTATGGAAAGCCGATCACCGTGCAAAGCAGGCCATCGCGCTGCAACAGCAAACCGTAGACAAGCAGCTCAGGGCGCTGGCTGACCACTGGCGTTACAGCCGCCCGGCAGCCAGCGAGACGCTCATTCAGCTGGCACAAAGTTTAGCCTCACCTGTACCGGGTGAGCGTATTTTTCTGCCGTTAGACAGAGACCGCGTGCGCATTGTGCCGGACAATAACCCGGCGCTGAACGGGCCTTTTGTGTTCCAACTGACGACCCGTCCCGACACCATCAAGGTAACCGGTGCTCTCAGACTACCGACTGGCAATACAGCTGATATTTCGCTTCCCTGGCAGGAAAGACAGGATGCTGCGGGATATCTGAAACAAGTTAAAGCGTTATCGGTCGCCAACCGGGATTATGTCTGGGTGATTCAACCCGACGGCAAAGCCGAACAGCACAGCATCGCGTACTGGAACCGGCAGCATCAAGACATCGCGCCGGGCGCCATTCTTTATCTTGCGTTTACCGATCTGCCAGAGAGTGCGAAGTCGTTAAATGCTCAAATTATTCATTTGCTTTCACAAAGGCCTTTCTGATGGCTCAGCCTGTTCTGTCTTCTTATTCCAAGCACTTGGGTCTCCGTTTTCTGTCAGGGTTATCGCTGGGGTTCATCGCCCTGCCAGTTTATGCCGATGTCTTCAGTTATCCTGATTTTTCAGTGTCCCAGTCTGATTTTGGGGGCGTTGGCCTGATCCAGATGCCTTCCGGACGAGTCGCGCCGGAAGGCGAATTCACCTTTGGCACCACCTATAACCAAGATTACCTGCATTACAATGTCTCATTGCAGCTGTTCCCCTGGCTGGAAACCACCATACGTTACACCCTGGTTCAGGATGTGCTCTACAGTGAGGATGAAAACTTCAGTGGTGATACCAAATACACAGACAAAGGCATCGACTTTAAGCTTCGTCTGTTAGAAGAAAGCTTCTGGATCCCGGAAACCGCCATCGGTATTCGTGATTTTGGCGGGACCGGATTGTTTGATGGCGAATATATTGCCGCCAGCAAACACTGGGGAGCACTTGATTTTACCCTGGGGCTTGGCTGGGGCTATATTGGCAACGGCGCCAATCTGTCCGGCGATAAAAGCCTGAGCAGTGACTGCGGCCGTAATACCGAATATAAAGGCAAAGGCGGCAGTGTTGATTTCGAGCGCTGGTTCTCCGGCTGCATGGCGTTATTTGGCGGGGTGGAATACCAGACACCCTGGCGACCTTTGCGACTGAAACTGGAATATGACGGCAACGATTATACCAGTGATTTTCCTGTCACCCGCGCGGACTCGGATATGTCTCAGGACAGCCCTATCAATCTGGGCGTGTTGTACCGCCTGGGCGACTGGGGCGATCTGCGGATCAGTTATGAACGCGGCAATACCTGGACTGCCGGTTTTAACCTCAATACCAACTTTAATCAGCTGACCACCTCCTGGCGTGATGCACCGGCCGCCGCTTATGCGCCTGACCGGCAAAAGCACACGACTTCCAGTGCAGACTGGCAGCACATCGCGAATCAGCTGCATACGAACGCCGGCTATGAAAATCCGACTTTATATGCCGATGAACGTGCCGTGACTGTCGAGGCACCACAGAATAAGTACCGGGATCGTGACCAGGGCTACCAGCGTGCAGCCACCATTCTCAGCAACCATTTACCGACCGACCCGGAAAGCGGCCTGCCGCTGTATGACGAGTACCGCCTGATCGAAACCAGCAATAACCTGCCGATCAAAGAAACCCGGGTCGACGTGAAGGCATTTGATCAAGTAGCCAGTCACAGCTACGTTAATGCCTCTATCGACGATGCCGTCGCTCATCAGGTACCGGCTCAGCCACAAGGCCGGCTGATTGCCACAGACACTGACCAATGGGACCTGAGTGTTTCCCCGACCCTTCAGCAGTCTTTTGGCGGCTCGGAAGGGTTTTATCTGTACAACTTAGGGGTGACGGCTGGCGCCAGTTATCACATGACAGACCATTGGGAGTTGGGCGGCAGCGTCTATCTCAACCTGTTCGATAACTACGATAAATTCCTCTACGATGTGCCGCCCGATGGCACAGATTTAAAACGTGTGCGTACCCTGGTTCGCCAGTACATTGATGGCAACCCGATTCGGGTCAATAATCTTCAGCTGACCTGGATGGATCAACTGGCCGATAACTGGTACGGACAAGCGTACACCGGTTACCTGGAAATGATGTTTGCCGGTGCGGGCAGTGAAGTGCTTTATCGTCCGATGGGTAAAAACTGGGCGCTGGGTGCCGATCTAAACTATGTGATTCAGCGAGACCCGGATACCCAGTTCGGCCTGTTCCATGACGAGGTGCATTTCGATCCCATCACAGGACGTGACTATAAGGTACAGACTGGTGCGCTGACCGGCCATGCCACTTTCTATTACCAGCCACAGTGGTCTTTGCTGCCCAATACGCTGATGAAAATCAGTGCCGGACGCTACCTGACCGAAGATGTAGGGGTGACCTTCGACTTCTCCAAGCAGTTTGACAGTGGCGTCATTGCCGGTGCCTTTGTGACCAAGACCAATCTGTCAGCCGAAGAATTTGGCGAGGGAAGCTACAATAAAGGCTTTTACATCTCGATCCCTTACGATCTGATGACTGTAAAACCAAGCCGCAACCGCGCCAACATTTCCTGGCTTCCTCTGACGCGGGACGGCGGACAGATGCTCAATCGCAAATACCAGCTCTACGACATTACGGATGCACGTTATCCCTGGTACAGCCGCAAGATGATGCAGGCTGAATAAATATTAAAATCATGATCTTATAATCAAATCATCCTAAGTGGCCCGCCCCGGCGGGTCACTTTATTTCTGGGAGAACCGTCGCTCCTGCTTGAGCTGCCCGCTTCGTTTTCTTGCCTGCTTTCTGGCCTGCTTTTTATCTTTCTTGATATTCTTTTAATTCTTTTTAGTTGCTCTGCGTGTCTGATTTTGCCAACAATTAACCCTGCAAATTGAATGGACTTATTGCACGCTTGCGCTGCTGTTTTGCTGCCTCGCTGTACTGATCTGTTGCAGCGGGATCTCATACCAACAATTCTAAAGTGGCTAAATATTAATCTTCATCGAATACTGTCGCTTCCAGAAAGGGATGGAGTGATCTCGTAATCGACGTTTGTGAGGTAGAAATATGTTCAGAAAATATGCTGTTTTTTCGGTAACATTTCCCGTACTGCATAAAATCAACCTGTTGCTGGCGATCGCCTTTTTTGCCACCTGCTGCTACCAGTTGGTGGTTCAGGAAGATCTCGTCTTCAGCCTGGGGCTGCTGGCCGTGGTGTTTCTGCTGACCCTTTTTGCTGGTTCGTCAAACTACCGGCGTAAATATATCAGCTTCCCGTATTCCGTCGATTAACCCGGATCTTCACGGCAAGGGACAGCGAGAGCGGCCCGATATTGGACATCTTCAGGCTGTACTGAGGTCAATGTTAATTTTTTTGTATAAAAAATAACTTTAGTGCGCCTGGATTGCCCCAATTTTTTTGTCAGGGATCACGGATAGTAGAAACTTGTTCAATAATTTCCCGCAAGTAGCCTATGGCTGCTTGCTTCCGCGAAGAGCCCCCCCCTATAATTTGCCTTGTGAGACCATATTTACTGAATTCTAATGCTCTACTGAACGCATTCAGATAAAATTACAAAGATAATTTTTTACTTTTTTATTTCTCGCATCACAAATTGCAGTTATCAATGGAAGTGTCATAGTGACAGATACACATACAAAAGCCGTCCCGTCAGGCCCTCAACTTGTCCATCAATCGAATCAAACTATGCCAGCACCAGACAACACTGATGAAATTGATCTCGTCCAACTGGTCAGAACCCTGTGGCAAGAAAAGCTGCTCATCGCACTGATTACTATTGTTTTCGCCATCGCAGGTGTTGCCTACGCCCTTACTGCGCAAGAATGGTGGACGGCCAAAGCCAAAGTGATTCAGCCTCAGATCACCGACTTTGCCCAGCTGCAACGTGAAATCAGTGCTTTCCAGCCAGCGTTTGACGTTTATCAGGCCGACGGAACCGTGCTGGTCAGCACTCAGCTTCAGGATGTGGCTGATGCCGAAGTGCTGTTTAAGCATTTCATCAATGGCTTTAATTCGCTGGAAAACAAAAAAGCTTTCCTGACGGACAATAGTGATTTTCAGCAGTTTCTGACTGACAATAATGCTGTCTCTGAAGAAGCTACCGACAGAGCCCTGGAAAACTGGTTCGATAAAATCACGGCTCAACAAGCCAGCAAGCAGGAAGCTGATACCTTTGTAATCAACCTGCAGGCGACTACCAGTAATAGCAGCTTTGATATGCTGAAACAGTACATCGATTTCGTTTCAGCCAAAGTGTATAACGATACATTAGCGAACGTGCAGGCGCTGGTCTCCGCCAAAGAATATGAGCTGAAACAACAGCTCAAGGTGTTGCGCAGTCAGGCCAGCAGTTATCTGCAGGTAGAAAAAGAGCGTACTCAGTACGCCCTGAATATTGCCAGCGCTGCAGATGTCAACCAGCCGGTTCAGAACCTGGGTGATAACGAGATTTTTGCGATTAACTTAGGCGCCAAAGCGCTGGCGGCCAAGGTAAATGCCCTGGAATCGGTGAAGAACCTGAGCGTGGTTGAACCCCGCATTCAGCAGGTTGAAGCGCGTCTGTCCCTGCTGCAGGGCACTGAACTGGATAAAAATATCAAATTCAAAACCTACCGTTTTCTTGAAAACGTAGAAAAGCCGGTGACCAAAGACAAGCCGAAGCGCTCTCTGATTGTGGTGATTGCCACACTGCTGGGCGGTATGCTGGGTGTTGCGTTTGTTCTGATTCGTTCAGCATTCAGAAATCACGACTGATTGCCAAAATACGCAATCGAGATGGGATACACAAAAAGGCCAGTCCGTTACCCGGACTGGCCTTTCTATTTCTTTTGAGCTTCTGTTTCAGTGACGGGCAATGTCGCTGGATAACAGCAATATTCCCTGAGCTGTTATTCTACCGCCGATTGTTGCAGTTGGAGCCACAAGGATTTCACCAGCTGCTGATCGGCTGGGTTCAGCTCAGACTGCGCATGCTTCAGACTGTCATTGACCGCCTGGTTCATCGCTTCCAATGACACAATGCCGTCACGCTCACACTCCGCAGCCGACAACGAAATGTGGCCACGCAGGTAACCACCTGCAAATAATTCATCATCTGATGCGGTTTCCACCATCAGGTCAATCAGGGTGAGCAGCTTTTCTTCGTATTGCTGGATCATCTCGTCACTCTTTCGTTTTATCTGAATCTGGCCTGCGGCTCAGAATAGGTTGACTTACGCCACGCTGACACTGACGTGGTGTGTGTCCGTATCATCAAAGCGGCTCAGGAAAATCGTCTACGCTGAGCGGTTGTACACCATAATGCTGACGCAACACTTCTGACAGTATGCCCGCTCGTTCCGGTGTATGGCCATCCAGGTAATGCAGTACCTGCTGGCGAACTTTGCGGGTAAATGCTACCCGATCCGGCTCATGATCACCACTCAGGTTGTCGCAGCTGACCTGAAAACGAAAGCCGCAACTGGCCGACAGCAGCCACTCGACCGCCTGAGGCTTCACTTCAACCTGCTCAAACACCGCCTGCTGATCAGCGTCCCGCCCGTCTGGCAAATACCAGTAGCCATAATCTTCCAGCAAACGCCGCTCAGGGCCGGCAATACACCAGTGCGCGATCTCGTGCAGTGCAGAGGCAAAATAACCCCGGGCAAACACAATTCTGTGATGCGGGTGCTCAGTATCGGCAGGCAGATAAACCGGCTCGTCGCCGCCCAACACCAATTCGGTGTTGAGGCCGGTTAAGAAAGTGCGGTTAAAGAGTGTGATCAGGTCGTTGTAATCGTGAGGCATGGACTGTGTGTGGCTTCATTGAACATCTGAGAGGTCACGCTTATACGTTCAGACCCTCCCGCAAGAATGGCGCCGATTATAGCGGGTTTGTCACTGCGATGCGACAGAGTGTGCAACAACAAAAAGAGGACGCCCCAACGTCCTCTTTTTGTTTATCCTGCCGCTCTGAATCAGGTCTAGCGGTTTTGCGCTTGAGTCGATTTCTTTCAGTCAATTTCTTTCAGTTTAGGCGTCGAAGTCACCACATCGGCGTTTTGCGCGCGGTGGCGCAGCAGGTGATCCATCAGCACAATCGCCACCATGGCTTCGGCAATCGGTACGGCGCGGATGCCGACACACGGATCATGGCGACCACGGGTCACGACCTCAGCACTTTCGCCCTGCTTGTTGATTGTCTCACCCGGTACGGTAATGCTGGATGTGGGCTTGAGCGCCAGATGGGCGACAATATCCTGTCCGGATGAAATGCCGCCTAAAATGCCGCCAGCATGGTTGGATTTAAACCCTTGCGGAGACATGGCATCGCGGTGTTCGCTGCCACGTTGTGTCACGACATCAAAACCATCGCCAATCTCGACGCCTTTCACTGCGTTGATGCCCATCAGTGCATGAGCAATGTCCGCATCCAGGCGATCAAATACCGGCTCACCCAGTCCAACCGGGACATTCTCAGCCACCACGGTCAGTTTGGCACCGATAGAATCACCTTCTTTCTTGAGCTTGCGGATCAGCTCATCCAGCGCGTCAACTTTTGAGGCATCCGGACAGAAAAAGGCATTCTGCTCGACCTGATCCCAATCGACCGTATCAATACTGACGTCGCCCATTTGCGATAAGTAAGCGCGCACTTCGATGCCATGCATCTGTTTGAGGTATTTTTTGGCAATTGCGCCAGCTGCTACCCGCATCGCGGTTTCACGAGCCGACGAACGGCCGCCACCGCGGTAATCGCGGACACCGTATTTTTGCTCGTAAGTGTAATCAGCATGGCCGGGACGGAACAGATCTTTGATCTGGGAGTAGTCTTTTGAGCGTTGATCGGTATTTTCGATCATCAGACCGATAGAAGTACCGGTTGTCTGGCCTTCAAACACACCGGCGAGGATTTTCACTTCGTCCGGCTCGCGGCGCTGTGTGGTGTACTTGGAGGTTCCCGGACGACGACGGTCGAGATCGTACTGCATGTCGGCTTCTGTCAGCGCCAATCCGGGTGGGCAACCATCAACGATGCAGCCCAGCGCCAGACCATGGCTTTCGCCGAAGGTGGTGACGCGAAAAACTTGTCCAATTGTGTTGCCTGCCATGACTTCCCCTGTAACTTTGCTTCTGGCTTTTTGTAATCATTGAATAGTGCAAAGTTGCGCAGGGGAATGCAAGCAGAATCGGCGTTGAGCCGTTACTGGTCTTTCTTAGACTTCCATTTTTTGATGCCGGGTGATGTCGACTCATGACCTGAACGGTCCGGACGGCTGCCTTTTGGCCCTTTACTCTGTCCACCGGATTTCTTATCGTGCGGTCGCTGCGTTGATTTGCCAGGCTTGCCACCCGGACGACGACGCTCGACCTCGCCTTTCCCTTTGTAGGTTTTATATCTGACCGGTGCTTCTTTCTCACTCTGCTGGCGGGCATCGTACAGTTTCGCGTCTGTGGCTTTGCTGATGGCCTGCCCCTGACTGTCGACCCGCGACGCTTCTTCTGTCTTGCTCGATAGCGCCAGTAAGCGGTGGATCTCTGCCATTTCATCCTCGGTCAGATAGCGCCATTTACCGTTTGGCAGCCCGTCGATGGTGATATTCATGATACGGACGCGGCGAAGTTTATAGACTTCAAAGCCCAGCGCTTCGCACATCCGGCGGATCTGGCGGTTCAGACCCTGGGTCAGCACAATACGAAAAGAATAAGTGGTTTCTTTGGTGACTTTACAAGGCAGCGTCACTGTATCCAGAATCTCAACACCCGATGCCATTTTGGCCAGAAAGGCTTCGGTCACCGGTTTATCCACCCGCACGACGTATTCTTTCTCGTGTGAGTTGCCGGCGCGGAGGATCTTGTTGACGATATCACCGTCATTGGTCATGAAGATCAGACCATCAGATGCCTTGTCCAGCCGGCCGATCGGGAAAATCCGTTTGCGGTGGCCAATGAAGTCAACAATATTGCCTTCGACATGCCTTTCTGTGGTGCAGGTGATCCCGGCAGGTTTGTTGAGCGCAATATAGACAGGCGGCTCTTTGCGGCGCAGCGGTTTGTCATCCACCAGCACTTCATCATCCGGGCCAACTTTCACGCCCATTTCTGGCTGCTGGCCGTTAATCAGCACCCGGCCCTGCTCAATCAGTTTGTCGGCTTCCCGGCGGGAACAGTAACCTGTATCACTGATAAATTTATTCAGGCGAACCAGACTGGTGTCTGAGGATGGTGCTTCATTATGAGACTGAGGTTTATTTTCTGGCATGATGGTCTTCTTCATTGTGCGTTTCACAACGCGTTCGGAAGCAGGGATTTTACTGAAAAATAGTCGAATTTCCATGCTTTCACATCGAATGAACTACGAAACAGACTGACTCTTCAATCCTTTACACAGTATCAGATTGATTTCACTCAACCTTTGAGATTCCAATGCGTCATTTTAGGCTCAAAAACTGCGCATCCATGATATTTACTACCTCACAATACGCACTTGATATCAATTCACTTGATTTCATTTAATGGGTTTGCTATTAAGCTTCTCGCTTTTTTAGATTAAACATTATTAATACAAAGTTGGTTATATCAATGAAATCAATCGCTATTCTTTCTGCTGTATGCTTCATGTCCTCCGCCTCTGCTTTTGCAGAGACATCATCTCCCGCCGAGACAACCTCATCCAATAAAACGTATTTTTATGGTGGTATTGGCACAATCGGCCTTGAAATAAAAGACAAGCCCGATGCCATTACTGAAGATGTGACACCAAACCTTTCTCTGGGCTTAGGTCATGAGTTCAGTGAATATCTTGCGCTTGAAACCTTCATCAGTTTCAGCTCGACAGAATATTCCAATGAATGGAATCCTTATGATAATACTAAAATTGAGCTGTCCCTCAGCCAGATTGGCGTCAGTGTTGTGCCGTCAACCGGTGAACTGGGTAATTCGGGTATCAAACTATACGCACGCCTGAACGCGTCTATGGTCAGTGCCGATGCAGAAGTTTCCGGATCCAGCCTGAATGGCTACACATTAAACAGCAGCGATACGGGTGCTATGCTGGATGGTGGTGTGGGTATTCAATGGAATATCAATGATAACTTCATGATTCGCGGTGAATACCTGAAAAATATAGCAGACAGTTCACTGGATGATTTCAGTGATTACTTTGATTATCAAGGCGCCCAAATCGCGCTGGGATATCGCTTCTGATTCTCTCTGAACGACGTGACAACATTCAGTAAGACAAAGGGGCTTGACGCCCCTTTGGTTGATTTACCTGTTCTCATCCAGTGGCAGTTCGCCGTGAGACCGACGCCCGACATAATCATGTTCCAGCGCTTTTTGCAGTTGTGCCGCGACATGGCCCGGCGACTGGGTTTTCGCGCACACCAGACGATACATAGCCGGGATCACGAACAAAGTCACCAGCGTCGCAAACGCCATGCCAAAGAACACCACAGTCCCGACCGAAATGCGGCTTTCATAACCGGCACCGGTTGACAGCAACAGCGGCAAGGCACCAAACAAGGTGGTGAATGCCGTCATCAGGATCGGGCGCAGACGCCGTGCTGAAGCATCGACAATCGCCTGCTCAAAGGCGATGCCTTTATCCCTGAGCTGGTTGGCAAATTCGACAATCAGAATGCCGTTTTTGGTCACCATACCGATCAGCATGATCATGCCAATCTGACTATAGATGTTCAGGCTCTGCTCCATCAGGATCAGCCCCAGCAAACCACCAAAGATCCCCAGCGGTACGGTCAGCATCACCACCATCGGGTTAATGAAGCTTTCGAACTGCGCGGCAAGCACCAGATAAGCGACCAGCAACGCCAGACCGAAGATCAGCGCCATACTACTCTGATTCTCGCGGAAATCTTTCGATTCACCGCCATAGTCGATCACAATATCACTCGGCAACATAGACAAGGCCTGCTCATCCATAAAGTCCAGCGCTTCGCCCAGGGTATGACCGGGCAGCAGGTTGGCGGTAATAGTGATCGACTTCTGCTTCTCGTTATGGCTCAGCTTACGGGCAGCCGCCACTTCTTCAACTTTCGCCACACTGTTGAGCGACACCAGCTCACCGTTCTTGGCGCGGACGTAAATCCGGCTCAGATCCATCGCATTGTTAAAACTGTTTTCATCACCGCGCAGGTACACATCATATTCCTCGCCGCGCTCGACAAAGGTGGTTTCACTGCGCCCGCCCAGCATGACTTCCAGCGTTTCAGCAATATCCGATTGCGGAATGCCCAGCTCGGCCGCACGGGGACGATCAACCGTCACCACCAGTTCAGGGGTGGTTTCGGCGTAATCGATGTCCACACCGTCCATCATGCCGCTGCCCTGCGCGACATCTTTGAGTTTGGTGGCCCAGGCAAACAGCTCGTCGTAATCGGCACCGTTAAGGATAAACTGCATCGGCTCAGACGAGCCGCCCCGGAAGCCCGGCATGAAGGGCCAGACACGGATATCCGGAATGCCCTGCAGGGCTTTGCGGATCACCCCGAGCGCTTGCGTGGCACTGACATCACGATCTTCCCAGTCTTCCAGCTGCATGATGACAAAACCGGTCTGATCCCCGGCACGGCCGCCAAAAGCCGGTGTCTGGATGCTGACAGAGCGGATCAGCCCTTGGCCAACCATGGGCAATAAGCGCTGCTCAACCTGTTCGATATTGCCGACCATACGGTTATAACTGGTCGCTTCCGCGCCGCGGACAAAGGCAAAGATCACTCCTCTGTCTTCAGACGGCGCCAACTGGCTCGGCACCAGTTTAAACAGCCAGGCACTGGCGCCGACCACGGCAACAATCAGCAAAGGGGCAGCCCAGCGCCAGCGCACGGCCTGAGTGACGGCTTTACGGTACACCGCTTCCAGCGCAGCAAACTGCCGATCGACAAAGCGGTTAAACGGTCCCGGTTTAACATTGGCTTTGAGCAGCTTACTGCCCAGCACTGGGCTTAAGGTCAGCGCTATCAGAGAGGAGAACAGCACAGACATCGCCAGCAGCACGGAAAACTCGGTGAACAGCGGGCCCACCATGCCATCCATAAAACCGATTGGCAGGAATACCATCACCAGCACCAGTGTGGTGGCGATCACCGCAAAACCGACCTCTCGGGTGCCTTTAAATGCCGCCAGCAAAGGCGGCTCACCCCTTTCGATATGGTGATAAATATTCTCGACCACGACAATGGCATCATCCACCACCAGGCCGATAGCCAGAATCAGGGCCATCAGGGTCAGCAGGTTGATGGAAAAACCGAGATAGTAAGCCGCCATGAAAGCGGAAATCAGTGACACCGGCACTGTAACCGCCGGGATCAGGGTCGCCCTTGCCTGACCGATAAAAACATACAACACCAGCACCACCAGCGCGCCCGTGATTAATAAGGTGTTGTAGACCTCGTTGATCGAACGTTCAATAAAGATGGTCGAGTCATAATCCACCGCCAGTTGGGTGCCGTCCGGCAGAAAACGCTGCAGTCTGTCCACTTCTTGTTGTACTGCAGCGGCAGCTTGCAGCGGATTGGCGTCTGACATTGGTACGATGCCTAAGCTCAGGCTCGATACCCCATTGCTCTTAAAGGTGGCATCTTCGTTTTGCGCGCCAATCGCCACATCAGCGACATCTTTGAGGTAAATCGGCGTGCCGTCTTCGGTCTGTCGCACCATCAGATAGGAAAAATCTTCTGCGGTACGGTACAAACGTGCGGTGCGCACCGACATGGTGGTCGCATCGTTACGTACTTCGCCGCCCGGCAGTTCGACATTTTCATCCCGCAGCGCATCGATAATATCCGTGGTGGTCACGCCGCGCCCGGCCATCTGTTCCGGCAACAAGCGGACATACATGACTTTATACAGCGCGCCGGTCAATTGCACCGAGCTGACGCCATTGATCAGGCTGAACCGGTCGGTTAACACCCGTTCGGCGTAGTCAGTAAGCTGTGAGCGATCCATTTCGCTTGAGTTCAGATTGATATAAATCGCCGCTTCACCCGAGCCGTCATCTTTAGAGACAATCGGTTCATCTGCACCATCCGGCAGGTTGCGCCGGGCCCGGGAAACGGCGTCCCGAACATCGCTGACCCCTTCGGTCAGGTTCCAGCCCATCTCAAACTCAACGCTGATCCGCGAGCTGCCGTTACGGGTAGTCGAGGTAATGCTTTCAATGCCGCTGATGCCCGACAGTTCATCTTCCAGCACAGTGGTGACACGGCTTTCCATGATGGTTGCCGATGCCCCTTCGTACGAAGTGCCGATGCTGATCACCGGATTTTCAACATCAGGCATTTCCCGGACCGGCAGTTTGCTGAATGACACCAGACCGAACACCACCAGCAGCACGCTCAGTACAATCGCGACTACCGGGCGTTTTACTGCAACGTCAGATAACCACATCAGGCATTATCTCCCGCTTGAGCCACGCTGGCGGCCTGAGTCTCTGACGGGCTGACATCCTGTACGGCCAGGCCATCACGCATATTGACCAGTCCCTGAACCACAATGCGATCACCAATCTGAATACCCGATTCGATCACCACTTCGTTTTTCACTCTGGCGCCCAGGGTCACTTCGGTTCGGTGCGCTATGCCTTGGGCATCAACCCGGTACACGAAGCGCTTGGTGCCGGAATACTCCAGCGCCTGAACCGGAATAATCGCAGCCTGTTGTGGCGTAAAATCCAGTGCCGCCGCCATCAGCATGCCGGGCTTGAGTTTACCACTGGTATTATCAAACGAGACGCGCACCCGGATATTGAGTGATTCTGCCTGAACCCGTGAGTCAATCGCCTGAATCGTGCCCTGAAATGTATCATCCGGCCATGCCTGACTTTTGGCCTGCACCGCCATGCCAGGCGCCAGTTTCGACAGGTATTGCTCCGGCACCTGAACGTCGAGACGCATGGTTGACAGATCATCGAGCGTAAACAGCTCACTGCCGACCGTCACGGTATGACCTGCACTGAAATCAATCAGACCCACAGTCCCGGCAAACGGTGCCCGGATCTGGTGATCATCCAGCTCCGCTTTGGCCGCATCCAGACGGGCTTTGGCGATGCTCACGCTCGCCTGCTGCGCAATGAGTTCGGTCTGGGTCAGCGCACCGCGCTTCACCAGCCGCTGATATTCGGTGTATTTCCGCTTTTCGTCGTCGTAATAAGCTTTCGCTTCATCGTAAGCGGCCTTGGGCTTGGCGTTATCGAGCTGAACCAGCAACTGTCCCTGGGTCACTTTCCGCTCGGTGTCCACCACGATGCGATCCACCTTGGCCGCCACTTCAGTGGCAATAGTCACTGAACGCTGAGCGGCCAGTTTACCCACCAGAGAAACCGAACTGACCACTTGGTGTGATGTCACTTCGCCTGTCGCAACCGGGACGCTGCGCCCAGGTTTGGGCTGGCTGGCGGCTTGGGCAGCATGAGACTGCTGCTGAAAATAAAAATAGCCCCCGCCGGCCAGGGATGCCGCTACCACAACGGCCAAAACAACTTTCTTCATGCTTACGCATCCTGTTCTTTGTTATGGGCTAATCATATCTGACCCACAGATTAATCGGGGTAAAGAAATGTAAAGCTAAGCAAGTTTTCCTCACAAAAAAGCACAAACCGTAGACGTAACTTGCAAAACGACGAAAAATCCAGCAAGCAACGATGAATATTCAGAAAAAGGGTTTACAGTCTTCACCTGTTTGCTATTATCCGCACCGCACTTGTGGAGGGGTTCCCGAGTGGCCAAAGGGATCAGACTGTAAATCTGACGGCTCCGCCTTCGAAGGTTCGAATCCTTCCCCCTCCACCATTTTTAATGAAAGTGGTACGCTGTACGGCTTTCACGGCTGATAAAGCCAGACAATACGTAAAAATCCCGTGGAGGGATTCCCGAGTGGCCAAAGGGATCAGACTGTAAATCTGACGGCTCCGCCTTCGAAGGTTCGAATCCTTCTCCCTCCACCATCTTTTCTGAGAGTGGCGCTGTGCTGCTTTCGCGGCTGATAAAGCCAGACAATATGCAAAAATCCCGTGGAGGGATTCCCGAGTGGCCAAAGGGATCAGACTGTAAATCTGACGGCTCCGCCTTCGAAGGTTCGAATCCTTCTCCCTCCACCATCTTTTCTGGAAGTGACACTTTGTTACTTTCACGGCTGATATAGCCAGACAATACGCAAAAATCCCGTGGAGGGATTCCCGAGTGGCCAAAGGGATCAGACTGTAAATCTGACGGCTCCGCCTTCGAAGGTTCGAATCCTTCTCCCTCCACCATCTTTCAAGCCAGTGCATTGCGCTGGCTTTTTTTATTGCTCTCTTTGATTAACCTCTTTTCTCTCTCTCCGTTGCGCGCCCCGCGCCATTCTCACTTTTGCGACTTTATGATTTCTTGCCCTCTGATCGCCACATTGCACAATTTTTCACCACAAAAACCGACTACACTCAGTCTATCTCAAGTGTGACTGCGACCACTTTTGCATGCAGTTGCATCCCGGTTGTTCTGAGGACGTAGGATGACTACCCGATTGCACACCCTGAGCCTTGCTCCCCCGCCCTGGCATAAGCTGAAAGTCTTGCTGGTCGATGACCAGCCCAGCGCCCAAAGTCTGATGAAAGGGGTACTCGTGCAGATTGGCCTGCGTCATATAGACACCGCCGCCAACTACCGCGACGCCATCCGCCATGGTCAGCGCTCGGCCTATGATCTGCTGCTGGTCGATTATCATTTGGACAACACCCTGACTGGCAGTGAATTAGTGACCCTGCTGCGCAAAAAACAGCTGCTCAGTGCCAATTGCGGGATCGTGATTTTTTCGGCAGATACCAGCGCCCGGGTGGTGCTCAATGCGCTGGCGGTTGAACCGGACGCCTTTGTCACCCTACCGCTGCCGCTCAATACTCTGCAGCAAAAGCTGAGCCATGCCTGGCGGAACAGCCAGACCCGATTGCCTGTCTATAAGAAACTGAGTGAACACGGCCTGGATCAGGGGATCCGTCACTGTAAACAGCAACTGCTGCAGCATGGTCCGGATCACCAGCTGGAAAGCTTGCTGCTCGATATGCTGATGGAGAAAAAAGACTGGGCACAGGCCCGGCGGTATATCGCATTATTTCAGAGCTATCATCCGTCAGTGAAAGTCACACTGGCAGAAGCCAGAATCGAGCACCAGTGTGGTCATTCAGCCAGAGCACGACAATTGCTCATCGATCTGATCGGGAAGCAGCCTCTGTGTCTTGAGGCGATGGACCTGCTGGCAAACTATCAGGCAGCGCAGGGTCACCCACTGCAAGCACTGGCCACAGCCCAGCGGGCATTGAAGCTTTCACCGTCAGCCAGCCACCGGGCGCTGAAGGTTGCCCAGCTGGCAGCCGAATGCCAGCAGCCGGATGCATTCGCACAGGCTGGCCTCTCGCTGGCGACACATCTGCCGATTATTGATGTCGGCTGGATTATCTGTCTGGCCGAATTCAGTGCCAGCTTCGAGCAATTGTATTTCAGTCTGGACGACCCGCGTACCCGCCGTCAGCTCCGCCAGACCTTAGCTCAGATAGCCCAGCGCGCCCATCACAGGCTACTGCCCGCCCAGCGCCCTTTTCTGTATTGCTTCAAGCAATTGCTGAGTGCCCGCCTGCTGCTGGCACAAGGCAAACCGCTGAAAGCCAAGCGCCGCCTGTTACTGGGCTTATCCGGCTATTTTGACCGCCTCAATAAACTGCCTTCTGTGATTCTGGCCGATGCGCTGCCGCTGTTGCTGCAACTGGGTGAAACCCGCCTGATTGCGGATATCTGTCAGGTACTGAAACACAGAGACAGCTTCGACGGCCACAGCCAGTTCAGGTTGCAGGCGCTACGGGAAAATACCCATGCTTTTGACGCATTGCGCTGGCTGGAGTCCACCTTCAAACGCGCTCAGGCCATTCGCCACACGCAGCCGTCCCAGGCACTGTTTCATTTTGATGCCATCATTCACGACTATCCGCTTTGCAGCGAAGCCCATCTGGGGCGCCTGGATTGTCTGCTCAGGCTGCAGTCACCGGGGCTGGCCGGTCAGGTCCGTCCCAGTCTGCTGGCCGTCACTATGATGCCTTTGCCTGATACGCTCGCTCAGTGGCGCAGCGAGATCCTGAACCAAATGCGCGCCGGCAAACTATCCGATCCTGCGGCAGGGAGTTTGTCTGTGCCGCTGCCTTACTCGGTGAATCGCGACTTACCGCCGGTCCGCATTGAGATCTGGGCGCCATTGCTGCATTAAGGCGATATCAGGCGTTCAGGCTCAGTCTGTCCCTGCCGTGCGGCGAATCCAGATCCAGCTCAGGCCCCTGAGGCACGACGCCGGTTGGGTTGATCATCTGATGACTGAAATAGTAATGACGTTTGATGTGATAAAAGTTGACTGTCTCTGCCACGCCCGGCACCTGATACAGCTCCTTGAGGTATCCCTGTAAATTCGGGTAATCGGCAATGCGCTGCTGATTACATTTAAAATGACCCACGTACACCGCATCAAAGCGGATCAGGGTGGTAAACAGTCGCCAGTCAGCCTCAGTCAGTGTCTCACCGGCTAAATATCTGTGATTGGCAAGATGGGCATCGACTTTATCCAAAGCCGCAAATAACTCAGAAAACGCCGTGTTGTAAGCATCCTGAGTGGTGGCGAAACCGCACCGGTACACGCCGTTATTGATCGACGGATAAACAAACGCATTCCACAAATCAATTTCTGCCTGAAGCGACTGAGGATAATAATCCTCCGGGTTGCCGGTGATTTCGTTAAAAGCGCTGTTCAGCATACGAATGATTTCTGAGGATTCGTTGCTGACGATGGTTTGGGTTTCTTTGTCCCACAACACAGGGACGGTGACCCTGCCGGTATAATCCGGTTTGGCCTTGGCATAGAGCTGATGCATAAACTCAAAGCCGTACAAAGGCTCCGGCTGTTCAAACTCCCAGCCATGCTCCAGCATGTCCGGGCTGACCACAGTGACCCCGATATGCGGCTCCAATCCTTTCAGGCTACGGAATATCAAGGTCCGGTGCGCCCAGGGGCAGGCCAGTGAGACATAAAGGTGATAACGGCCAGATTCCGCCTGAAAACCTTGCTGACCCTGAGGCCCGGGTCGGCCGTCTGCCGTTAACCAGTGGCGAAAGCCGGCATCCTCACGCACAAACTCGCCGTCGCTTTTCTCTGTGTCGTACCACACATCGTGCCACACACCCTTGATCAGTTTGCCCATATTCGCCTCACCGTTGATGTTCACTTGCCTTCATTATAGGAAAGGCCATGCCATCAGTCGGCGCAGAAAATCCGGTAAAGATCATCAAGATATTCGAACAGCTCAGCGCTGACCTTACACGATGACAAGCAACTGTGCTAGGATGGCTGCATTCTAAACCCGAATAATACAGAATCATCAAATGAAAGTTATTTCTTTTAATATCAACGGATTAAGAGCAAGACTCCATCAACTGCAAGCCGTCATCGATAAACACCAGCCAGATGTGATCGGTCTGCAGGAAATCAAAGTCCATGACGAAG
This sequence comes from Photobacterium sp. TLY01, assembly GCF_021432065.1. Classification (NCBI taxonomy): domain Bacteria; kingdom Pseudomonadati; phylum Pseudomonadota; class Gammaproteobacteria; order Vibrionales; family Vibrionaceae; genus Photobacterium; species Photobacterium sp. TLY01. Next base: position 2,435,634 of record NZ_CP090364.1, read on the forward strand.
CCTTTCCCTTGGCGGACGTCGAAGCCATGGGTTACAAAGTCTATCACCACGGTCAGAAAGCCCATTACGGTGTAGCGCTCTTGTGCAAGCAAGAGCCAGTTCATGTCCGCAAAGGGTTTCCGACCGATGATGATGAAGCCCAGCGCCGGATGATCATGGCCACCTTTGAGCAGGAAGACGGTAAAACCGTGACTGTGCTGAACGGCTACTTCCCTCAGGGTGAAAACATTCATCACGAAACCAAGTTTCCGGCCAAAGAAAAGTTTTATGCTGATCTGATGACCTACCTCAATACCCATCACAGCAATGATGAAGAACTGGTGGTCATGGGCGATATCAATATCAGCCCGATTGATCTGGATATCGGCATCGGCCCTCAAAATGCCAAGCGCTGGCTGCAAACCGGCAAATGCTCCTTCCAGCCGATTGAGCGCGAATGGCTGAAAACCCTGATGGACTGGGGATTTGTTGATACCTTCCGTCAGCTTCATCCGACTGCGGATGACAAGTTCTCGTGGTTTGACTACCGCTCTAAAGGCTTTGATGACAACCGCGGCCTGCGCATTGATGTGGTTCTGGCAACCCCGCCGCTGGCGGCCCGCTGCCAGGAAGCCGGGATTGATTACGAACTGCGCGGCATCGAAAAACCGTCTGATCACGCCCCTATCTGGTCTGTTTTCAAATAATCACTGCCCTACATCCACCGCCAGCCCCGCTGAGCAGGGGCTGGGTTTGACGAGGTTTATCTCAATGAAACTCTTTGTTTTCGATCACTGCCCGTATTGCATTAAAGCCATGATGGTCGCCGGGCTGAACAAGGCCGATGTTGAGCTGGTTTACTTACAAAATCATGATGTGCAGGCGCGGATTGATAAAGTGGGTGCCAACATGGTGCCGATTCTGCAAAAGCCTGACGGCAGTTATATGGCAGAAAGTCTGGATATCGCCCGCTACCTTGATGAGCAGGATAGTCAACCGTTGCTGGCTGAATCCCGGTACGAGGCGCGTATTGCCGAGTGGTATGACGCGGCCCGGCCTTTCAGCAGCCGTTTGGTCTATCCGCGCTGGCTGATGATTGATCTGCCCGAATTTCAGTGTCAGGAAGCCAAAGACTGGTTTGAGGGCAATAAATCGGCCATGCTCGGACATAGCTTTGATGAAGCATTTGCCCAAACAACTCAGTCTCTGCGTGGCATGGAAGCAGTGCTGGACCAGCTCGACTGGCTGACGCTGCCTTCCGAGCGCGACAATGTGCTCAGCTATGACGATGTCAATCTGTTCCCGACCTTAAGAAACCTCACGGTTGTCAAAGGACTGACTTTCCCTGCCCGCGTGCGACAGTACCTTGATGAAGTTGCAGCCCTGACCGGCATCAGCCTGTACGATGCGGTCGCTGTGTAAGCGCTGAACTTCCCTGTATGTGCACCATGGAAAAAATAAGCCAGGGCTGATGCCCTGGCTTTCTTATGGTCTGAAACAAGTACCGGCTATCAGCTCAGCGCTTTCATGTGGCGCAGGTATCGCCCTTCAAGCTTACGGAACGCCCAGATGACCGTGAACGTCAGCACCATGTAACACAATCCGGCAAACAGGTAGGATTCAAATGGCGCGTAATAACGGGAGTTCACGATCCGTGCCGCACCGGTTAAATCCACGATGGTGACAATACCAGCAACCGCCGAGCCGTGAATCATGAAGATCACTTCATTACTGTAGGCAGGTAAGGCACGGCGCAGCGAACTTGGCAGAATAATCCGGCTGAAGGCCTGCCAGTGGCTCATGCCATAGGCTTTCGCGGCTTCCACTTCCCCTTTCGGCATACTGTTAATCGAACCCCGCACGATTTCTGCCGTATAAGCCGCAGTATTGAGCACAAAGGACACCAGCGCACAAAACCAGGCTTCTTCCCAGAGCGTACCCTGCACATTGAGCAGTTGGCTCATGCCGTAATAAATCAGATACAGCTGCACCAGCAGGGGCGTGCCGCGGAAGAAGTAGATATAAGCCCAGGCCGGGCCTGAAATCATCGGATTCTTGCTGTTTCGCGCCACACCGATAGGAATGGCAATCACCAGACCAATGGCCAGTGCCAGCGCCACCATCCACAGTGTGGTGTAAAACCCTTGCAGATACAGCGGCCAGCTATCAGTCAGAATACTAAAGTCCATCTCTTACCTCGTATGGATACTGAACCGACGCTCTGCCCACTTCAGTACGGAAGTGGAAAGCGAGGTAAACACAAGGAACAACACGGCAATCGCCATGTAGAAGGTAAATGGCATCTGAGTCGTACCGGCGGCCAACGCCCCTTTACGTACCATGTCATCCAGGCCAATGATTGAGACCAGTGCTGTGGTTTTCAGCAATACCAGCCAGTTATTGCCAAACCCCGGTAAGGCATGGCGGATCATTTGTGGTAACAGGACACGGCGGAACGACATCGCACTGCTCATGCCATAGGCTTTCGCGGCTTCCAGTTCCCCTTTGTCCACCGCCATAATGGCACCGCGGAAAGTTTCGGCCATATAAGCGCCGAAGATAAAGCCAATGGTCAGTATACCGGCCACGAACGGGCTGACTTCAATATAGTCAGGCAGATAGGCCGTCCATTCATGGTTAGGATCTGACGACGAAAAATAATTGTTCAGCCACTCATTGACGCCATACAAACTGTTGTTCAGCAGTACCTGACCGCCAAAGAAGATCAGCATCATGAGCACCAGATCAGGAATACCGCGGATGACAGTGGTGTAAGTGGTCGCCGTCAACCGGGCCAGTCGATAACGCGACAATTTTGCCAGCGCACCCATCATGCCCAAGACCATCGCCAGCACCAAAGACAGCAAAGCAACCTGCAGGGTTACCCATGCGCCTTCGATCAGCGACCATTCATATCCTTTTAAATCTAACAAGGGGTCACTCCTTTAAACTGCAAAGGGTCAGCGACAGATAGTAAAAGTGCCGAGCCACCTTCGACCCGGCACTCATTCGTCTCATCACATCGCTCGTACACCGGGAAACACCAGAGTGTCTCTCAATCCATTGTCAGCGATTACTCACCGTAAACGTCATAAGAGAAGTACTTAGACGCCAGTTGCTGATAAACGCCTTTTTCACGCAGCGACAGAATGGCTTTGTCCAGCTGTTCAGTCAGATCTTTATCCTGCTTACGAGTTGCAATCCCGAAGCCTTCACCGAACCACTTAGGATCCGTCAGAGAAGGACCGATGAATTCATAGCCTTCACCGCCCTCTTTATTGAGCAGACCTTCTTCCAGCGCAGATGCGTCACCCAGTACGGTAGCGATACGGCCCGCTTTCAGATCCAGGTAAGCGTCATCAAAAGAGCCATAGCGGACGATCTCAACCGAGTCACCATAGTTGTCGGTCAGGTATTTATCATGCGTCGTTGCACGCTGAACACCAATTTTCACGTCCTTCAGACCTTCTTTGCTGAAGTCAATCTGCGTGCCTTTCTTCGCCACAAACTTGTTCGGGATTAGTGCGTATTTACCCGTGAAATCTACTTTCTTTTTACGCTCTTCAGTAATGGACATCGCAGCAATGATGGCATCGTATTTACGTGCCAGCAGAGACGGGATAATACCGTCCCAATCCTGGGCAACGATCTTACATTTTGCTTGCAGCTCTTCACACAGCGCATTCGCCATGTCGACGTCAAAGCCTTTCAGTTCACCGCTTGGCTCGGTCCAGCTGAATGGAGGATAGGCGCCTTCAATACCGAAGCGAATTTCTTTCCACTCTTTCGCTTGAACTGAGGTGGCCCCCAGAGCAGAAACGACGGCAGCAGCCAAAATCCATTTTTTCATTGTCTTACTCCTGTTGTATTTGCATCTATCCCGTTTGTGAATGAGGGATAGTTGTAAACCGCTGAAACAGCGAAGTTGTTAATTATCGGGCTTGAGTAAAACTCACATCCCTATTTTAGTAAATGGAGGAAATAAATTGTTTTAATCTTTCTGAATCCGGGTTCTGGAACAGCTTGTCGGGATGTCCCTGCTCTTCAACCAGTCCCTGATGTAAAAACATCACCTGATTTGACACATCGCGGGCAAACGCCATTTCGTGTGTCACCACCAGCATGGTGCGTCCTTCCTGAGCCAGATCCTGCATGACGCCCAGCACCTCACCAACCAGTTCAGGGTCAAGGGCGGAGGTCGGTTCGTCAAACAGCATCACTTCTGGGTCGACCGCCAGTGCGCGTGCAATGGCAGCCCGCTGCTGCTGACCACCCGAGAGATGACCCGGGTAATAATGACGTCTTTCGTACAGCCCTACTTTCTTCAGCAAGGCTTCGGCTTTTTCGATGGCTTCCGCTTTCGGCACGCCGAGGACATGAACGGGGGCTTCAATCACATTGCCCAGCACAGTCATGTGCGACCAGAGATTAAAGCCCTGAAAAACCATGGCCAGACGGGAGCGAATGCGCTGCACCTGGCGGTCATCGACAGGCAGGAATTCCCCCCGGCGGTTGTTCTTCATTTTGATTAATTCGCCATTGACCCAAATTTCACCCTGAGTTGGCGTTTCCAACAGGTTAATACAGCGAAGAAATGTACTTTTTCCTGAACCAGAAGAGCCAATGATAGAGATGACATCCCCACAATGCGCGGTGAGGGAAATCCCTTTCAAGACTTCATTCTGGCCAAACGATTTATGTAAATCCTTTACTTCAAGCGCTACTGCTTCTGTCATGCGCTTTGTCTCCTGTTGCTTGTCAAACCCAAATACTGCACCTGAAACGAATCATGCAAATGTGGCTGAATGTGCTGAATACTGCCGGCCAAAGTCTTTATGCATGAGAGTGAACGTTCTGAGAACATCACAATTAACACGACACCAACATAAGCAGAACGATATAAGTTTCCCATTGTCATTGCGGGTCACTCTTCACGAATACACACCACGGATAACTTTATCTTTTTATCAAACCAGTTAGCGACGCGGCCATTCATCCTGCTTCTCCCGGTAATCCGACAGTGAGATAGTCTGTTTTCGCAGCCCTTTGACGAAGGTATCACCACGAACTTTGCTTGACAACATTTTGTTAACTTTCGGATTTTAGCATTATAAGATGGAAAAATCGCATATTTAATCAATAAAACAGGACAAACGATTATTTAATAAGCGCAATAGTTTCTCACTATTTTAGTATAAAAAATCAGTTTCATACATCCGGCCAAATTATCCGTTGCGAGCGATAAAAAGAATAAACATCAGTCGCCGCTAAATAAAAGCACAGCCGGGAGTCTTCTGAATTTGCATGTCAAAAAGGCAGCGGGTTAGATTGCACCCGGATGTAATCGATATCTCGCCCGAAAGAGAATAAGAATCCTCTCGTTCCAAATCATTCCGCCGCTTGGCTTCAGCGAAATGAAAGTGGGAAAACATGCACAATGAGTAACTGATCATGTGCTTCATGCTAAATATAAAATTCGTCATAACATGACGAGGTTTGCAGAAATTGAATTTGTTCATCGCGCTGAAATGACCCTCGCGGGTATCGATCGGCTGATTTTCTGTGCCCTGTCCAGACGGCTCCCTTATCCTCTGGCCGTTCCAGACTTAAATTTACGTAATAAAATTACACGAAGTTCAAAAAAGCCCCCAGAAACTCCATTGATACTGGTTTTTACGTAGTTTTTTTCCATACAAGAGACTTGAATGATCAGGATCAACTTTCCACAGAATCCCCGGGCGTACACTGTCCTCATTATCAGTAATTGATACCAGAACATAAATCCGCACTGGATTGAGGCCACACCTCCGGTGCAGAGCACAAGAATTATAGACTTGTAGAACGAGGCCCTTATGTCATCAAACCTTCAATTCGGTGACGTCCAGACCGATGTGGACTCCGAGCGTTATTCGGCCCATCACAAACCGGCCAGCAGCTTTGCCAGCCGCTCCCGGTATCTTGATCATGAACTGCAGATCATAAACCCGCGTCGGTGGGCACTGAACCTCCCCGGCCGCGATTTCCGTTTCGAATGGGAAGATTTGGTCCCTGCGATCGCCGGCACGATCGGCATTATTGCGATGTATTCAGCGGTGATGTCTTCGTATGCGGCCGCTTACGGCCTTGGCCCGGAATTCGTGGTTGAGAACGTCAGGGTTGAGATGCTGGTTTCGGCATCGCTGTTTTGTATTCTGGTCTCCGGGTTTCTGAACCCGCGCGCCAATCTGGCGGGCAATCATGGCCCGATGATCCCCATGATCGGCATGATTGCAGCCGCCGGCGGTCACCCGTTAGCACTGGCTATTTTACTGGGCGGTTTCGGCCTGGCGCTCAGCCTGTGTAAAGGCGGCTCCCGACTGGTCAAGCTCACCAGTGACGGTGTGGCTGGCGGGTTATTGATCTTCCTGGGGTTTGTCGGCTCCAGCGGCCAAATCAAAAGCCTGCTGAGCTGGGGCAGCGACATCAATATGGGTTATGTCGCCACTTTCATCCTTTTTATCTCGATTGTGCTGTATGCCTTTTTAGCCCGCATCGGCAAGCGCTGGCTGGCAATTCCTGTCTGCGCAGTGACAGGCGGTATCATTGCTGCCCTCATGGGCGCGCCCTTCGAGTTCCATACCACCCCTGGCCTGCCCAATCTGAACCCGGCCTATTGGTGGGGATCAACAGAAACCGGCTGGAAACTGGGCATGCCGACTGTGGAGCACTTCATTGCGTCGCTGCCGTTTGCTCTGCTGGCCGTGGCCATGTGGTCACCCGACTTTCTTGGTCACCGCATTTTTCAGGAAATGAACTACCCTGAAAAAGCCGAGAGAGCCCTGATGGATGTCGATGACACCATGACCGGCTGCTCGGTTCGCCAGATCGTCGGCGCGGCATTTGGCGGCGGTAATGTCACTTCATCCTGGGGGACCTACATGATCCCGGCCGCCATCGCCAAACGTCCGATTCCGGGTGGCGCCATTTTACTGGGCAGTATATGCATCATTGTGGCTATTCTCGGCTACCCTATGGATATTGCGATCTGGCCGCCGGTGATGACGATTGCCCTGCTGGCCGGAGTGTTCCTGCCGCTGCTGGAAGCCGGGATGCAGATGGTCAAAGATGCCAAGTCCAGCCAGTCGGCGGGGATCTGTATCTTCGCGTCCATGGCGGTAAACCCTGTCTTCGGCTGGGCTGTCACTATGCTGCTGGATAACAACGGCCTGATTGGTGACAAAGACAGACCGAACCACCTGACACTGGCCGATCGCATCATCATTCCGGGCCTGACACTGCTGGTGTGCCTGGGCGCCATGCTGGCGGTCGGCATGATTCCGGGAATCCCTGCACTGCTGGGATAAACCGGAAAAGAAAAATTTCCAACCTGTCAGTGCGGTAAATCAAAAAGCCGCCCTGACAGAGATGATACAAATTGCACAGGTTGCAGACGCTGCAGCATTTGCAGACATTTTCTACTGACGATAACAGGTAGGTATACTATGACAGATCAATTTGCGACGGCTTGGCAAGGTTTCAAGGCCGGTGAATGGCAAAGCGAAGTCAATGTCCGTGATTTCATCCAGAAAAACTACACCCCTTACGAGGGCAATGAAGATTTTCTGGCCAGTGAGGGCACAGCGGCAACCCAGCAGCTCTGGGCAAAAGTGATGGAAGGTATCAAACAGGAAAACGCCACACACGCCCCTGTTGATTTTGATACCTCAATCATTTCTACCATCACGGCTCACGATGCGGGCTATATCGACAAATCACTGGAAACCATCGTCGGTCTGCAAACGGATGCCCCGCTGAAACGGGCGATAATTCCGAATGGCGGTATCCGTATGGTCGAGAGTTCCTGTAAAGCATACGACCGTGAACTCGATCCTCAGGTCAAGAAAATCTTCACTGAATACCGCAAAACCCACAACCAGGGTGTGTTCGATATTTATACCCCGGATATCATGAAATGCCGTAAGTCCGGCGTGCTGACCGGGCTGCCCGATGCCTACGGCCGTGGCCGCATCATCGGTGACTATCGCCGTGTGGCGCTGTACGGGATTGACTATCTGATGCAGGACAAGCTGGCTCAGTTTACCTCGCTGCAAGCGCGTTTCGAGCAAGGCGAAGATCTGCAGATGACCATGCAGCTACGCGAGGAAATCGCCGATCAGCACCATGCACTGGCACAGATGAAAGAAATGGCCGCCAAATACGGTTACGACATTTCGCGTCCTGCCGAAACCGCGCAGGAAGCCATTCAGTGGACGTACTTTGGCTATCTTGCAGCGGTGAAATCACAAAACGGCGCGGCAATGTCATTGGGGCGTACCTCAACCTTCCTTGACATCTACATCGAGCGGGATCTGGCCGCCGGTAAGATCAGCGAAGAACAAGCCCAGGAAATGATTGATCATTTCGTGATGAAACTGCGTATGGTGCGCTTCCTGCGGACGCCTGAATACGATGAATTGTTCTCCGGCGATCCTATCTGGGCAACCGAATCCATTGGCGGCATGGGCGTTGATGGTCGGACATTGGTGTCAAAAACCAGCTTCCGCTTCCTCAATACCCTGTACACCATGGGGCCAAGCCCCGAGCCGAACATCACTGTACTCTGGTCTGATCGCCTGCCGGCAGGCTTTAAGAAATTCTGCGCCAAAGTGTCGATTGATACTTCATCAATTCAGTATGAAAACGATGATCTGATGCGCCCGGATTTCAATTCAGACGATTACGCCATTGCCTGCTGTGTCTCCCCCATGGTGGTCGGGAAGCATATGCAGTTTTTCGGCGCCCGGGCCAACCTGGCCAAAACCCTGTTGTACTCCATCAACGGCGGTGTGGATGAAAAACTGAAACTGCAGGTCGGCCCGAAAGCCGCCCCGATGACAGATGAAGTGCTGGATTACGACAAAGTGATGGCCAGCCTGGATTCTCTGATGGACTGGCTGGCGACACAGTATGTCACCGCGCTGAACGCCATTCATTTCATGCATGACAAGTACAGCTACGAAGCCGCTCTGATGGCCCTGCACGACAGAGACGTGCGTCGCACCATGGCCTGTGGGATCGCCGGCCTGTCGGTGGCGGCGGATTCCCTGTCGGCCATTAAGTATGCCAAAGTGAAGCCGGTACGTGACGAAGACGGCATTGCCATTGATTTTGATATCGAAGGCGACTATCCGAAATTCGGAAATAACGATGCCCGTGTCGATGACATCGCCTGTGATCTGGTCGAACGGTTTATGAATAAGATCCGTCAGCTGAAAACCTACCGCGATGCCATTCCGACTCAGTCGATTCTGACCATCACCTCCAACGTGGTGTACGGAAAGAAAACCGGGAACACCCCGGACGGACGCCGTGCCGGTCAGCCCTTCGCACCAGGTGCCAACCCGATGCATGGTCGCGATGAGAAAGGCGCGGTAGCCTCGCTGACCTCAGTGGGTAAATTGCCGTTCGCACACGCCAAAGACGGTATTTCTTATACCTTCTCTATCGTGCCGAATGCTCTGGGGAAATCGGACGATACCCGCCGTGCAAATCTGGCCGGTCTGATGGATGGTTATTTCCACCACGATGCCGGTATTGAAGGCGGCCAGCACCTGAACGTCAATGTGCTGAACCGTGAAACACTGGAAGATGCGGTGAAGCATCCGGAGAAATACCCGCAACTCACCATCCGGGTATCCGGGTATGCGGTACGCTTCAACTCACTGACGACAGAGCAGCAACAGGACGTGATTGCGCGGACCTTTACTGACTCGCTGTAACCCTTACCGGGCATTCACTGCCCGGTACGCCAGATTCCCCGCGGCTTGCACAAGTCGCGGGGATTATACTGAAAACAGTCATACAATTTTTATCTGGGAGCGCCACCTCATGACAGTCAAAGGCCGTATTCACTCCTTTGAATCCTGCGGCACTGTGGATGGCCCGGGCATCCGCTTCATCGTGTTTATGCAAGGTTGCCTGCTGCGATGCCAGTACTGCCACAACCGGGACACCTGGGATCTGGAAGGCGGACGTGAAATCACAGTAGATGAGCTGATGAAAGAAGCCCTCTCTTATCGCCATTTCATGACAGCCTCAGGTGGCGGGGTCACCGCATCCGGCGGTGAGGCGATCTTACAGCCAGAATTCATCCGCGACTTTTTCCGGGCAGCCAAAGCCGAGAACATCCATACCTGTCTGGATACCAACGGTTATGTCCGTAAACATACCCCTGTGATTGATGAGCTGCTGGCGGTGACGGATCTGGTGATGCTGGATCTCAAGCAAATCGACGATGCGATTCACCACGATTTGGTGGGCGTGCCCAACAAACGTATTCTCGACTTCGCCCGTTATCTGCACAAAATCGGCCAGAAAACCTGGATTCGTCATGTCGTGGTCCCCGGTTTTACCGACAACGAGACCTCTGCCCGCCAACTGGGCGAATTCATTCAGGGAATGGACAATATCGAGAAAGTCGAACTGCTCCCCTACCACCAGCTAGGCGCACACAAATGGGAAGCCATGGGGTATGACTATCCGCTGGAAGGGGTCAAACCGCCGTCAAAAGCTGTGATGGACAAGGTAAAAGCCATCCTGTCGCAGTATCATCCCAATGTGATGTATTGATTGCTCAGAAAGATGTTGTCCCGTGCAGATTTACTTATCCCGCTGGTAAATATAATCCCGTTCATAAAAGGTTCTCACCCACTCAGGTTTGTACACCACCAGCAAAGTCGTCGCCATGCCGTTGAGCAAGGCTTCAGGGAACAACAGCAAAGGAATGAGCAATAAATAGTTATCGACGATGTATTGCCAGCTGTATTGCCCTTCAAGCCAGATCCAGCTGCCTGTCAGCAGCATATGGACCACCTGCGACAGGGCGCCGTTAAAAAATGCCGCAACAAAAATATACACAAAGAGATGCCGGGTCAGATACCGGTAACTCAGTAAGAAAACCCAATAACTGAGCAATACAGGCGCCACCACACTGGTCAGATTGACCAGTCCCAGATCCTGCCAGTCCTGAATACCGAATGCTGCGAGCAGAAAACCCGGAACCGCCGCGATCCATATCGCGATTCGCCAGCCATGGGTCAGGGTCAGCACGGTCAGAGCCAGAAAATGGACTTTCAGCCCATCAACCAGTCCGGCCCGCAGGCTCCACAATAAAAAGAGTATCACCACAGTGCCGGAGACCAGGTGCTGGTAGTCTTTCTGGTGTTTGAACTTCGGATAGAATTCGCGCGGATAAGCGAAGAAGAGCACGGCCAGCCATATGGCCCAGCCTGCCCAGGGAAGCATTGTCATTGCCGGCATCCTTGCATTGTTTTTGACCCATTGAATCACACTTGATGCCGGTCAGTGTAACGCAAATGCAGTCGTTTTTTCTGTAAAGTCGGCCGCAAACCCGGCTCAGATCAAAAGCGCCCGATAACTTGCTGCTATGCTAGAACCAGTCGAATTATTGCAGGATACCGCTATGGAAATGACACATGCACAACGTCTCATTCTGTCGAATCAATATCGCCTGATGGCACAGCTCGATCCCGAGCATGCCGGCAAGTTTCAGCGTCTGCAAACCATAGTGGAGCGTGGCTACGGGCTGCAATTACGAGAGCTGGATAAGGACTTTGGGGCGATTTCAGAAGAAGAATGTAAAGAAATCATCCAAGTGATGGAAATGCACCATGCCATGCAAGAATCCTGCAATCAGTTAAACCAAGCCGAGCAAAGCCGGATTGATACGCGCCGCCTGACTTTTCTGGGCTTTGATGCCGCGAGTGAATCTCAGCAAATGCATTATGTTCGCTTCCTGACTGAAGTAGAAAATCTTTATCCGCATTTCCTGCCATCAGAGCACAGTTTTAACAGTCATGTGCCCATGCAGAGTAAATATCGCCGTATGCTGAGCGTCTGGCAACGGTGCCCTCGCCAGTATCATCTCTCTGCTAGTGAGCTGCAGCAAATCCTCAGTGCCTGATGGCGCCATGAATCAGGATGACGAAACAGGTCTCCCACACAACGGTCCGGCATAACCCGGGCCGCCCTGTGCACGTCATTCCCCCCATTCCTCAAACACCAGAGTCAGCGGTCCGATTGCTGGCATACCTTTTTACAATTTCCCCGTTGGCGAAAACGGGTGATCTGATAGATTTGCGCGGGTGAGCGTAAAGTGGCTGACGATTGGGTCACACGTGGCACATTTTATGGCATGGCAAAGACGAAAGCGCTAGCCGACTATAACTTCAGCCATGATCCTCAACTTTTTGCTGTTCCCCGCAGCCCCTTGCTTGTATATAAGCGCGTAACGCGCTATCTCTGCTGTCTGCCCCCGAAAACAGCGAGTCTAGGTGGGGAACCAAGGAATAAATCAGGCGACGTAAGAAAGGATTGTTTGTCATGTTATACCGGCTTTGGATCATCCTATTACTGGCAGCTTCCCCCCTGCACGCCAGTGAGAAAAAGCAGCTGGTGATTCTGACCACGTTCAATCCTGCCCTGCTGAGCAGCAGTATCAAGATTTTTGAACAGCAATATTCGGATCTGGACGTTCTGATCCTGCAACGCCGGGAAAGTGAAGGTCTGGCGCTGCTGGCAAGACCCGATCACGGCGTCAATGTGGTGCTGTCCTCTTCCCGGCGCCTGTTTCAGCCACTGGCCGACAGCCATGACCTGGTGCCGGTTTCCGAACTGACCCATGCGCGCAGCCCGCTCGATTCAGACCACGTTGCCGTTCTGGGATTTTCCGGCTGCGGGATCATCTGGAACCAGCGCTATACCGACAGACATGCGCTCCCTGTTCCGTCGCGCTGGGAGTCACTGATTGCTCCCGTCTACCATAACCATCTGGTCATGAGCAGCCCTTCCCGCTCTGCGACAACGCACCTGATGGTGGAAAGCCTGCTGCAACGTTATGACTGGGATCAGGGGTGGCAGTTACTGCTGCAGCTGGGGGGGAATCTGAATGCCATCTCGGCCAGCAACCAGCGTGCCACCGATCTCGTCGCCAGCGGACAATCCGGCATCGGTTTGGTGATCGACAGTTATGCCAAAGCACAGCAGGATCATTTTCCGTTTATTCATTTTCAGTATCAGCCCGACAGCATGATTCTGCCGAGCTATATCGCAGCACTGGACAGAAGACAGGCCGATCAGGCGGGTATTGCGTTCGTCCGTTTTATGCTGTCAGCCGCGTCACAGGCGCGCCTTGCGCAGTCGCCCCTCTATAAAATGGGCCGGACACATCTCCCCGAGATAGACGCTGCAACATTCGTGATGGATACCGGTTTAATGGAAAAACGGGCTGTTGCTGTGCAGCAGCTCTTCGATATCAGTATCAGTCAGCAGCAACCTTTGCTGAATCATGCCTGGCAGCTGATCCACCAAATCCGGCAACTGCCGGCCCTGACAGAGCAACAAGCGGCGCAACTGGCACGTTCCACGATGCTGGCTTCAACCCCAGTGATCAGTGCCAGGCAAGCCGATTCGGAGGATTTTTTGTTGCTGCAGGACCCGGTTCGCCATCCTGCTTCTGCGCTGACAGTCGGTCTGTGGCAAGCGCAAATGAGCCGGCAATTACAGCAATCCATCCGTTTATCTCAGGACATACTCATGTCCTATAAACAGGAGCTGTGATGCTGAAACGCAAAACGATTGGCAATCGCCTGATTAGCGCCATCAGTCTGATGGCATTTCTGAGCATAGGGGTCAGCCTGATTGCACTGATCACCTGGGAAAACCTGGATGATCAGATCGATGCCATTGTCAGCAAAAACCTGCCGACACTCAGGGCCAGCTACCACCTTGAACGCAGCACGGCGGCGCTGAAAGACAGCCTGCACAATATCGGTTTCAATCAGGATCCGACCCGTCACGCTGTGCTGAAACAACAGATTCAGACCGAAGCCGACAAGATCACCCAGTCGATTGCAAACACCGCCAGCCTGTCTTCCTATCCGGCGCTGAAAATTGAGCACGCCAGCTTGCTCAAAGATATCGAGACTTACAGCGAACTGCTGAGCAAGCGCTCATCCCTGCAGCTGGCGTTGGCGCAATCTGAAAGCCGGCTCCGCTGGCTGCACCAAAAAGTGGTGGATGAGCTGGCTCCCATTCGTCAGGAAGTGGAATGGCAGTTAACGCGTACAACCCCCAATCACCTGGACAGTGACACCATCCGGGCAACAGTGAACGAGTTTTCACTCATTCAGTCCATCACAGTCAAAGAAAGTGAGCTGTTCCAGCTGGTACAAGAAATGTTTCATCAGGGGGAGAACCGGGATATCTCCAATGCTTTTCACTATATTGGATTTCAAATCAATCAGTTGAAAATCATCAGTGATTCTCTCAGTCACTATCCTTCCACGCTGGCGTTCCGGCAGCAACTCAACGAGATGGTCAGTCAGGTAGAGCCGGAAGGCCCGGTGGCGATGCAACTGAGCGTGCTGTCCGAGTTGGAGAAAACCATCCGGATCTATGATGAACGCATTAACAATCGCCTGACTTATCAGGAGGATCTGATCCAGACGATGGTCGGTCAGGCAGATGCCTCACTGCTGGCACTCAACGATCACACCCGCCAGTCTGTCATGATCAGCAGTTACATTTTGCTTGGCGTGGTTTTGCTGGCCATTACCCTCTCGGTTTTTCTGTCTGTCTATCTGGTCAGCCGCGGGATTGTCGCACGTTTGAATCAACTCAGCCGGGATCTCTATGCCGTGGCACACGGCAATCTCAACGCCAGAATACAGGTGGATGGTGATGATGAAATTGGCCTGCTGGGTGACAGCCTGCGCCAGTTTCGCCAGCAAATGCTGGAAATGCAGCGCGCCAATGCGCTGAACCTGATCAACAATACCCAGGCCAGTCTCATCACCTGCGATTTATCCGGTATCGTTGAATCGGTTAATCCCAGTGCCTTATCCCTGTTTGATGCCGAAACGATCCCGGACAATCAGACTATCTGGGCGCTGTTTAACCGCGCAATGGAACCCCGTCTCAAGCGCCTGTTCCTGCCCAGCAGCCCTTTGCAAGCCAATGGTGCCTGCAACCTCACCATCAAGCAGGCACACTCAGGGGAACAGCGCTATCTCCGGCTGGATTTCCGCCTGTTCAAGCAGGGCCAGGAGGCCAAAGTCATTATCACTGTGACCGACATCACCGAGCAGGAAAATGCTGCCCGCTGGCTGGAAAATATGGTGCAGGAGAAAACGGAGTCTCTGACCAAACGTAACCGGCAGCTGAAAGCCGAAATTGAAGACAGAAAACGGATTGAGGAAGACTTACGCGCAACCCAGGATGAGCTGATCCAGGCGGCCAAAATGGCCGTGGTGGGACAAACCATGACTTCACTGGCGCACGAGCTGAACCAGCCGCTGTCAGCCATGACCACTCATATCTTTGCCACGCGTATGGCCGTGGATAAGAACAACCTGACTCAACTGACCGCCAGCCTGGATAAAATGGACAGCCTGACCGAGCGCATGGCCCGCATTATTACCAGCCTGCGCAATTTCGCGAAAAAGCAATCAGCCAACCGGATGCTGCAAGCCGTTGATATTCAGGAATCCATTAATCACGCTCAGCAACTGATCGAAAGCCGGCTGAAAGTTCAGCAAACCAGGCTGATCAGCAGCATCAACAGTCCGTTTCAGGTCATTGCCGATCCCGTGCAGCTGGAACAGGTACTGGTCAATCTCTTCGTGAACAGCTGTGATGCGGTAGCGGGTTGTGAGACCAGAGAGATTTACGTCGAACTGCTTCATCACTCGGCGCAACGTCACACGTTCAGTCTGGCGATTTGTGATACGGGGCCGGGTTTTGCAAGAGACATGATTGAAAAACTGTTCACTCCTTTTACCACCACCAAAGATGTAGGGCTGGGTCTGGGGCTGAACATTTGCCGTTCCATCATGAACCGCTTGAACGGTGATATTTACCTTGCTTCCACCTTGCAGGGAGGCGCAATGGTTGTTTTGGAGTTAAAGAAATATGACGATTAGCGATCACATTGAAGTCCTGATCATTGACGACGATCAGGATGTTGCCGATGCTTACCAGCACCTGCTGGAAGTGGCGGGTTATCAGACCCTGACAGCCACCGATCCGCTGCAGGCTCTGACCCTGCTTCACAAAGAGTGGCCGGGCGTGGTGATTACCGATATGTATATGCCCGGTATGAACGGCAAAGAGGTATTGCAACGGATTAAATCCCTCGACAACACCCTGCCTGTCATACTCATCACCGGCCATGGCGACATTCCTATGGCAGTGGATGCCTTACAAAACGGGGCGGCCGATTTCCTGCAAAAGCCATTACAACCCGCAGCGCTGATCACACTGCTGGATAAACATCTGCCCAAACGAAAGCAGCTGATTGAACACCGTAAACGGCTGCGACAAACCGCCAGTGATGTGCTCTTGGGTGACAGCCCGCTGATCGTCAAACTCCGTCACCAGATTGCAGCCGCGGAAAGCCATGACAAAGATGCCCTGATTGAAGGAGAAGCCGGAACAGGGCGTCATACTCTGGCCCGCATGCTGCATTCCCAGACCAATATGGGCAAAGGCCCTTTGATTCAATTGTGCGGCAGCAAGGTGGCGCGTACTTCAGATTTACAACGGGCAATGCTCAATGCCCGTGAAGGCAGTCTCTGCATCAATCACCTGCCGGCGATGCCGACAGAGACACAGCACTGGCTCTGCCGTTTTCTTCTTGAGCAGGAGCGCCTGGCGAAAAGGGAAGTTCGGGTACTGGCCATCATTGAAGGCACAGCTGAACAAGCGGTCGAAAAAGAAACCCTGGTGCCTGAGCTGTTTTACTTTCTCAGTCAGGCGCGATTTGTCATTCCACCATTAAGGCAACGGGCAAGCGATATTACCCTGCTGTTCCGATACTTTCTGGAGGCCAGTTGCCAGAAGCTGAACAAGCCCGTTCCTGTGGTGGATAAAGCCTACCTCAATACCCTCAACCGCCACACCTGGCAAGGTAACGTTCTGGAACTGCGTAATGTCGCAGAGCTCTACGCGATTGGGATCGTCAAGCTCACCGGGCAAGAGCGGACCAAGTCACTGGATCAAATGAGCAGCCCGTTGGATGATCTGATCGATAGCTATGAAAAACAAGTGATTGAAGATGCCCTGTACCTGTTTGGCGGCAGAATTAATGAGGTTTCCACTTACCTGCAGATCCCGCGTAAAAAGCTGTATCTGAGAATGAAAAAACACAATCTGGATAAAGCCGACTATAAAGCCGGATAACCCCTGCGCTGAAACAACAAAGGCTGGAGCATGCTCCAGCCTTTTCAGTCTCGTGGTCACGAAGTGCTTAGAACTCGTAACGAATACCCAGTTGGTAGAAGTCTTCGTCGGCATCACCGCCGAAATTAACAGCTTTACCTGTGCTGAGATTTGTACCATTTTTACCGTCACGGAAGACGTAGCTGGTGAACAAAGAAGAACGGCTAGTCAGATGATACTGAGCTTCCAGCGTCGTGTCTTTCAGCTCTAACTCGTCACCGTCGGTGTTTTCCAGGTTGCGGTAACCTGCACGCAGTGTCCAGTCGGTGTTCAGATCATAGATGGCAACTACTTCCCAGACTTCATCCTTACTCTTGCTTGGACCACCCGCATCCACTTCATCTTCAGAGTACTCAGCACCCAAAGTGAAAGCGTTGATGCTGTAGGTGGCACCAACACCCCAGAAGTTGTACTCATTACCGTCTTTGTCTTCGCTGTACTGATACGCCAGCACAGGCGCCAGACGGCCACCCTGACCCAGATCCAGCGTGTAACGCAGCGCGGCGTTCATCCCGTTATCCAGTGAATTACCGAACGCGTTTTTATCATTGTTACCAAAAATATAGCCAACGGAGAAGTCTAAACCGTTGATGCTGTTCTGGTATTGTAGCGTCGCATCCTGACGGAAAACCTGAACGGCGGTACCATCAACCACCTCTGCCTGACGGGCTGCGGCGATATCAGACAAGGCAAACACATCAACGATATCGGTAAACATGATCAGGCCAGAAGCCACACGGCCACCCGTCACTTTACCCATTTCTTGACCGTCGATACCGGCCCAGACATAACGAGGAGACAAGCTGTCACCGCCGGAGTTTTCAGCTTCTGCTGCATTGACCTGGTACTCGGCCCAGCCAATCACGGAAAACTGATCATTGATTGGCTGAGAGCCACCCAGGCCAAGACGTGCATCAAATTCGCCATTGGTGTCGCCATCATCGGTGGCTTTGTCTGTAATGTTGTAGCCCAGACGGCCGTAAAGATTCACTTCACTACCATCTTCGCCTTGATAAATATTTGCCGCGTAGCTTGCGCCACTGGCAAACACGCTGGAGATAATTGCCGCTGCTAGTGTTTTTTTCATCTTTGTTTTCCTTGAGTGTGTGTTCTGAGTGACCACAACGCTGATGGCACTCATAAGCGCAAAAAGCGGGCTCAGATCGTCCGCCAGCAACAGGAGAAGGCAGTCAAAGCCTGCTGCCAGCGGCATAGAAAGTCCAAAACCCATTCCAAACATAGAGCAAAGATTTTCTTTATGCACACTCAGAGTATCTTTTTTCCCTGAATAACCCCTTAATAAAACTGGGTATATTGCTTATTGATTCATTAGGATATTTTTCTGCGAGAAAGATCACCTTTTGCATTTAACGAATAGGTTTATCACTAAAGTAGCCGGATTATCCCCTGCGCTTCTATGCCTCGGACAAACAGGTTACAATCCGTTGTTTTCAGTGTTGGTGCTTTCCTATGTCTTATCAATGTCCCCTCTGCCATCAGCCGCTGCATCATCAGCAAGATCAATGGCGCTGTGAAAATAACCATCAGTTTGATCAGGCGAAGGAAGGATATGTCAACTTAATGCCTGTTCATCACAAAAGCTCAAAAAACCCTGGTGATAACAAAGAGATGATGCAGGCAAGAAGACAATTTCTTGAAGCCAATCACTACCGCTTGATGAGAGAGAAAGTCAGTCAGCTACTGGCTGAGCATCTGCCGGAGAACAGCGAAAAAATACTGGATATCGGCTGTGGCGAAGGCTATTACACATCCTCCTTCACAGCACTGAGCGCCAGTCACCCTCAGTTGGAAGTGCACGGGCTGGACATCTCCAAAGTGGCCATTCGTTATGCTGCCAAACGCTACCCGGATTGCCATTTCTGTGTTGCCTCCAGCCACAGACTACCATTCGCCGACCACAGCCTGGATGCCATGGTACGCATTTATGCCCCCTGTAAAGCTGAAGAAATTGCCCGTACGCTGAAACCCGGCGCAATTTTAATCACTGTGACTCCGGCGCCACGGCACTTGTACCAGCTCAAAGCACTCATTTATGCCGACGTCAGACTACATGATACACAAGCTGAAACATTGCCGGGGATGACCTTGGTGCAGGAAGAACAGCTGCACTACACCATGAGCCTGAGCGGTGATGAAGCCGTGTCACTGATGCAAATGACGCCGTTTGCGTGGAAAACCAGCGACGCTGTCTGGCAACACCTGGCGCAACAACAGGCGTTCAGCTGCGAAGCAGATTTCACCCTGCGTGTTTACCGAAAAAACACCGCCGGGGATGACGCCGAACAGGATAATTGCAACTAATTCTCATTTCTATTGAGTCTGTCGTCAGTCTTCAATATCATACGGCCCATGACAGAACCCGCTGAAGCTATCATACTGATTCTTAATATAAGCCCGGTATGCATGCTTCAGACAAAGGATGATATACATGAAGACTGGCTACGCAATGCTATTTGCCGCGCTGCTGAGTGGCTGTGCCACACAGCCAAGCTCAAGCACCACAACAGCTGCGATTCCTCCAACCCTGTACGATTACACTATTCGTTCTCCATCCGGAGACGAAATGACAGAACAAGCCCTGGCGAATGCGCTGTCCGATGCAGATATCGTACTGGTAGGCGAGTGGCACAGCCATCCGGGGGCCCATCTGCTGCAAGCCCGGCTGCTGGCGGCCCTGTATGCCAATAACCCCAGACTGGCTTTGTCGATGGAGCAGTTTACGCGCGACAAACAGCCGATCCTCGACCAGTTTCTTCACGGCGAAATCGGTGAGCAGGTCCTGATCAAACAGGGCAATGCCTGGCCGAATTATGAATCCGATTACCGCCCGCTGGTCGATTTTGCACGCCAGCATCAGCTGGATGTCATTGCCGCCAATGCGCCGAAATCCATCGTCCGTTGTGTCGGCCGCTATGGCGCTGATTACCTGAATCGGCTTCCGGCTGCCGAGCGAAAATGGGTCGCGCAGTCACTTACACTGAATAATGACAAATACAAAGAAAAATTCACTGAGTCTATGCATCATGGTAATCCTGCCCAGTCTGAACGGCAATTTGCTGCTCAGACCAGCTGGGACGACACCATGGCCGAAAGCATGGTCAACTACCTGCAAGCTCACCCAGGCCACCAGATCATGCACGTCGCCGGGCGCTTTCACACCGCAGAAGGATTAGGGACAGCTTCCCGTATTTTGTCACGCAATCCGGCACTGAAAGTGGTGATGGTCACCCCGGTCACCGCCCACAACCCTGTCGCCGCCGATGCACCGGACTTTCAGGTTGAGGTCATGCCGCTGCCCCCCCGTTATATTCAGGAAGCCAATATGAAAGCGGCTTTTGCCCATATCGGCAAGCGCAACGATACACTGCAATGTATTGGTGAATAAGAGATTTTGCTGTACAGGCAGTCTGGCTGGCTGCCTCTTTGTTGCTGAGCTTGGGTCTGCCCTGATGAACCTCCCCGTCAGCGCATTGTTCATAATTTATCCAATCACGCAGCCGAATTCGCTCCTGCTGAGTCATAGCTCATCATGCTCACAAAAATACCAATAAAAAACATGACTCTGATTTACACCCCTTCTGTGTAATTTTTAGCCTAATTATCAATAAAAACACAAGACAAAACACCATTCAAATAACATTCAACAGGTGCTTCACTCCACCCAATGTTACATTGTTGTTAATTTTTGGATGTTCTTTCTTTTCTCATTGCGCTAAAACATTATGCCAATGATGGGTGTTACTGATGGCACAGTTTGCCGACCCATCTCTGTCATCACACCAGAACAAGGATTGCATAATATGAAGGGAAACAAATTGCTTTCGGCAGCCTGCATCGCTGCAGCTTTAGCCCTGACGGCGACACCAACCTTAGCCGAAATGGCCAAAGTTGCTGTGTCTCAGATCGTTGAACACCCGGCGCTGGACGCCACTCGCCAGGGCCTGCTGGATGGCCTGAAAGCGAAAGGCTACGAAGAAGGCAAAAATCTGGAGTTCTCCTATCAGACCGCGCAGGGTAACCCTGCAATTGCAGTGCAAATCGCCAAACAGTTTGTCGGTGAACAACCGGATGTCCTGGTCGGTATTGCAACACCAACCGCACAGGCACTGGCTGCAGCCACCCGTTCTATTCCCGTCGTTTTTACTGCAGTCACGGATCCTGTAGGCGCCAAACTTGTACGTAATGTGGATCAGCCCGAGCGCAACGTCACCGGCCTGTCTGATTTATCCCCGGTCGCACAGCACGTCGCACTGGTGAAAGAAATTCTGCCTGATGCCAAACGCATTGGTGTCGTTTACAACCCGGGCGAAGCCAATGCCGTCGCACTGGTGGATTTACTGCGCAAAGCCGCCAAAGAACAAGGCATGGAAGTGGTCGAAGGCACCGCCCTGAAAAGTGCTGATGTTCAGTCCGCAGCGCAAATCGTGGCTTCCAAAGCAGACGCCCTGTACGCGCCTACGGATAACACAGTGGCCAGCGCCGTTGAAGGCTTAGTGAATGCCGGTAATCAGGCAGGCATTCCTGTCATCGGTGCTTCGACAACCTATATTGAAAGCGGCGCACTGGCCGCACTGGGCTTCGACTATTATCAGGTGGGCGTTCAGACCGCTGACTATGTAGATGCATTACTGAAAGGCCAGAAAGTGTCTGAACTGCCTGTCAAAGTTGCGGTGGGTTCCGATCTGGCTCTGAACCAGAAAGCAGCTGAAAAACTGAAGATTACCTTTCCTCAGGCTCTGGTTGACCGCGCGACCTCGATCGCCAAATAACCTGACCTCTCTATCAGGCACCGGCGTTCCAGCCGGTGCCAGCAAGGAATAAGGAGTAGTAGATGTCTTTCTTTGCTTTGATCGGTACCTTAGAAATCGGCCTGGTTTACGGCTTGGTTGCTCTGGGGGTTTACCTGACCTTTCGGGTACTGGACTTTCCTGATCTGTCTGTCGATGGCAGTTTTCCAATGGGCGCCGCCGTTGCAGCAACAGCCATCGTGGCTGGTGTGAATCCGTGGATGGCAACCATGCTGGCCATTCTGGCCGGTGGTATGTGTGGCCTGGTGACAGCCTTTCTGGCCGTCCGTTGCGGTATCTTGCACTTACTGGCCAGTATTCTGACCATGATTGCTGCTTTCTCTATCAATATCCGCATTATGGGCCGGCCCAACCTGGCCTTGCTGGGCGATGATACTATCCTGACCCCATTCGAAAATTTTGCCTTCGAAACCGGCCTGGATGCCGGCCTGGTGCGTCTGGCTGTGATTCTGGCTCTGGTAATTTTCAGCGGCTGGTTCGTGACCCGACTGCTGGCCAGTGACTTCGGCCTCGGCCTGCGCGCAACGGGTGTGAACAGCCGTATGGTGAGCGCTCAAGGGGGTAGCACCGCGCTGTATACCTATTTTGGCCTGGCGCTGTCGAATGCGTTTGTCGGCTTCTCCGGCGCGCTGTTCGCGCAAACCAATAACTTTGCCGATGTTACCTCGGGTGTGGGCACAATCGTCGTGGGTCTGGCCGCGGTGATTCTGGGTCAGACGCTGATCCCGGGCCGCAAAATCTGGGTGGCCGTAGTCGCGGTGATTTTAGGTTCTGTGCTCTATCGTCTCGCGGTTGCGTTTGCCCTGAGCAGCGGCATGTTCGGTCTGCAGGCTTCGGATCTGAACCTGATCACTGCAGTACTGGTCGCCCTTGCGCTGATTGCACCGAAAATGAAACGTAACTTTCAGCGAAAAAAGAAGCAAACCGTCGCCGCAAAGAAGCTCGCGTAAGCCGGAACAGAAGGTAGTAACTCTATGATTGAACTTAATAATATCCGCGTTACCTTCAATGAAGGCACCATTTTGGAAAATCAGGCCCTGCGCGGGGTGAACCTGACCGTGCCGGAGCGCCAGTTTATTACGGTTATCGGCTCAAACGGTGCCGGTAAATCAACCCTGCTCGGTGCCATCAGCGGTGAAACGCCGATGTCAGACGGCCAGGTGGTCATTAATGGTGTCGACGTCAC
Source organism: Photobacterium sp. TLY01 (assembly GCF_021432065.1). Taxonomy (NCBI): domain Bacteria; kingdom Pseudomonadati; phylum Pseudomonadota; class Gammaproteobacteria; order Vibrionales; family Vibrionaceae; genus Photobacterium; species Photobacterium sp. TLY01. Next base: position 2,458,905 of record NZ_CP090364.1, read on the forward strand.
CAGCAAGGCCGTACACGAGCGGGCACAATATGCTGCGCGGGTGTTTCAGGATCCGCTGGCCGGCACCTGCGCGTCGCTGACCATTGAAGAGAACATGGCGCTGGCCGTCCAGCGTGGCAGCCGCCGCACCTGGAAGCTGGCGTTATCTTCCCAGCGACGTAAGTTGTTTCAGGAACGCATCAGCATTCTGGGACTGGGACTGGAAGACCGGCTGAGCGACAGCATTGGTTTGCTGTCCGGCGGCCAGCGTCAGGCCGTCAGTCTGGTCATGGCAACGCTGGCCGACAGCAAACTCTTGCTGCTGGACGAGCATACTGCCGCGCTCGATCCGCGTATGGCTGCTTTCGTGCTGGAGCTGACCAAACGGGTGGTTGAAGAATTCGATCTGACCGTTCTGATGGTGACCCACTCAATGAAAGATGCACTGGCATACGGGGATCGGACCGTCATGCTGCACCAGGGCAATATCGTACTGGATGTGGCTGGACAGGAACGCGCTGATATGGACGTGAAACACCTGCTCGACATGTTCAGTAAAGTACGGGGCGAAGAGCTGGCCGATGACAGCCTGCTGCTGAGCTGATCGCTACAGATTTGCCCTCAAACGTGAAAAGGCGGGATATCCCGCCTTTTTTATTCTTCTGATTCCGCTTTTTGCAAGACTGCCCCTTCATAACCCCCAAGCTCAATGTAATTCATCGGCTCGCTGGTGGTGCCGTCGTAAAAGACCCGGATATAAGTGCCCGGCAAGGAAATGCGCATCGGTTTCGCTTCCAGAAAGCGGCTCTGACCCGCTTGCTGAACGGCCCGGTAAAGGACCAGCCCCTGCGCATAACGGCGGCCAATCACCCCTTCTGAGGGCTGTTTGCCAAACCAGCCCGTGCGGTACAGCCAGAACCAGTGGGCAGGCACGACTTTGTAACTGCCCAGCACAGAACCGCGACTGTCACCACTGAGCGGCTCAGCCTGCCACCAGACAGGCTTATACCCTTTGGGGGCGGAGACCGGCTCGCCTAAATCCACCTTGAGCATAGCTGTTGGCTGATACACCCAGTTTTTAGGCAGGCCCGGCCGGTGCCAGTCGCGCATACTGGTATTGGTGCTGTCGATGCTCAGGCTGTCGCCCCAGTTATGATAGTAAGTCTGCCCCGGCAAATTAAACAGATAATAGAGCGCAAGACCGGTTTCGACATCCTGCTGCCAGGCCCTTTCGTCCCCCGGATGCAGATAGCTGTGGCCATCACGTATCGAGACCATCAGTACACTCCCGGCCCCTTCGGCACTCAGCGCGAAATGTTGCCAGCTCTGCTGAATGCGAGCCAGCCCCATCGCCGGGGTGAGAAAACGAGGACGAACCCAGAGATCAACCTGCGAGCGCAAGGGTGCGGCAACTGTCTCATCAGGCCATAACGCCAGTCCGGAGGTAGAAACGCCCAGCATAGCAGGACTGAGCTGTTGCTTTAACTGACCAAGAAAATCAACCAGTTGCGCCAGGTAGCGCGCTTCGGCTTCCGGTGTTCCGGCCTGTAATGATAATTCCAGGATCTGACCACCACTCACGACCGGCAACACATCAGGTCCAAGCAAAGGTCTCAAACGCGGAGTATAGCCACCTTCGGCTGCCATCTGCTGCCAGTCATCGCGATACCAGTTGATCAACTGTGCGCGAACGTCTGGGTCTGAAAAGTTTGTCCGAAATTCACAACCACCGTATTGCTGTCTGCCCGTCACGAGTACCCTGGCCTGAGAGGGAAACCGGGCGCTGGCCTGGGGATTGCGCCGCTGCTGGTATTCCGCATCGCTGAGCTGGCCGTTGTTGTCCGTGTCGTTCGCCGGATCCCAGCCCGGAATGCTCAGGGTATCCGCTGTCCGGCTCAGCCAGGGCCTGGTCTGCAACAGGCTGTCTAACTGCTGATGTGTGTCCTTCACGGCAAGCCGGGTATCCTGGGCAAAATGCAGAAAGGCACTTTCCGGATCCAGTCCAGTTGCTCTGGCCTGCTGAGCCAGCCAGCGCTGCTGCGCATCAGGTTCACAGGACAAACTCTGAGCGCGGAAGGGTAACAGCACCCTGCTCGCATCATTCAGTGCTGCCGACTGCCAGTCGCCCAGCACCAGATCCGCATGGCGAAGCTCCCAGCGCCGTACCGCTTCCGCTGAATCAAACCGTGAGGTGGACAGCGGCTCTTCCCATCCACCCGGTGTTACCCAGGCACTGCCGGTCGACGGATATACCTGCGCCCGGGCAGCACCGGCCAGCATCAGGATCAAAACAAGGCTCAGATTCACTTTCTGCATCTTATTCTCCCAGGATCCTCTCCCTGGTTCAGCTTAAGGATAGTGTCAATCGCGCAGTGAAGCTGGGTTAAAAATTGGACAAAAAAAACCGTGCAACTTGCACGGCTTGAGGGGTTTACTTGCTGTCGGCCGCGGTTACCAGCCCATCCAGTGGCCCACACCCCACAGGGTGATCATGGCCATAAAGCCAGCCAGGATGTCATCGATCATGATGCCCAGTCCGCCGTGGACGTTCTTATCCAGCCAGCTGATCGGCCAGGGTTTTACCATGTCGAAAAAACGAAACAGTATGAAACCGCTGACCACCCAGGGCAGGCTCATCGGCGGCGCAATGGCCATGGTGATCCAAAAACCGACAAATTCGTCCCAGACGATGCTGCCGTGGTCATGCACTCCCATATCCTGGGCGGTATTGCGGCAAATCAGGACCCCGATGACAGCGGCCGCCAGCGTGATGCCGATATAGGCCGCATAAGGCAGCTGGACCAGCAGGTAATAAAACGGCACCGCAGCCAGCGTACCGATAGTCCCGGGGACAACCGGCGATAAACCGCTGCCAAATCCCGTGGCCAGCAAATGCCAGGGATTGCTTAATTTGATATAAAGTTTGGGATCTCGCACAACTTACCCCGAAAAATGATCGTATCCACGCAACTGCCAGTCCAATTGCTGTCCGTTGCGCTCAAGTACGGCACTGCTGCCCGGCCGGATCTGACCGATACAGCTTGCTTTTACCCCGGTATGAGACAAAGCAACGTCCAACGTCCCGCGATTATGGGCAGGGACAGTAAAGCACAACTCATACTCTTCGCCGCTGGTCAGTGCCATCCGAATGGCTGCTTCCCTGTCGCCGCCACAAAATGCCACCAGCTCAGGTGACAATGGCAGATTGTCGACATCGATCACCGCCCCGACCTGAGAGCGGGTCAGAATATGCCCCAGATCAGCAATCAGACCGTCAGAGATATCCAGCGCTGAAGAGGCTATGCCCCGCAATGCCTGACCGGCCAGCACCCGCGGCTGAGGTTGATAGTGGCGATTCAGCAGATACTCAGCCAAGACCGGATCGCTCTGCTTTGCCTGCTCCAGCAACACCGCCAGCCCTGCCGCACTGTCGCCAAGACAGCCAGTGACATAGATCCAGTCTCCTGAACTGGCCCCGTGTCGGGTTAACGCCTGCCCGTGGGGCACAAACCCCTGTACGGTCAGTGTCAGGCTCAACGGACCTTTGGTGGTATCCCCGCCAATCAGTTGCACCTGATAGTAATCGGCCATTTCAAAAAAGCCTTCACAAAAGCGGGCTAACCAGGCTTCGTCGGCTTCAGGCAAGGTCAGTGCCAGGGAAACCCAGGCTGGTGTGGCCCCCATGGCCGCCAGATCGCTTAAATTCGCCGCCAGGGCTTTCTTAGCCAGCAGCGCTGGGTCCATCTCCGGCAGAAAATGGTTACCACAGACTAGTGAGTCGGTACTGACGGCAAGATGGCTCCCCGCGGGGACCTCAAGCAAGGCGCAATCGTCGCCGATCGCCAGCGTCACATCGCGTCGCTGCACAGGCTGGCGGGCAAAATAACGGGCTATCAAATCAAATTCATTACTAGCCATAAGCGGTTAAGTCGGTGGTTGAAACTCAGAAAAAAGGCCAGCAGAGCTGGCCTCAGTTCGCATCAGAGCGATTATGCTTTTTTACGTAACACCGGGGCCAGTTTATCCAGCACACCGTTGACGAATTTATGGCTGTCTTCAGCGCCGAAGATTTTCGCCAGCTCAATCGCTTCATTAATTACAACTTTGTACGGTACGTCTTCACGTTTCATGATTTCGTACACGGCCAGACGCAGGAGCGCCAATTCCATCTGGTCCAGATCCTGCAGCGGACGTGACAGATAGGGACGCATCTTGCTGTCCAGTTCCTGAGCGTTCAGCACCACGCCAGTGAACAGGTCGCGGAAGTACTCAACGTCAGTGTGCGGTGCTGCCAGTACAGGCGCATCAGCCCGGTGAGCTTCTTCTTCAAACTGTTCGCCCGACAGAAAATGCAGTTCGATATCGGCAGCATTTTCTTTGGTGATTTGCCAGGAATAAATGGCCTGGACGGCAAAGTGTCGTGCGTTACGACGTGCGGCTGGTTTCACTCTAACCCCCATTAGGATTCAATTTGGGACAGGACATTAACCATCTCAAGCGCGCTGAGTGCAGCCTCTGCCCCTTTATTACCAGCCTTGGTACCGGCACGCTCGATGGCTTGTTCAATTGTGTCTACAGTCAGAACACCAAATGAAACCGGAGTGTTATACTCCAGAGCCACCTGAGCCAGACCTTTATTACATTCACCGGCAACATACTCGAAATGCGGAGTACCGCCGCGGATCACAGAACCCAGTGCCACGATAGCGTCATAGCGATCGCTTTTAGCAACTTGCTGGGCGACCAGAGGCAGCTCATAAGCACCAGGACAACGAACAACGGTAATGTTGTCGTCGCTTACCTGTCCCTGACGTTTCAGTGCGTCCAGCGCACCCGCCAGCAGGCTGTCATTGATGAAACTGTTGAAGCGACTGATAACAATAGCAATTTTTGCGTTGGGTGCCGCAATGGCGCCTTCGATTACCTTCATGGGCCTTCCTGTGACTATGTCTTTTCTTTCCGGATTGAGAAACCGCGGGAGTCTATCACAATTTATACCTGATACCAATTGACTTCACTGTCAAGGCACTCCCGGCAGCGTGATGCGATCTCTATTCCGGATTAGGGATTAATAAAAACAGTGCGTTAAGGTCAATAAACCTTAATCGCAAATATATTCCACCACTTCCAGGCCGAAACCGGACAGTGAGTGATAGCGCTGATTACTCGATGACAGCAGACGCATTTTACCCACACCTAAATCTGCCAGGATCTGCGAGCCGACACCCACCTGACGTGACGGGTTCTTCGGATTCAGTTTCACGCCAGGCTGACCATCGGCCTGAGCAGCAAGATTCTTCACTTTGGTAATAATGCCTTCCTGAGTTTCATGGCGATTGAGAATCACCATCACACCACCTTCCTCAGCGATACGCTGCATGGCCATAGGCAAAGTCCATTGCGACGCACCGGAGTGCAGAATATCTTTGAAGGTATCTTGCAGGTGGACCCGGACCAGCGTCGGGTTCGACGGACTCACGTCCCCTTTACGCAGGGCATGGTGAATCTGGTTGTCTATGGTATCGCGATAGGTGATCAGATCAAAATCACCAAATTCCGTCGGCAGGCAGCATTCGGCCACACGCTCAATCGTAGTTTCGTTATTGTTACGGTATTCGATTAAATCAGCGATCGTACCCAGCTTGAGGCCGTGCTCGGCAGCGAACACTTCCAGATCCGGGCGGCGCGCCATGGTGCCATCCGGATTCAGGATCTCAACAATCACACTGGATGGCTCAAGGCCTGCCAGACGGGCAATGTCACACCCCGCTTCAGTGTGGCCAGCGCGGGCAAGCACGCCGCCTTCCTGTGCCATCAGAGGGAAGATATGACCAGGCATAACGATATCGGCAGGAGAAGCATCTTTCGCCACCGCAGCCTGCACCGTACGGGCGCGATCCGCAGCGGAGATCCCTGTAGTCACGCCACTGGAAGCTTCAATTGAAACGGTAAAATTGGTGCTGAACTGTTCCGCATTGTCCTGCACCATCAAGGGCAGTTTCAGTTGCCGACAACGGGCCTGCGTCAGTGTCAGACAGATCAGGCCACGACCGTGAGTGGCCATAAAGTTGATCGCTTCAGGGGTCACTTTCTCCGCGGCAATGATCAGATCGCCTTCATTTTCCCTGTCTTCGTCATCCATCAGGATAACCAGTTTCCCCTGACGTATGTCTTCAATAATGTCCTTCGCGCTACTCAACGCCATGTTCTGTTCCCTCTACCCAAATGATTGTCGTCGTACTTCATTTTACTCAGGCTGCATCATCAGCCCAGAAACCCGCTCCGGGCCAGCAGCGCCATACTGAGTTCGGACGATGGCTCAGACTGTGCCGCTTTGTCCCCCAGCATCAGACGCTCCAGATAGCGGGCAATCACGTCCACTTCGAGATTCACTTTACGGCCAGGCTTAAAGTGTTCCATCGTCGTTTCCGATGCCGTATGAGGCACGATGGTCAGTTTGAATTCCGCACCCCGGACAGCATTCACCGTCAGGCTGATCCCGTCAATCGCCACCGATCCCTTCTCGGCTATATAGCGGGCCAGGGTGTCCGGTGCTTTGACCCAAAACTCAATCGCCCGTCCGGTCTGAGTGCGGGAGATGATCTCGCCGACAGTATCTACGTGGCCGGAAACCATATGACCACCAAAACGTGTGGTCGGCAACATGGCTTTTTCCAGATTCACCCGCTGTCCCGGGCTGTAATCGGTAAATGCCGTGCGGTTCAGGGTTTCCAGCGACAGGTCGGCAACATAGCCTTTGCCGGTCAGTTTCACCACGGTCAGACACACGCCATTGGTCGCGATGCTGTCGCCCAGTTTGACATCCGATAAATCCAGCTTGCCGCTGTCGACCGTCACGGACACATCTTGTCCGGTCGGCGTGATGGCCGTAATCGTACCTACGGCTTCAATAATACCTGTAAACATTCTATTTTTTCCTTACCCGGCATCTGTCGATGCCATCCACAGACGTATTCTGTTACGCAGGGTGATGAATCGTGCCACGGATCCGAATATCGGTACCGACCATACGCACATCGTTCAGCCTCACATCCGGCACTTGGGACATGACTGTAAACTCGGTCAGATCGATCAGGCTGCGGCCATGGCTGCCCATGAGTTTGGGCGCCTGATAAAGAATCAACTCGTCCACCAGCCCCGCGTTGAGTAAAGCGCCGGCCAGACTCGCCCCAGCCTCCACCCAAATGTGATGAATGTCTTCGGCCACCAGGGCTGTCATCAGTGCCTTTAAGTCTAGCTGACCGTCCGGCTGAGCAGGCACCTGTAACTGCCGCACCTGCTCTGGCCACTCCGCCTCATCCGCCTGGGTTCTGGCCAGCAGGACTTTGCCCGGCAGCGAGAATAAACGTTGAGACGGTAACAAGCGGTTCTGGCTGTCAATGATCACCCGGACCGGCTGACGTAACTCAGTTTCCGGATAGTCCGACTGGACAGCTGTCCCCAACTCCTGCCAGCGCACATTCAAGGATGGGTCATCGGCAAGCACCGTGGCGCTGGTTGACAGGATTGCTCCGGCCTGGGCGCGAAAACGCTGCACATCGGCACGGGCCTGAGGGCCGGTTATCCACTGGCTGGCACCGTTTGCCAGCGCGGTTTTCCCATCCAGGCTGGCCGCCAGTTTGAGCTGGACATAAGGCAGACCGGTTTTCATGCGCTTGATAAAACCGGGATTCAATGCCAATGCATCGGCCTCAAGCAGACCCGTTTCAACGGCAATGCCAGCCTGTTTGAGCATCTCGACACCGCGTCCCGCGACCTTCGGATTCGGGTCAACCATGGCGCAGACAACCCGGGAAACCCCCGCGGCAATCAGCGCTTCGGCACAGGGCGGCGTGCGCCCGTAATGGGAGCAAGGCTCGAGTGTGACATAAGCCGTCGCACCTCTGGCGTGTTCTCCGGCGGCGCGCAAGGCAAAGACTTCAGCATGCGGCTGGCCTGCACGGTAATGATAACCTTCACCAATAATGGTGTTCTCTTTGGCAATGACACAGCCCACATTCGGATTCGGGGCTGTCGTGAATCGGCCGCGCCGGGCAAGGCTAACGGCTCGGCGCATCATGGCGTGATCAGTCGGCGTAAACATCTTGGTTTATTTTTCCAGTTTAGCGATGGCTTCGCCAAACTCGCGGAGATCGTCAAATGAACGGTAGACAGAGGCGAACCGGATGTAAGCCACTTTATCGAGCTCAATCAGGGCATCCATGACCAGATTCCCTATCATGTCTGATTTCACCTCCCGTTCACCCGTGGCGCGCAGACGAGATTTGATGGTGTTGATGGCGCGTTCGATATCATCCGCGCTGACTGGTCGCTTTTCCAGCGCACGTTCGATACCGCCACGCAGTTTCTCTTCGTTGAACGGTTCGCGGCTGCCATTGGTTTTGATGACATGCGGCATCACCAACTCAGCGGTTTCGAATGTCGTATAACGTTCACTGCACGCCAGACACTGACGGCGGCGGCGAACCTGATGTCCATCAGCGACCAGACGGGAATCGATTACTTTGGTGTCATTGGCACCACAAAACGGACAATGCATCTTGCCTCCTCAATTTCGTCGCCTCAGTGTACCCCAAATCAACCGCTATGCGAGGACTTAGCCCATTATTTTTATCAACAAAAAACGGCATCCCAGGGATGCCGTTTGACAAGATTGACCCAAAATCAGGTCCGTCTTTCGCTGTGTTTAGTGACGCCTTATGCCTGGTTTACGCGTAAACCGGCAGACGCTGACAGATTTCCAGTACTTTGGCTTTAGTCGCTTCGATAACCGCAGGGTTGTCGATATTGTCCAGTACATCGCAAATCCAGTTCGCCAGAGCTTTGGCATCGTCCGCGCTGAAGCCACGGCGGGTAATCGCTGGGGTACCGATACGGATACCAGAGGTCACAAACGGGCTGCGCGGATCATTCGGCACACTGTTTTTGTTGACCGTAATGTTGGCCGCACCCAGTGCTGCATCGGCGTCTTTACCTGTGATGTTCTTATCAATCAGATCAACCAGGAACAGGTGGTTTTCGGTGCCGCCGGAAACGATTTTGTAACCGCGCTCCAGGAACTGGCTGACCATGGCTTTCGCGTTATCGACCACACGTTGCTGATACGCCTGGAATTCAGGCTCCATGGCTTCTTTGAAAGCGACGGCTTTGGCTGCAATCACGTGCATCAGCGGGCCACCCTGACCACCCGGGAATACCGCAGAGTTCAGTTTCTTGTACAGATCTTCACCCGCATTAGACAGGATCAAACCGCCGCGAGGACCGGCCAGGGTTTTGTGCGTTGTGGTGGTCACCACGTGCGCATGCGGAACAGGGTTCGGGTAAACACCTGCGGCCACCAGACCGGCGACGTGCGCCATATCCACGAAGAAGTAAGCGCCGGCTTTGTCTGCGATTTCACGCATGCGCTTCCAGTCAACAATTTGCGAATAGGCAGAGAAACCGCCGATGATCATTTTCGGCTTGTGTTCCAGTGCCAGTGCTTCGACTTCTGCGTAGTCAATCTGGCCGGCTTCATCAATACCGTAAGGAATAATGTTGTACAGCTTACCGGAAAAGTTCACCGGTGAACCGTGAGTCAGGTGACCGCCGTGCGCCAGGCTCATGCCCAGAACGGTATCGCCGGCATTGAGCAGTGCCATGTATACAGCGCTGTTGGCCTGAGAGCCTGAATGCGGCTGAACGTTGGCATACTCGGCACCGAACAGTTGGCAAGCACGGTCGATTGCCAGTTGCTCGGCTTTATCGACATACTCACAACCGCCGTAATAGCGCTTGCCCGGATAACCTTCTGCATACTTGTTGGTCAGCTGTGAACCCTGTGCTTCCATTACACGCGGGCTGGTGTAGTTTTCAGAAGCAATCAGCTCAATGTGCTCTTCCTGACGGGCAGTCTCTTCCTGGATGGCCGCAAATAGTTCTGCGTCATAATCAGCAATATTCATGTCACGCTTTAGCATCAGTCTCTCCTGACTCAGATAGTTCTCAAATTCGTTGACCTAAGTATCAGACAAGGCCAGACACTTAGGTCAACGCGGGATAATTGGCATTTTTCCTCATTCGGACAAAAAACACAACCCCAGTAACCACGGTAACGCAAACGTTTTCGTTGCACCGAAAGATTAGGCCGCATTTTAGCGAAATTGCTCCCTTACAGGTAGCCCTTTTCAGGTTTTTTTAACCGGTTTTTTTAACCGGTTTTTTTGTTCGTTTTTTTCATTTGGCAGATGAATTTTTTTCACCTTGTAGCTTGTGTCCATTAAAAACCTGACAGAGAAACTGTGAATGCAACCCTGAAACGAAAATAATGATTTACAAGATAGTAAAGAATTTATTACAGGCTGTTTTTCTTTAAGTTAGATCACAGGATTCATTTTTTATTTTCACTCTATATCATATCGCGCGCATGACCTTTCAGCATCAAGGCCACTCTGACCGGCAGGCTGTAAAGGCACCATTTTGGAGGTACAGATTGAAACACCGCGGTCACTCTCGCAAAGAAAACCTAATCGCTATTCTTACGGGTACATTCATCGTCGCGCAAGGCGTTTTTTTCTTACAGCAAGCCCATTTACTGACAGGCGGCACCACGGGCTTAGCCCTTTTGCTGACTCATTTTGTGGATTTCAGTTTTGGCCAGCTGTATTTCGTCATCAACATTCCGTTTTACATCATGGCCTGGTGCCGGATGAACCGCCGTTTTGCAATCTCCAGTATTTGCTGCGGCGCATTAGTGTCTGTGATGACAGATAACCTGCATCACTTTGTCGAGCTCAGTCAGTTTGATCGGGTGTACTGTGCGGTGATGGGCGGGATGCTGATGGGACTGGGGATGCTGATCCTGTTTCGGCATAACACCAGCCTGGGCGGGTTTAACGTACTGGTGCTGTATCTGCAGGAGAAATTCGGGGTGTCAGCCGGGAAGCTTCAGATGGGAATCGATATCGCGATTCTGGTTTGTTCCTATGTTCTGATGACCCCCACCATTTTGATGCTGTCATTACTCGGTGCTGTGATGCTCAACCTGGTACTGGCCATGAACCACAAGCCCGGCCGCTACAATGACGGCAAGGCCGTGGCTCAGGCAACAGACTGATCACACGGCAACTGGCTCATGCAAAAGTCCGGCATGGGCCAGTTTTTCAAGTAATATTCCCCTCGCCTGGCGGCGTAAATCCCGGTCCAGCACGTTGATGTTCACCGGCACAGTGATGGTCTTTCCTGCTTCAGTCTCGATCTGAATTCTCAGTTGGTTTTTCACAACTGCAACAGCTGAGACCTGGGTATAGGGCACTCGATAGCAGCCCAGCCAGGGATTGGGGGTAATAAATAACGCCTGAGGCGTCACCATCAGCGCAGTTTTCTTTTTACCGGCCAGATTGCGGACAAAAATCACCACGCCCGCCACCACAGCCAGTGCCCCGAAGGGAATACCGACGATCATGGTCAGGATACCAACGCCGCACAACCCGAAAGCTAATGGATCTTCATCGCAAAAACCAAACTGCGGGTATTCAGGTTTCAGTTCAGGTTTGACTTCCTGCAACATCCGCAGCTCCCAGCGCTTACAATCAGCCAGGTAACAAATATAGAAGTAAAGACCAAAGGGAAACAGGACGAAAGTTGTCAGCAGACTCAGGCATTTTCCGACGGCAGGACTTCTTGTCAGTAACCAGAGGCTCCCTCCCTGAACCAGTACAGCGGCTGCAGCCATCCAGGGCCAAATTGACAGGATCTCCCGATGATCCTTGATGGCAGTAGCGAGAACCCCAGTGGGAGCAACGCTCAGGATGTTGCTCAGTAATGGCGATGCGACCAGTACCACGACTGCCGTCGTCAGCACTGAGATGGCAAGCCCGCCACAAGTGGACAAAGACACGTGCTTCATGATGACTCTCCTTGAAGACACTGAAACAGAATGAGGACCAGACTGTTATTCAACGTCAGACACGGGCAACGTCAGCAAACAGCAAAGTCAGATTGGCTAAGGCATCAATGCGACAGGGAAAACTGGATATTAAATCATCAGATTGAGAATCAGAGATGGCTCCATAAAGCACAGCCCCGGCACAAGTCCGGGGCTGCAAGGAGTAGCATAATCTTTGTGAAAACAGTTCGTTAGCGAGTCATCAGATCGCGTCTTCGTCTTCTTCACCGGTACGGATACGGACAACACGCTCAATATCAAACATGAAGATTTTACCATCACCGATTTTACCGGTTTGCGCCGTTTCGATAATGGTGTCGACACATTGCTCGGCCACATCATCCGTGACCACAATTTCCAGTTTCACTTTCGGCAGAAAGTCCACCATATATTCCGCACCGCGGTACAGCTCAGTATGGCCTTTCTGACGACCAAAACCTTTCACTTCGGACACTGTCATCCCCGTGATCCCCACCTCTGCCAGGGCCTCACGCACATCATCCAACTTGAATGGCTTTATAATGGCTTCGATTTTTTTCATCTCACAATATCCTTTGCTCTGCGGGGGTCGATAAAACAGGACGGTTTTCGACGCCGGAAAGGCCCCATTATCACCGATTTTTCATAGGAAACTCAACGGCTCCTATAAACTTACACCATTTTCTGATTCGCCGGCGCCTGCTGTCCGCACAGAAAAAAACCGCTGCAACAGCAGCGGTTTCCGATGAATATCCCGTCAGTGATCAAACTGGAACAGATTAACCCAGATTGACACGTGCATTACGGAACATACGCATCCAAGGGCTGTTTTCATTCCAGTCATCCGGATGCCAGGAGTTCGCCACAGTCCGGAACACACGCTCCGGGTGAGGCATCATAATCGTCACCCGGCCATCCTGGGTTGTCAGGCCGGTGATGCCGTTCGGCGAACCATTCGGGTTAGCCGGGTAGTTCTGCGTGACATTGCCGTAGTTATCAAGGAAACGCAGCGCAACGGTGCCTGACTGCTCAATCGCAGACAGATGCTCAGCATGACGCACTTCCACACGACCTTCACCGTGCGACACCGCGATTGGCATCCGCGAACCAGCCATGCCGTTCAGGAACAGTGAATCACTCTGCTGTACTTCTACCAGGCTGAAACGGGCTTCAAAGCGCTCCGATTCGTTACGCACGAAACGTGGCCACAGTTCAGCACCCGGGATCAGATCGCGCAGATTAGACATCATCTGGCAACCGTTACACACGCCCAGTGCGAAGGTGCTGTCACGGTGGAAGAAACGCTCGAACTGATCACGCGCCATGTTATTGAACAGCACAGACTTTGCCCAACCTTCACCGGCACCCAGTACGTCACCGTACGAGAAACCACCACAGGCCACCAGACCATGAAAGCCATCCAGTTCCACACGCCCCGACAGAATGTCACTCATGTGAACATCACGGGCATCGAAACCAGCACGGTCAAAAGCGGCTGCCATCTCAACATGGGAGTTCACCCCCTGCTCACGCAGAATGGCCATCTTAGGACGGGCGCCGGTGGCGATAAATGGTGCAGCCACATCTTCATTGATATCAAAGCTGAGCGAAGCACTCAGACCCGGATCCTGACTGTCTTTCTTGGCTTCAAATTCCTGCAGCGCACCTGCCGGATTATCACGCATCGCCTGCATCTGATAGGTGGTTTCCGCCCAGATAGCACGCAATTCAGTGCGGTTTTGATCCAGCACCAGATCGTTACCGTTCCAGATACGCACCACGTCTTCGTCAACCACAGTGCCGATCACATGGCTGCACGATGCCAGACCGTACTTCGCCAGCTCGTTTTCAACCAGTTCCAGATCGTCAGTCCGCACTTGCAGCACAGCACCCAGCTCTTCGTTGAACAGCATCGCCAGTACATCGTCACAGCTGTCGCCGTCAGTGGTGTTGAGATCCACTTCGACACCGGTATGACCGGCAAAGGCCATTTCAGCCAGTGTGACATACAGACCACCGTCACCACGGTCATGGTAAGCCAGCAGTTTCTCGTCACGCACCAGTTTTTGTACAGCCTGGAAGAAACCTTTCAGCAGCTCAGGGCTGTCAACGTCAGCAGGTTTATCACCCAGTTGTTTGTAAACCTGAGCCAGTGCTGTCGCACCCAGACGGTTCTTACCGCAGCCGAGATCGATCAGAATCAGGCTGGAGTCACCTTTGTCGGTACGCAGTTGTGGGGTCACGGTTTTACGCACATCTTCCACACGACCAAACGCCGTGATCACCAGAGACAGCGGAGAAGTCACTTCTTTCTCTTCACCGTTCTCTTCCCACTTGGTCTTCATCGACATGGAATCTTTACCAACTGGAATCGTCAGGCCCAGCGCCGGACACAATTCCTCACCCACGGCTTTAACGGCTTCGTACAGACCGGCATCTTCGCCCGGGTGACCGGCTGGTGACATCCAGTTCGCTGACAGTTTGATCCGCTTCAGATCACCGATATCGGCGCTGGCAATGTTAGTGATCGCTTCACCCACAGCCAGACGGGAAGAAGCGGCAAAGTCCAGCAGCGCCACCGGCGTGCGCTCACCCATCGACATGGCTTCACCATGGTACGTGTCATAACTTGCTGCTGTGACTGCACAGTTGGCCACAGGAACCTGCCACGGGCCAACCATCTGATCGCGGGCGACCAGACCGGTGACTGTCCGATCACCGATAGTGATCAGGAAAGTTTTCTCGGCAACAGCCGGCAGACGCAGCACACGATGGGTCGCTTCGGTCAGTTCGATCCCGTCGCGGTTAATCGCCGTGCCCTGCACTTTTTGCGACGTCACGTCACGGTGCATTTTCGGTGGCTTGCCCAGCAGAATGTCCAGCGGCATATCAATCGGCGTATTATCGAAATGGCTGTCGTCCAGCGTCAGGTGACGCTCTTCTGTTGCCTCGCCCACGACCGCATACGGTGCACGCTCACGCTGACAGATAGCATCAAAGACAGCCATATGCTCAGGTGCAACCGCCAGCACGTAACGTTCCTGGGATTCATTACACCAGATTTCCAGCGGGCTCATGCCAGGCTCATCGTTAGGGACATCACGCAGCTGGAATTTACCACCGCGTTCGCCATCGTTCACCAGCTCAGGCAGCGCATTGGAAATACCGCCCGCGCCGACATCGTGGATAAAGGCAATCGGGTTGTCATCACCCAGCTGCCAGCAGCGATCGATCACTTCCTGGCAACGGCGTTCCATTTCCGGGTTTTCACGCTGCACAGAAGCAAAATCCAGGTTTTCAGCCGACTGACCGGAAGCCATAGAAGATGCTGCACCGCCGCCCAGGCCAATGTTCATTGCCGGACCACCCAGCACGATCAGCTTAGCGCCAACCGGAATCTCTTTCTTCTGAACATGCTCTTCACGAATGTTACCCATACCACCGGCAATCATAATCGGCTTATGGTAACCACGAATTTCTTCGCCATTGTGAGAGACCACTTTTTCTTCATAGGTACGGAAGTAACCCAGCAGGTTAGGACGGCCGAACTCATTGTTGAATGCCGCGCCACCCAGCGGGCCTTCCAGCATGATGTCCAGCGCGGTCACGATGCGGCCAGGCTTACCAAAATCCGTTTCCCACGGCTGTTCAAAACCCGGCACACGCAGGTTAGAAACGGTAAAGCCAACCAGACCGGCTTTGGGTTTGCCACCGATCCCTGTCGCGCCTTCATCACGAATTTCACCGCCTGAACCGGTCGATGCGCCCGGCCATGGCGAAATCGCCGTCGGGTGGTTGTGGGTTTCCACTTTCATCAGGATGTGGGCTGCTTCCTGATGATAGTTGTACTGGCGGTTGTACGCATCCGGGAAGAAGCGGCCCACTTCAGAGCCAGTCATGACAGCAGCGTTGTCTTTATAAGCCGACAACACGTATTCGCTGTTCTGCTCATAAGTGTTCTTGATCATCTTGAACAGCGACTTTTCCTGCTCAACACCGTCGATCGTCCAGTCAGCGTTAAAGATTTTATGACGGCAGTGCTCAGAGTTTGCCTGGGCAAACATCATCAGCTCAATGTCGTTCGGGTTGCGCCCCAGCTTGGTGAAGTTCTCAACCAGATAATCAATTTCATCTTCGGCCAGTGCCAGACCCAGAGTGACATTGGCTTCTTCCAGCGCACGGCGACCGCCAGCCAGAATATCCACGCTCTGCAGCGGTGCCGGTTCAGCATGACGGAACAGCGCTTCAGCCTGAGCGAGATCGTCAAACACAACTTCCATCATGCGATCATGCAACAGCCCTTTCAGCGCAGACAGTTGCTCTGCGCTCAGCTCAGCACGGGTTTCAACATAATAGGCCGTACCGCGCTCAAGGCGCTTGATTTGCACCAGACCGCAGTTATGGGCGATATCTGTTGCTTTGGAAGACCAGGGTGAAATGGTGCCGGGACGCGGCGTGACCAGGAACAAGTGACCCGCAGGTTCATGTTCGGCAATCGTAGGGCCATAGGTGAGCAGGCTGGTCAGCGTGCCCAGCGCTTCGCTGTTCAGCGGCGTTGCCAGCTCAGCAAAGTGCATGTATTCGGCGTAGATGCCGGTGACAGGCAGACCGGACTCTTGGCAACGCGCTAGCAGCTTGTTGACACGAAACTCAGACAGTGCGGGTGAACCACGCAAAATTTCCATGTGCGTACGACTCTCGATTAGCAGTTGAATGAAGGTGATATTGGCCTGCTCCCCAGTCGGGAATCACGTCAATGTCACCTTGTTCAGCGCCATTTTTTCTCACTTGTCCGGGAGGAAAAATTACGATGGGCGATAGTATAAGGGAAAACACAGTGTGACGTAACACCTGACGCAACCGTTTGCGCTATTTTTTTTCAATCCGGCTGATATCCACAGCGATCTTTGACTACCAGCCCAAAATCGGACATTTTTTCACCAAATTTCAGACCACCGGATAAGATCAAAGGGGGTCGGCTTTGCCCTGAAAGCGACCTTTGGTATAAAGAACGACTGAATAAATAAATGAGCATGCATTATTGAGACGAGTAGTTTTTTCCACGAATCTCCGCGCCTTTGTCGCCATACTACTGACAGCATTCACATTATCTGGCTGCCAGTGGGAAAGTGACACCCGCACTGAGCTGGAACGGATACGCGACAGTGGCGTTTTGCGCATTGGCACACTGAATAACCAGATTTCCTACTATATAGGTCCGGACGGCCCTACCGGGCTGGATTATGACCTTGCGCAGCGCTTCGCTGACAAACTGGGTGTAAAGCTGGAAATGCAGCCTTTATTCTCCTTATCCGGTCTGTTTCCGGCGCTGAAGCGGGGCGATGTCGATCTGCTTGCTGCCGGCCTGACCATGACCCCGGAACGGGTGCGTGCGTTCCGCGCTGCGCCAGCCTATTACTATGCCAGCCAGATCCTGGTGTACAAGAAAGGCCAGTGGCGGCCGCGTGATCTGGCCGATCTGTCTCAGAACAAAGGCTCTCTGACCGTCGTTCGCGACTCCAGTCATGAAAAAACGCTGGATATAATCAAGAAGGACCACCCGACCCTGGTCTGGCAAACCATTGATGAAATTGACAGCGAGGAGCTGCTGCGCCAGGTCGCCGCCGGTGAACTGGATTATACCGTCGCCGACTCGGTCGATGTCGCCCTCAGCCAGCGCATTCATCCCGATATTGCGGTTGCCCTTGAGCTGACCGATGACGAACCCATCGGCTGGTTCATGGAACAGAGCAATGACGATAGCCTCTATGCCCTGCTGATTGAGTTTTTCGGTGAACTGAAGCAAAGCGGTGAACTCGCCAAACTGGAAGAAAAATATTTCGGCCATGTTGATCAGTTTGACTACGTCGACACGCGCGCCTTTTTAAGAGCGCTGGAAACCAAGCTCCCCCGCTGGGAAGGGACGTTTAAGAAATACGCCAGCGAATTTGACTGGCGCTTGCTGGCGGCCTTGTCTTATCAGGAGTCACACTGGAACCCCAGAGCCGTTTCACCCACAGGGGTGCGTGGCATGATGATGCTGACCCTGCCGACAGCCAAATCGGTCGGCGTCCAGAACCGTTTGGATCCGGAACAGAGCATCCGGGGCGGCACGGATTACCTGAGAAAAATGGTCGCCCGGGTGCCCGACAGCATTGAGGAGCATGAAAAGGTCTGGTTTGCACTCGCCTCTTACAATGTCGGCTTTGGCCATATGATGGATGCCCGCCGCCTGACCAAGAAGCAGGGGGGCAACCCGGATGCCTGGAGCGATGTCAAGCAGCGTCTGCCACTGCTACGACAGCGTAAATACTACCGGCAAACCCGCTATGGTTATGCCCGTGGCGACGAAGCGCTCCTGTATGTAGAAAACATCCGTCGTTACTATCAGAGCATCATCGGCTACGAACAGGCACACAGTCAGCCGGTGAACAGCGAAGGGATTCGACTGGTTGATGACTGGCAGACAATTACGCCGGACGGGCCTGAAGCTAACGCGACAAATACGGTGAGCGAAACCGCTGAACAGACACTGGATGAGGTCTTGGATAAAACCAAAGCCAATAAGAGCGTGAGCCGCTGAGTCTGGCAGCTTTCACACAGACAGTGACAGAACAGGATAAACGATAAACGGGTGGCTGACATGGCCACCCGTTTTTTATGGGTCTTTTTTGTGGCTGCCCTGGGTGACGGTTCTCTGATCGGCCTGCTGCTTCAGGGCTTTTTTCTCGGCACGGCGGCGTTTAAAAAAGGCCTGTAGTTGCTGGCGGCACTCGGTATCGAGTACCCCGCCCTGAAACGCGACATGGTGATTGACCCCGGCATAGCTGAGCAGGTTCATCACACTGCCCGCCGCCCCGGTTTTCGGATCCGGCGCGCCAAAGACGACCCGGCCAATCCGGCTGTGCACCATAGCCGCCGCACACATAGGACAAGGTTCCAGGGTGACATACAGCACCACATCCAGCAGACGGTAGTTGCTGCACACTTTGCCAGCCTGACGCAGCGCCATGATCTCTGCGTGTGCCGTGGCATCATGCTGGCCGATCGAACGATTCCAGCCTTCACCGATCACCCGGCCATTCAGGACAGCAACAGCGCCAACAGGAACTTCACCTTCAGCTTCAGCCAGGCTTGCCAGTTCAATGGCACGCCGCATAAAAAATTCATCCTGACGGTTGATGTCACTCACCACTGGGTCTCTGATCTCACAAGGATTGGGCGGAGGATTATAAGCCAAGCGCCGCCGCCTCTCCAGTACCTCGGCATGACGATGACAGTGAGCACCTCCCGTAGTGGGCACGATGGGGAAATCTCTCCTACTTTATATGAATAGCTACCGCTGCTGAGAGATAACCATCATGGACACTATTAAATCCAGGGCGGCCGTTGCCTGGGGGCCAAATCAGCCACTGACCATCGAAGAAGTCGATGTCCAGCTCCCGAAAGCCGGAGAGGTGCTGGTGCGTATTGTTGCCTCAGGCGTCTGCCATACCGATGCATTTACCTTATCCGGCGACGATCCGGAAGGGATCTTCCCTGCCATTCTCGGTCATGAAGGGGGTGGCATCGTTGAAAAAGTCGGCGCCGGCGTCACCACGGTACAAGTGGGCGACCATGTCATTCCCCTGTACACCCCGGAATGCGGCGAGTGTAAATTCTGCCTGTCGGGCAAAACCAATCTGTGCCAGAAAATTCGCGACACTCAGGGCAGAGGGCTGATGCCGGACGGCACCACACGTTTTTCCCTCAATGGCGAACCGATTTATCACTATATGGGCTGCTCAACCTTCTCCGAATACACGGTACTGCCTGAAATTTCACTGGCCAAAGTGAATCCGGCCGCACCGCTGGAAGAGATCTGCCTGCTCGGCTGCGGGGTCACAACCGGGATGGGCGCAGTGCTCAACACGGCGAAAGTGCACAAAGGCGATACCGTGGCCATCTTCGGCTTAGGCGGCATTGGCCTGTCCGCCATCATCGGGGCCACCATGGCCGGGGCATCCCGCATCATCGGGATTGATATCAATGAGCATAAGTTTGCTCTGGCTAAAAAACTGGGCGCCACTGACTGTGTGAACCCCAAAGATCATGACAAGCCAATCCAGGAAGTCATCATTGAGATGACCGATGGCGGTGTCGATTTTTCCTTTGAGTGCATCGGCAATGTCAATGTCATGCGCTCGGCACTGGAGTGCTGCCATAAAGGATGGGGCGAATCGGTGATTATCGGGGTCGCCGGTGCCGGACAGGAAATCTCCACCCGCCCTTTTCAGCTGGTCACCGGGCGAGTCTGGCGCGGTACCGCATTTGGTGGCGTCAAAGGCCGTACTCAATTGCCCGATATCGTCGAGCGTTACCTTCAGGGTGAATTTCAGCTGCACGATTTCATCACACATACCATGCCACTGGATGATATCAATCAGGCCTTTGAGCTGATGCATCAGGGCAAAAGTATCCGTTCTGTGATCCACTTCTGAATCAGGGTGATGGCATGACACTGGACCTTGTCATCAGGAACAAATGTTTTGGCGGCTGGCAGCAGCAATGGGACCATTATTCCGATGTGCTCAATTGCACGATGCGTTTTGCCGTTTTTCTGCCGCCTCAGGTTGAGGAAGGCGACCCCGTCCCTGTGCTGTACTGGCTGTCCGGGCTGACCTGTACTGATGAAAACTTCATGCAAAAATCCGGCGCGCAGCGCATTGCGGCTGAGCTCGGCATGGCCATTGTGGCGCCAGATACCAGTCCGCGCGGCGCAGACGTGCCAGATGATCCCAATCAGGACTACGATCTTGGCTTGGGTGCGGGGTTCTACGTCAATGCCACCGAGCCGCCCTGGAACCAGCACTATCAGATGTATGACTATATCGCCGATGAGCTCCCCAGCCTGATTGAGTCGCAGTTTCCGGTCACACAGCAACGGGCGATCGCCGGACATTCGATGGGCGGCCATGGCGCGCTGGTCATTGCGTTGCGCAATCCGCAGCGTTACAGCTCGGTGTCGGCTTTCAGTCCGATCAGTCACCCAAGCGACTGTCCCTGGGGCCAAAAAGCCTTTGCCCATTATCTCGGGCCGGATGATGGCATCAACTGGCAGCAGTATGATGCCTGCGAATTACTGGCCCTCAGCACCCCACACCTTCCGGTACTGATCGATCAGGGCACGGCCGATCAATTCCTGAGCGAGCAACTGAAACCAGGCGCGCTGCTCAAGGCCGCGGAACAAGCCGGTTATCCCATCAGTCTGCGGATGCAGCCGGACTATGACCACAGCTATTACTTTATTGCCAGCTTTATCGAAGAACACCTGAGATTTCATGCCCGGTGGTTTGATCATTAACGGCTGCAGACGTCACGAAAAAACGCCCGGCTAATGCCGGGCGTCGTCGTAGCCATGAATACATTGAACGCAATCAGAAACCCAAAGGCAGGCCGAAAGCGAAGAAACCCACCAGCAGTGCCGACCACAGCACCAGGAAGGCTGCAGAGTAAGGCACCATCATGCTGATCACATCACCAAACTTGAGTTCAGGTTTGTACTTCCGCATAAAGGCCAGAATCACCCCTGCATAAGTCATCATTGGCGTGATGATGTTGGTGGATGAATCCGCAACCCGGAACGCCGCCGTGACCAGATCCGGCGTCATGTTCGGGTTGACCTGATACAGCATAGGGACAAAAATCGGACCCAGCAGCATCCACTTGGACGTCATGCCGCCAACAAAGAGGTTGATGAATGCCGTGGTCAGAATAAAACCGATGATCAGTGCAATCGGGAAAGACTGCAAACCCAGTGAGCTCAGGAAGGTCGCGCCCAGATAAGTCACATAAGTCCCCAACCCCGAGTAGCTCAGCATCGCCAGGAAGTTGTAGCAGAAGAAAGTCAGTACCAGGATATAGCCCATGGTGTTCATCTGCTTCACCATGGCCGTCACCACGTCCTGCAGCGACTTGAACTTCCGGGTTGTGATGCCATAGCACAGACCAACCACCACAAAAACAAAAGAAATCAGCAGAATCACATTGTCCAGGTACGGGGTGACTTCGCGTCCGTCAGCATTGGTATAAGGAGCCAGTGGACCCGTTGCCAGCAGATAAACGCCCAGCAGAGCAGCCAGCAGGCCCAGCCCCGCCATCAGCAGTCCTTTCTGCTCCTGTTCTGACAGCTGAAAGTCATCCAGTTTCAGATCATCCGGCAACTGGAACGCCATGTCCGACAAACGCGGGGCAATAAAGCGGTTGGTGATCCAGCCACCCACCACAGTCAGCACAATGGTCGACACAAAAATGAAGTAATAGTGCATGGTCGCCGGGTTCAGCGGTTCACCGCTGGCCGTTGTAAACGGAACACCCTGCGACTCGGCAAAAATGCGTGCGTTGACCCCAAGGATGACATCAGAAGGTGTTGCGGGGATCAGGTTCGCACTGAAACCGGCAGAAACGCCAGCAAATGCCGCAGCCATCCCAATCAGCGGGTTCTTACCCAAACCGGCATACAACAGGCCTGCCAGCGGAACCAGAACCAGATAGCCCGCATCACTGGCAATCGAGGACATAATCCCCAGAAAAACCACCATATACGGCAACCAGCGATCGCTGATCCGCAGGCCAATTTTCTTGATCAACGCTGAAAGCAAACCGGAATGCTCCGCAATGCCCACAGCCAGCATCACAATCAGAATCACGCCCAATACACCGCGGCCGAACGCCAGCCAGTTCTGCAGCAAAGCGTTATCGAAGAGCCAGCGAACATGCTCTGTTTCCGTCATGCTTTTAATGATATGCGTCACGCCGCTGCCATCAGCGCCCATGACCTCAAACTGCATCCCACCAATCAGACTGGTCAGAACCAGCACAAAAGCGAACAAGAACATGAAGATCACAACCGGATCCGGTATTTTTTGTCCCGCGCGTTCAATGAACGCAATCACACCCCGCGAATGCTTCGCCGGATTGAGGGTCTCACTCATAGTTGTACTTCCTTATGAATCGAATGAGTTATGAAAGGATTTGAGATTACTCGATTGTCATAATTCAGTAAAACTAATATGAAACAAAAACCCAGCAACAGATACTAGATTAATAAAAAATTACAGAATAATTATCCAAACTTTATTTTATGAATGGATTGTTAAACCACAGAGAAAATCTGATCTTTCCCTGGATTTGATGTGCAAAAAAGGCGTCTTTCCAGACGCCTTTTGCAATAATTATGACTCAAATTGAATAAAAAATTATTCCACAGGTATGGAGGAATGGACCTAAACGTTCACGCCTTTCATGTCTTCTTCGGTATAGCGTGCCCCGGCGCTGAAAAGCGTGAATGCTTAGCGCCATAAAAAATGCCAGTCAGTAAAACTGACTGGCATTTCATTCAAACGTCTAAATCGCCTGATTCGCGATTGATGGTGTGGGTTATTCCCACTCAATCGTCGCTGGCGGTTTACCTGAGATGTCGTAAACCACGCGGGAGATACCGTCCACTTCGTTGATGATGCGATTGGAGACCTTGCCCAGGAAGTCGTATGGCAGGTGTGCCCAATGTGCGGTCATGAAGTCGATGGTTTCTACTGCGCGCAAAGAAACAACCCAGTCGTACTTACGGCCATCGCCCATCACGCCCACAGAGCGGACCGGCAGGAAAACAGTGAAGGCCTGAGAGACTTTGTTGTACAGATCCGCTTTGTGCAGCTCTTCAATGAAGATGGCATCGGCACGACGCAGCAAATCACAGTACTCTTTCTTCACTTCACCCAGCACACGCACACCCAGACCCGGTCCAGGGAACGGGTGGCGATACAGCATGTTGTACGGCAGACCCAGTTCCAGGCCGATCTTACGTACTTCGTCTTTGAACAGCTCTTTGAGCGGCTCAACCAGACCCATGGCCATATCTTCCGGCAGACCACCGACGTTGTGGTGCGACTTGATGACATGAGCTTTACCGGTTTTAGACGCCGCAGATTCGATCACATCAGGATAAATCGTGCCCTGCGCCAGCCACTTGGCGTTTTGCAGTTTCTTCGATTCTTCATCAAAGACATCCACGAACACGTGACCGATGATTTTACGCTTGGCTTCCGGATCCGCTTCGCCGGCCAGTGCCGACAAGAAACGCTCTTCGGCATTAACATGCACAATGTTCAGACCAAAGTGATCGCCGAACATTTCCATCACCTGCTCGCCTTCGTTCAGACGCAGCAGACCGTTGTCGACAAACACACAGGTCAGCTTGTCACCGATAGCACGGTGGATCAGCATAGCCACAACCGATGAATCGACACCGCCGGACAGACCCAGGATCACTTCATCGTCACCTACCTGCTCCTTGATACGCGCAATGGCGTCATCAATGATGGTCGATGGCGTCCACAGCTTCTCACAGCCACAGATGTTCAGCACAAAGTTTTCCAGCAGGCGCAGCCCCTGGCGGGTATGCGTCACTTCAGGGTGGAACTGCACGCCGTAGAAGTGCTTCTCTTCGTTCGCCATCGCAGCGTACGGACAGGTTTCAGTGGCGGCAACTTTCACGAAATCAGCAGGGATTTCGACAACTTTGTCACCGTGGCTCATCCAGACGTCCAGCAGGGCGTTCCCGTCTTCTGCCACAGCGTCTTCAATATTTTTCAGCAGCGCAGTCGGTTCAATCACTTCAACCTGCGCATAACCAAATTCGCGCATGTCAGAACCGGCCACTTTACCGCCCAACTGCTCTGCCATGGTCTGCATACCGTAACACACACCCAGAACAGGCACACCGGCTTCAAACACATACTGAGGGGCGCGAGGTGAATTCTCTGCCGCGACACTCTCCGGACCACCAGACAGGATAATACCGTTCGGATTGAAATCGCGGATATCCGCCTCTTCCACATCCCAGCTCCACAGTTCGCAGTACACACCGATTTCGCGGATACGACGCGCGATCAGCTGTGTGTATTGGGAACCGAAGTCCAGGATAAGAATACGTTGATCATGAATATTTGTGGTCATTCGGGCAGTCTCAAATATCAATTGCAATCAAAAGGGGCGGCATACCACCCCGGGAAAATTTGTCGGTTAAATGCAGACCGGCTGCCTCAGCAACCGGTCCAGTCCGTGTATTATGAGCCCATACGGTAGTTAGGCGCTTCTTTGGTGATCGTCACATCGTGAACGTGCGATTCTTGCATACCCGCACCAGAGATACGGACAAACTCCGCTTTGGTACGCAGATCTTCAATCGTTGGTGAGCCGGTCAGGCCCATGCTTGAACGCAGGCCGCCCATTTGCTGGTGAACGATTTCTTTCAAGTGACCTTTATAAGCAACACGGCCTTCAATCCCTTCTGGGACCAGTTTGTCAGCCGCATTGTCCGTCTGGAAGTAACGGTCAGATGAGCCTTTAGACATCGCGCCCAGAGAACCCATACCACGGTATGACTTGTAGGCACGGCCCTGGTACAGCTCAACTTCACCCGGCGCTTCATCGGTACCGGCAAACATCGAGCCAACCATGACACAAGAGGCCCCCGCTGCAATGGCTTTACACATATCACCAGAGAAACGGATACCGCCGTCAGCAATCACAGGAATATCGTATTCATTAGCGACAGCCGCTGCATCCGCAATCGCCGTAATTTGAGGTACACCCACGCCGGTTACAATCCGGGTTGTACAAATTGAACCCGGGCCAATCCCCACTTTCACGGCACTCACACCGGCTTCAATCAGGGCTCGCGCACCTTCTGCCGTAGCAACATTACCGCCGACAATCGGCAGTTCAGGGAAAGCCGCACGGGTTTCACGGATACGCTGCAGTACACCTTCAGAGTGACCGTGAGAAGAGTCAATCAGCAGCACATCCACACCGGCTTCTACCAGCGCTTTCACGCGCTCTTCGTTACCAGCACCCGCACCAACTGCAGCGCCCACACGCAAACGGCCCTGCTCATCTTTGCAGGCATTCGGCTTACGCTCGGCTTTCTGGAAGTCTTTGGCAGTGATCATGCCCTTCAGCTGGAACTGGTCATTGACAACCAGCACTTTCTCAACGCGATGCGCTTGCATCACGGCTTCAACCTCTTCACGGGAAGCGCCTTCTTTCACAGAAGCCAGACGCTCTTTAGAGGTCATCACGCTTTCTACTTTCTGTGTCAGGTCGGTGACGAAACGCACATCACGGCCGGTAATGATACCCACCAGCGCGTGGTTGTCATCCACAACAGGGAAACCGGCAAAGCCGTTTTCTTCCGTCAGGCGTTTCACATCAGAAATGGTTTGGTAAGGTTTTACCGTCACCGGCTCCTGCACCACACCGGCTTCAAATTTCTTCACCATGCGCACTTCGCGCGCCTGTTGCTCAATTGACATATTCTTGTGAATAAAGCCAATTCCCCCTTCCTGGGCCAATGCAATTGCCAGTCGGCCTTCCGTTACTGTATCCATGGAGGCAGATACCATCGGGATATTCAGAGTAATGGTCTTGGTCAGACGGGTGCGCAGATCGGCAGTGTTAGGAAGAACAGTCGAATGTGCCGGAACTAGCAGGACATCGTCAAAGGTCAAAGCTTCTTGTTTGATACGTAACATCGCAATATCTCACACCATGTAAGGTTTTAAAGAAGGGATAAAATATTGCGAACGAATTATACGTACGAAGCAAACGTTTGGCTAGAAAAAAATAAATCTTTTTTATTGACACTTTTCCGTTGATACGTAATATATTCCGGTTTAAGTGACCAAGCTGCGGGCCGTAGTTCAGGGCCTCTCTGCGCCTGTACGCTTTTCAGCCTCTCCTGCTGCGACATTCATTTGATACTGCTATCAAAATCGTGCACCATCCCCTTCTGTCTTAATGTCCTGCAATCACAGGTTTCCTTGTCGTGAGTCTCTACAGCACTGCCTCAACCCAGAATCCGCGTATCTATACAGTGTCCAGTCTGAATGCTCAGGTTCGCCTTTTGCTTGAGAATGAAATGGGGGTTGTCTGGCTGATCGGTGAATTATCAAACTTTTCAGCACCGGTGTCCGGTCACTGGTATTTCACCCTGAAAGACGCGCGGGCGCAGGTAAAATGCGCCATGTTTCGCGGCAACAACCAGCGTGTCACCTTTCGCCCGGCGAACGGTAATCAGGTCTTAGTGAAAGCGCGGCTTTCCCTTTATGAGCCCCGGGGCGATTATCAGCTGATTATTGACAGCATGCAGCCCGAAGGGGATGGCCGCCTGCAGCAGCAGTTCGAAAAACTGAAAATGCAGCTGGCAGCAGAAGGATTGTTTGCCCAGACGCTGAAAAAGCCCCTGCCAGAGCAACCGAAACGGGTGGGCATTATTACCTCAAAAACCGGGGCTGCCCTGCACGATATTCTCCAGGTGCTTAAGCGCCGGGATCCGAGCCTGCCCGTCGTGATCTACCCCACTATGGTTCAGGGAGAAGGGGCCGCTATCTCCATCGCGCAGGCTATCGGCCGTGCCAACACACGGCAGGAATGTGATGTCCTGATTGTCGGACGTGGCGGTGGCTCACTGGAGGATCTCTGGGCGTTTAACGAGGAGATTGTCGCCCGCACCATCGCAGCCAGCCAGATCCCCATTATCAGTGCAGTCGGTCATGAAGTGGATGTCACTATCGCAGATTTTGTCGCCGACATGCGGGCCCCCACCCCTTCCGCGGCCGCCGAACTGGTCAGCCGCGATCTCAGCGCCCGAGTACAGAAAATCTATCAGCATCAGCAACAGTTGCGGCATGCAATGCGGCATTACCTGTCCGTCAGGCAAAGCCAGCTTGTTCGCTGGCAGCACAGGCTGGATCGCCAGCATCCGCAAGTCCAGTTGAATCAACAGAGCCAACGTCTGGATGAGTTGCGCAGCCGTCTCGAGCGGGCGATGCGCAAACAGCTCTCTGAGCGTCAGCAGCACCTGCACCGCAGTGATTATAAACTGGCGCTGCATTCACCGGCCCATCAGCTGGAACGGTTCAGTAGTCAGTTGGCCACCCATCAGCGCCGTTTACGCGATGCCATGGATCGCCGGCTGGTGAAAGCCAGCCACCAGCTGGCTCTGGCGACCGAAAAACTCGATGCCGTCAGCCCGCTGGCCACCTTGGCCCGGGGTTATTCCATTACCCGTGATAAGAACGGCCAGGTGATCCGCAGTTCAAGCCAGGTTAACGCCGGTGATACACTGCAAACCACCCTAGCCGATGGCAATGTACACTCCATAGTCACGGAGTAAGTTTTCGCCCACCCTGTCAGGCAGCGTCTTCCACCATCATGCAGGCGCTGATCAGACGTTGGGTGTACGCCTGCTGCGGATGGTCAAAAATCTGTTCAGGCGTGCCCTGCTCGACCACCTCACCACGCTGCATCACCATCACCTGGTCTGAAATGGCACGCACGACGGCCAGATCATGGCTGATAAACACATAACCGATGTGATGGCGACGCTGAATGTCTTTGAGCAGCTCCAGCACAGTGAGCTGTACCGAGCGGTCTAATGCCGATGTCGGCTCATCCAGCAAAATAAACTTAGGCTCGGAAACCAAAGCACGGGCAATCGCAATGCGCTGGCGCTGGCCGCCGGAAAACTCATGGGGATAACGGTTGATGCAGGTGGGATCCATACGCACCTCGTCCAGCGCTTTTCGCGCTTTCTGGATGCGCTCACTTTTCGTCATTTGCGTAAAAACGGTCAGAGGTTCAGTGATGATCTCACCGATGGTCATCCGGGGTGACAGTGAGCCATAGGGGTCCTGGAAGACCATTTGCATGTGACGCTTCAATTCAAAGCGCTCTCTGGCACTCATGTCGCCCAGTTTCCTGCCCTCAAAACTGACCGTGCCGCTAAATGGCAGCAATTGCATCAGAGCGCGGCCGAGCGTGGATTTACCTGAACCGGATTCACCCACGATTCCCAGTGTTTCTCCCTGCCGCAATGTCAGGCTGATGCCTTTCACTGCATCCAGATATTCGCTCGGCTGGCCCAGCCAGTTTGACTTCAGCACATAGCGAACCTTGATTTCCTGCGCATCTAAAATCACAGGAGCTTGCGGTTTCTCGCTCGCTTCACCCGGCTTAGGCTCAGCATCGAGCAGCATTTTGGTGTACGGGTGCTCTGGCGAATGGAAAACCTTGTCGACATGACCGGCTTCGACCACTTCCCCTTGACACATCACCACCACATCATCGGCAAAATGGCGCACCACACCCAAATCATGAGTGATGAACAGAATCGCCATTCCCATCTCAGCCTGAATTTCTTTCAGTAACGACAGCACCTCTGCCTGCACTGTGACATCCAGCGCTGTGGTTGGCTCATCCGCAATCAGCAAATCGGGCTTATTCGCCAGCGCCATGGCTATCATGATCCGCTGCAGCTGGCCGCCGGAGAATTCATGGGAATAGTGGCGAAGTCGCTTGCGCGGCTCAGGCAGCTGTACCCGCTCAAACAGTGCCAGCGTTTCTTCCATTGCCTCTTGTCTCGTCACATCGCGGTGGCAGCGAATCGCTTCAGCCACTTGCTCCCCAACCGGCATATAGGGATTGAGTGACGTCATCGGCTCCTGAAAGATCATCGCTATCTTGCCACCTCGGTAGCCCCGCAGCACGCGCTCTGGCAACGACAATAAATCCGTTCCCTGAAAATGAATCTGGCTGCTGGGATCGACCCAGGCATTTTTCGGCAGCAGCCCCATGAGAGCACCAGAGGTGACGGATTTACCCGAACCGGACTCTCCCACCAGTGCCAGGGTCTGCCCCTGATGCATACTGAAGCTGACTTGTTTTACCGCATCAACGATGCCTGTCTCCATGGTGAATGACACTGACAGCTTGTCGACCGTCAGCAGCGGACGCTGCATATCCATACCGGAATCCTTTTCCTGATCACTCAAATGATAATTATTAGCAAATGAGAATAAATCAAATCAGTAGAATTGGCTATAGATGAGTATGGTTCATACCGTAAAAAGTGAGAAAAACCATCTGAGATCAGTTTTCGCACTGGTCGTCACGGATCATTTCGCGGTTTTATCTGCCAGAGTAAAAGAGATCACCGCTTGCGATTTTGACTTGAGCTCATTGCAGTGCGCGCAGAAATAGCTGGTAGCGCCGCAAGCATTCAGGCTTTCCAAGGGGTGTCCGCAATCGCGACAAGTGGCCTGCTTTACCGCCCGGCGTTCACAGTGAGGACAAAAGTACCCTTGATACTGCCAGACAAGATTTAACCGGCATTCCGGACAAAGTGGTTGAGACATATCGCACGCTCCTGGGATTCAGATCAGTGTCATCGGCTTTAGTGTATCAATAGCAGAGATCGGCAACAGAGGCTTGATCAACGACAAAGTCCCAGCTGATCAGCGATCACCTCCCAAAAGAACATTTATCAATACAGTTCCCGAAAGCATAAGTTACATGTTCTGTATATGAATTTTAAACAGAATAAAAATCTTGTTTTTTGTTTTATTTTGATAAGATCCAGCATATATGGAAATCGGAAATCCGATTGCTGACTCGTCTGTCAGTGCTGTATTTACAGGGGGTTAGTGGCAAAGTGATACGATCGAAAACAAGTCAGCCGGCAGGATAATCTTCGCTCATCGATCCCTGCTTCCCGGCAATATGATCCTCTGCTGCTTTTTATGATCAAAAAAAACCCGGCTTTATCAGCCGGGTCTGAGTGTTTACTGGTTGCGGTCCCTGTTCTTCAAGGCATTAGTCAGGCGCTTACGCTGCCGCTCCTGAGACACAGTCAATTTCTGACGTTTCTCATTACCAAATGGGTTATCACTGTTATGGAAGTGAATCCGGATCGGTGTTCCCATCAGATCCAATGTCTTACGGAAGTAATTCATCAGATAACGCTTATAAGAACCCGGCAAGTCGTTCACCTGATTGCCATGCACCACAACGATTGGCGGGTTATAGCCCCCTGCGTGTGCATATTTCAGTTTCACCCGACGGCCGCGGATCATCGGCGGCTGGTGGTCATCCTGTGCCATTTGCATAATACGGGTCAGCAGAGAGGTACTGATTCGCTTCGTCGCAGACTGGTACGCTTCCTTCACTGATTCGTACAAATGGCCCACCCCTGTGCCGTGCAGGGCAGAAATAAAGTGGATTCGAGCAAAATCGACAAAGCCAAGGCGGCGATCAAGCTCAGATTTCACCCGCTCTTTGACTTCGTTATCCAGGCCGTCCCACTTGTTGACCGCAATGACCAGTGAACGACCGGAATTGAGCGCAAAACCCAGCAGGCTCAAATCCTGATCCGAAATATTTTCACGGGCATCAATGATCAGCAGCACCACGTTGGCATCTTCAACGGCTTTCAGCGTCTGAATCACTGAGAATTTCTCGACCGCTTCGTTCATGTTCTTACGGCGACGGACACCTGCGGTATCAATCAGCACGTACTCCTGACCGTCACGTTCCATCGGAATGTAAATCGAATCACGCGTGGTACCGGGCATATCGTAAACAACAACACGCTCTTCACCAAGGATCCGGTTCGTCAGGGTCGATTTACCCACATTCGGACGACCGATAATCGCCAGCTTGATCGGTTGTTCCTGCAGTCGCTTATAGGCAGCTTCCGCATCTTCTTCTGTCAGGTTCGCCTTTTCGATGGCATCAGCGGAATCCAGGCTTTCGATATCGACAAAGCCGTCGTCTTCTTCGGCCTGCCGTGCTTTCCATTCTTCAACGAAAGGTGCCAGTGCACGCTCCATCAAGGCTGTCACACCACGGTTCTGCGCCGCAGCGATCTGATACATATCATCCACGCCCAGCTTCCAGAAATCCGCGCAGGCGCTGTCAGCGTCGATACCGTCAATCTTGTTCACAACTAAAAAAGTTGGCTTCTGACGACTGCGAAGGTGCTTGGCAATGGCTTCATCCGAAGCGGTCAGGCCAGCACGGCCATCAACCAGGAACAGCACAACATCTGCTTCTTCAATGGCGGTCAGCGATTGCTCCGCCATTTTGGTCTCGACACCTTCCTCGGAGCCATCAATACCGCCGGTGTCGATGACAATGAATTCGTTCTCTTCGAGCTCTGCTCGACCGTACTTACGATCCCTGGTTAGGCCAGGAAAGTCAGCGACCAGCGCATCCCGGGTGCGAGTAAGACGGTTAAACAACGTCGATTTACCCACGTTCGGGCGCCCGACAAGGGCAACTACAGGAATCACAATGAGTTTACCTCTATCTTTTTCATCATCTGAATGACAGTAATGTCTGTCTCAAACGACAATCACTACGTCAAGGGTAGAATAACAACGGCCCCTGATGTGAATACAAACAGGAGCCGAAGCGTTAATCTTATCACAGAATATGCCTGTGACTAAGGCAAATGCATTTTGCTCAATTTCCCTTCTCGGGTCACCACCAGATAGCCATCTGACAGTGCTAATGGCGGAATAGCAATGCCGCTGCCATCGGTTTGCTGCTGGGCAAGAAATTCACCGGTGCGGGTATCCAGCCAATGCAGATAGCCCAGGCTGTCACCCAGCACTAACTTCCCATTGATCACAGAAGGCGCACTGAGGATGCGGTGAGCCAGCTCAGTATTTTGCCACAGCTCTGTGCCGCTGCGAATGTCCACGGCCACCAGGTGATCCTCTGCGGTAACCAGAAACAGCAACCCACTGTCGATCACAAAGTCAGTGGCAGATGAGTAGTTGCGTTTCCACACTTGCTGACCACTACGCAGATCGATCGAGACCAGATTGCCGTTGTAACCGGCCGCATACAGGCGATCCCCCTCAATCACAGGGGCTGCATCAACATCGACCAGACGGTCAATTTCTGTCGCGCCCTGTGGCTGACCAATCGGCTGTTGCCACAACAGCTGGCCATTGCGGATGAAAGCCCCCGCCAGCCGGCCGTTGGCCTGTCCCCAGAATACCCCGCCGGAAATAGACACAGGAGCGCTGTCACCCCGCAGCGTCAACGAGGGCACTTCACTGCTGATTTGCCACTTGGACGCTCCGGTTTCGGCATCTAAAGCCTGCAGGATACCGCGGCTGGTGTTCACCAGCAGCAGGCCTTCATCCGCCAGAGGTTTAGCCAGCACTTCGCCATCAATGTCAACACGCCAGGCTTGTTCACCGGTTTCTGCATCCAACGCAATGACTTCAGCATTCTCACTGCCGATAAAGACTTTGTTGTAAGCCACAGTCAGACCGCCAGACAACTTCGCATTGCCGCCGCCAGCGATCTCGTGTTCCCACACACTCTTCCCTGTTGCCGGATCCAAGGCTTCTACCTTGCCTTCACGGCTGGCAACAAACAATTTCCCGTATCCCGTCACCGGAGACAGACGCGAGTAATAATGCTGGACGCCTTCATCAATATTGCGTGTCCAGTCCTGAACCGGCGTGAACTGGTTTTCAACCGCAGGAAGGGGGGCCATTTGCACCGCTTCTTCTTCACTGGCACAGCCGCTCAATACACCAATAGCGACAGCGAGCGCTACAGCTTGCTTCAATAGCTTTCGCATACTCTGTCGCCTTTACTGGGCCAGGTCGTCAAGTTTAATCTGCAGTGCCGGAGATGCACCCAATTGCTGTGCGCTGATATAAGCATCACGAGCCCCTGATTTATCCCCTTTCTGCAATAAAATATCACCGCGCAGTTCAGTTACTTTGCCCTGCCAGCTTTCTGCTTTCACTTTATCCAGCTCCGCCAGTGCATTATCGTAAGACTGCTGAGCCGCCAGAATACGCGCCAGACGGGTATGAGCCACAGGCAGCAGAGCAACATCCTCAGTATGGCTGATAGCCCAGTTTAACTGCGCTGCAGCGGCGTCCAGTTCCCCTTTCTCAACCTGCACTTTGGCCAGTTGCAATGCAGCCAAAACCGCATACTGGCTGCCTGAGTTATCTTTGATAAAAGTCTGAGTCTGACTGATAGCGTCGTCGCTGCCACTGTCCAGAGCCTGCACAACCTGAGTATAGGCTTCAGAAGCTTGCTCCTTCGCCGTCTGCACTTCTCCCTGATAATAACGCCAGCCATACAGGCCGCCCAGGCCAAGTACGGCACCAAGCACAACGGCTTTACCGTTTTCCTTCATCCATGCCTTAATGGATTCAATCTGTTGCTCTTCTGTGGTATTGACGTCCACGTCCTGTCCTCTCTTAAATCAATTCTGCCAGCTTCGCGGCAACCTCTGCCTGAGCCAATGTTTGCTGCTCACCACCACGGAGATCCTTCACAACTACAGTCCCTTCTGCAATTTCGTTCTCCCCCAGCACCAGAGCAACAATCGCACCAACGTTATCAGCACGTTTAAACTGTTTCTTGAAATTACCGCCACCGAAGTGATTCATCACGCGCAGTCCCGGTACGGCTTCGCGCAGGGTTTCAGCCAGCTTCATGCCGGCCATCAGTGTCCCTTCACCGGCTGTCACGACGTAGACATCTACAGGACGGCGAACGTCCGTAAGTTCCAGCGTTTCCAGCATCAGCACCAGGCGTTCCAGGCCCATCGCAAAGCCCACACCTTGGGTCGGTTTACCGCCCAGCTGTTCCACCATACCGTCATAACGGCCACCACCACAGACAGTGCCCTGGGCACCTAAGCTGTCGGTGATCCACTCAAAAACAGTGCGGTTATAATAATCCAAACCACGCACAAGGCGTTCATTTACCTGGTATTCGATACCCGCAGCGTCTAATAGTTCACACAAACCTGCAAAATGCGCTTTTGAATCCTCGTCCAGATAGTCAGACAACTTCGGGGCGTCGATCAAAATGGCTTGTACGGCCTGATTTTTGGTGTCCAGCACCCGCAGCGGGTTGGTGTACATCCGGCGCTTGCTGTCTTCATCAAGCACGTCAAGATGCTGTTCCAGAAAGGCGATCAAAGCATCGCGATATTCTGCACGGGCTTCAGAAGAACCGATAGAGTTCAACTCCAGGCGTACATGCTGATCAATGCCCAGTTCACGCCACAAGCGTGCCGTCATCATGATCAGCTCCGCATCAACATCCGGCCCTTCAATACCAAATACTTCTACACCAAACTGGTGGAACTGGCGATAGCGGCCTTTTTGCGGACGTTCATGACGAAACATGGGGCCCATATACCACAAACGCTGTTCCTGGTTGTACAGCAGGCCATTTTCAATACCGGCACGCACACAGCTGGCCGTCCCTTCAGGGCGTAGCGTCAGACTGTCACCATTACGGTCTTCAAAGGTATACATTTCCTTTTCAACCACATCGGTCACTTCACCGATAGCACGCTTGAACAAATGTGTCATTTCGACAATCGGCATACGAATTTCATTGTACCCGTAAGCGCTGACCACTTGTTTTGCGGTATTTTCCACTTTCTGCCAAAGCGGAGACTGAGTTGGGAGGCAGTCGTTCATGCCTCGGATTGCTTGAATTTGTTTCGCCACGTTGATTCTCAATTAACCGATGGGGATTAAGTTCGAATGAATAGAACTGAATATATAAGTTATGCAGGACGTTGTGAACCTTACCCCGAAGGATTCGGGGTAAGTCAGACAGAAAAGCTTACTTTTCGATGACGTCAATCCGGTTACGCTGATCCATCATGGACGCTTTTGCCCGAATTTTCGTTTCCAGCTGATCAATCACATTGTCATTATCAAAGCGCTCTTTCTGGCGCACACCGTCTTCATAGAAGGCGCTCTTGCGGTTACCGCCGGCTATGCCCATATGAGACACTTCGGCTTCGCCCGGTCCGTTCACCACACAGCCAATGACAGACACGTCCATCGGGATAGTGATATCTTCCAGGCGTTGTTCCAGCTCATTGACTGTACCTATCACATCAAATTCCTGACGTGAGCAGGTTGGGCAGGCAATAAAGTTAATCCCGCGGGAACGAATACGCAGAGACTTCAGGATATCAAAGCCGACTTTAATTTCTTCGATGGGATCAGCGGCCAAAGAGATACGCAGTGTATCGCCAATCCCCTCAGCCAGCAGCATCCCCAGGCCAACAGCCGATTTGACCGCGCCGGCACGCGCGCCACCAGCTTCTGTGATACCCAGATGCAAAGGTTGTTTGATTTGCTTAGCCAGCCTGCGGTAGGACTCCACCGCCAGAAAGACGTCAGAGGCTTTGACACTGACTTTAAATTGATCGAAGTTCAGGCGATCCAGGATCTCAACATGACGCATCGCTGATTCAACCAGTGCATCAGGCGTCGGTTCACCGTATTTCTGCTGTAAATCTTTTTCCAGCGAGCCACCGTTTACCCCGATACGGATCGGGATATTCTTGTCGCGGGCACAATCCACCACAGCACGGATACGATCTTCGCGGCCGATATTGCCCGGGTTGATGCGCAGACAGTCCACGCCATATTCCGCCACTTTTAACGCAATGCGGTAATCAAAATGAATATCAGCCACCAAAGGCAGATTCACCTGCTGCTTAATTGCTTTAAAAGCTTCAGCCGCATCCATGGTGGGTACGGAAACACGGACAATGTCTGCACCGACTTTTTCCAGTGCGCGGATTTGTGCCACTGTCGCTGCCACATCTGTGGTACGGGTATTGGTCATTGACTGCACCGCAATCGGTGCACCATCACCAATAGGCACCTTACCCACATAAATTCGGGTGGAAGGACGACGTTTAATCGGAGACTCGTTATGCATCTTTCATTCTCTGTTTACAACGGCAACTTCAACCTGGCGACCCTGCCAGCCGGGTAGCCGCTCAGATCAACTGGTTCACCTTTGAAGCTCATTGTAACAACACTCGGCGCCCCGAGCACTATCTTAAACGGAGCCTGCCCATCAATCGCAACGACATCGCCGCTGGATTTGATACCTGTATCCAGTTGTTTGCCATTGGCATCACGAATATCAATCCAGCAATCGCCGTTGAAGGTCAGTTTCAGATCTGGTGCTGGCGCTTCTTGCGCAACCGAGGTCGCGTCGGTTATCAGTGCTTCATTGGCTTCATCAAAAAGCACATTGCCGTCATCATCAATCACGCTGTCCGCAGGGATATTACCCTCGCTGACGGTATTATTTAAGGCGTCATCAAAGGTGTTCAGCGGCAAATCATCACCGGTCGGAGCATCGCTGTACTGCTCGTCAGCAGGCATCTCTTGCGTGGCCCCTTCGGCAATCGCACTCACGTCTTCGTTATTGAGCGTCTCCGCCATATCATCGACTGTGCCTGCCAGAGACTCATCCAGCGGCGGATTGCCCGGTGAGACTTGCTCAGAGATAACCGGCGTTTCAGTTTTCTGCTCTGTCTGCCACCACCAGGCCGCGGTCATACCGACGATTACAGCCCCCAGTAGCCAGGTCAGCCCCATCACACGGTTATCATGTTTCTCACGCTTGGTTTTTCGTGAAAAGCTTTGCATGGTTTGGGCTTGCGGCTGTCCCTGACCAATG
Organism: Photobacterium sp. TLY01; assembly: GCF_021432065.1. NCBI lineage: Bacteria > Pseudomonadati > Pseudomonadota > Gammaproteobacteria > Vibrionales > Vibrionaceae > Photobacterium > Photobacterium sp. TLY01. The sequence goes on from NZ_CP090364.1 coordinate 2,496,184, forward strand.
CTTTCCAGCTTGCTCAGGACTTCGTTCACATCAAGGCCGACAAATTTGGCATACGAACGGACATAGCCACGGGTAAAGGTGGCCATCTGAGCTTCATCAAAGCGGTTGTTTTCAATGTCATCGATTACAGACATCCGCAAGCGCAGCCGGCTTGCTACATCCTTCTGAGAATAGCCAAGCTGCTCACGCGCCTGGCGTAGCATGTCTCCGGGACGAATGACGTCTTCCGTTACTTGTTCTTCATTCTGTTCAGTATTCATTGGCTAGATAATTCTGATATTGCTGAGAATCAGGAAATTGTTGTCGCAACAATTCGGCATATTTTTCCACTCGATCAAGGCGACCGCTCTGGCGTGACGACTGAATTTTAAGAACAAGACTGTCAGCAGTCTCTCCGTATTGCCGACTGAATGCCTCCAGTCTGGCCTCGGCCTGCCGGTAATCACCGTCAGTCAGTTCAAGTCGTGCCAGCTGTAACATCGACAGCGGACGGTATGGCTCATGATCCAATGCTTTTCTGAAATAATCTGCAGCTTGTGTCGCATCACCCTGTTTTATGCTGCACAAAGCCGCATTTTCATACGTCGCTGAAGCCTGAAAATAATCCGGTTGTAAAACAGCACGCATAAAGGCGTTATCCGCTTCATCAAACCGCGCTTCATTACACAAGAATACACCATAGTTATTAAGCACATCGCCATTTTTGGGGGAATATTGCAATGCTCGGACATAGAGCGCTTCAGCTGAACGGTTTTCACCCACTTGCTGGTAGTAGTGTGCCATGGCAAGTTGTGCTCTGGGGTGATCCGGCGCAACGTCTAAGGCTTTCTGTAAATTTTGCTGGGCTCTCTGCCGCTGACCTTGCTCCAGATAACTGAGTCCAAGTGTCACTCTGGCATCCGCCACAGCAATGGGATCCACACTGCGTTCCTGTGCTGTCGGGTCAATGGTGACACAGCCCACAAGCAAACAAGCGGCTATAAAGCCGCTTGTGATCGGATACAGGGTCCAGCGTACCATAACAACTCCTTGCTCACATCCATTTCGAGCTTTATGTAATTGTTATCAGACTGCTTTTACCGGGATTGGTTCCCCTTTCGCTTGTTTTGCCATGGTCCGTTTTGTGCGGTCAATCACATCGCCAACCAATTGTCCGCAGGCAGCGTCAATATCATCACCACGCGTTTTACGCACAGTCACAGTGAAATCGTACTCCATGAGTGTTTTCATGAAGCGATCAATCCGTGAATTGCTTGGCTTGCGATAAGGTGAACCCGGATACGGATTGAAGGGGATCAGGTTAATTTTCGCCGGGGTGTCTTTCAGTGTGTGCGCCAGTTCCCGCGCGTGCTCCATACCATCGTTCACATGATCCAGCAGTATGTATTCCACGGTGACTTTGCCACGGTTGGCATTCGACGAAGCAATATAACGACGGACCACATCCAGGAAAGTCTCGATATTGTACTTGTCGTTAATCGGCATGATTTCAGAACGCAGCTGGTCATTCCCCGCGTGCAGAGAAATCGCCAGTGCCACATCAATCTTACCAATCATCTGCTCAAGACCAGACACAACACCTGACGTTGACACAGTGACCCGGCGCTTCGACAGACCAAAGCCCAGATCGTCGAGCATGATTTTCAGTGACGGGATCAGGTTCTTCATGTTCAGCAGCGGCTCGCCCATGCCCATCATGACCACGTTGGTGATCGGGCGGCGACCCGTTTCTTTCTCGACACCAATCTCTTTGGCCGCGCGCCAGACCTGACCGATAATTTCAGATACTTTCAGGTTCCGGTTAAACCCTTGCTGCGCAGTGGAGCAGAATTTACAGTCCAGCGCACAGCCCACCTGGGAAGACACGCACAGAGTGGCACGGTCATCATCAGGAATGTACACGGTTTCCACATCCTGATCGCCGACACGCATGGCCCACTTGATTGTGCCGTCTGCCGAGTATTGCGCTTCCGATACATAAGGGGCACGAATCTCAGCCACAGCTTTAAGTTTTTCGCGCAGCTTCTTATTGATGTTGGTCATTTGATCAAAGTCATCACAACCGAAATGATACATCCACTTCATGATCTGATCCGCGCGGAAGGCTTTTTCGCCCAGCTCTTCGGCAAAATACTGCCGCAGTCCTTCGCGATCGAAATCCAGCAGATTGATTTTGGCATTCGTCATCGGTTGTCGCCTCACTAAAAAATGACAGATCCTGCACCCGGCACGCCAGAGAACGCTGACCCAGGGTGGCCCCAAATAGCGGGAAGATTCAAGGCGCGAAATTGTACAGACTTTAGCGGCGTGTTTCCACTTTTGCAGTCGGTCGTCAGCGAAGCAGCTGATTACAGCTTAGCCGACAGCCGCCCGCTCCTCCATCTCACGCGACAGAGAAAAAAACGGGAAGCATCTGCTTCCCGTTGTAATCGCCTTTCAGAGAATCAATCAGTCGCGAGGACAAATTTCATCATCGGAAAAGAAATAAGCAATCTCACGTGCCGCTGACTCAGGGCTGTCCGAACCGTGTACCGCATTCAGACGAGTGCTTTCTGCGTAATCAGCGCGCAATGTCCCGCACGCCGCTTCTTCCGGGTTGGTCTTCCCCATCAGCTCACGGTAGCGCGTAATGGCATTGTCACCTTCCAGCACCTGGACCATCACCGGGCCAGAGGTCATAAATTCAATCAAAGGTGCATAAAAAGGTTTGCCTTCGTGCTCAGCATAGAACCCCTGCGCCTGCTGCTCAGTTAAACGCAGCATTTTGGCCGCAACAATCGTCAGACCCGCGCTTTCCAGACGATGATAAATCGCACCGATTTGATTACGGCCGACTGCATCGGGTTTTACAATCGAGAAGGTACGTTCAATTGTCATTATTATATTCCTTATACTCAGTTCACTTCTGCCTGTCAGGTTTCCCTGTCCAATGTGCTTACTGTAACAGCAACGCGGCAATATTTGCCACCCCAAGCCCAGTCGCACCCGCCGCCCAGCGCGCATCAGCACCGTCACGGAAGCAGGAAGCCAGATCAAAATGAATCCAGCGGCTGTCATCACTGACAAAGCGGGACAGGAAGGCGGCAGCATTTGACGCACCGCCCATCCCACCGCCTTTTACAGGGCGACTGTTAGCGGTATCAGCGTAATCAGAGGGGCAGTAATTCTGATGCCATTTTTGCAACGGAAGCGGCCATGCCGGCTCGTTGACCAGCTCAGACAGCTGCTGTGCTTTGCGCAGCAGTTCAGGCTGCAATGAGAAGATAGCGTTATAATCCTGGCCCACTGCCATCATGGCAGCACCGGTCAGCGTCGCGGCATCAATGATCAGCGGCGCCTTCATTTCACCGGCTTTGATCAAACCATCAGCCAAAACCAGACGTCCTTCCGCATCGGTATTGACCACTTCCACCGTCAGACCGTTCTTATAGGTCAGAATATCGCCCAGCTTGTAAGCATTACCGGCCACCATATTTTCGGCACAGCACAGGACCAGTTTCACGCGCTTTTTCAGGCCTTGTTCAATGGCATAAGCCAGCGCAGCCGTCACTGTGGCTGCGCCGCCCATGTCGCATTTCATCGCCACCATGCCAGCACTCGACTTGATGCTGTAACCACCGGAGTCGAACGTAATCCCTTTACCAACCAGGCAGGCATGTACAGGCGCGTCAGGATCACCCGTTGGGTTAAAATCCAGTGTCAGCATTACAGGCGGACGGCTGCTTGCACGCCCTACACTATGCGTGCCAATCCAGCCTTCAGCCAGCAGTTCGTCGCCAACCAGCACTTCGTGACTGATGTGATTACCGGCCACACTTTTCAGGAAGCTGATCGCCTCCTGCGCCAGTTTTTCCGGGTACATGTCTTCCGGCGTTGCATTCACAACCTGACGCACCCAGTCTGCACTGCGACGACGTGCGTTCAGCAGTTCCAGCTCGTCTTCATCCATAGAAGCCCACTGCACTGCCACCGGTTTGCGTGTTGCGGCAAAGCCACAATAAAACGCCCACTGGCGCTCGTAGCTCCAGCCTTCACCACTCAGACTGACCTCAGTCGCACCTTGGGCAGAAAGCTGACGAGCCGCCTGCTGAATGCGGCGCAGGACAAAATCATCCTGATAATGAATCACCACGCTGTCCTGCTGGTAGGAGACCAGCGCTTTATCACCCCAAACGCCCTGATTCGGCTCTGCGGAAAGTAATACGGTAAGCATCGTTGTGTTCCCTAAGTTGAAAACGCACAACAGCGTGAACTGTTGTGCGTAAAATTAAAGCGAAGAATGAAATTAATCCTGAGCCAGAATGTTGGCCAGTGTGCGTACACCCATGCCCGTGGCGCCCACGCCCCACTTATCGCTGGCCGATTTACGGTAGGTACCGCTGCAGTCAAAATGCAGCCAGCCTTTTTTATAATCTTCAACAAAGTAAGACAGGAAAGCCGCCGCTGTACTGGCCCCCGGCGTGAAGTCGCCGCTTGAGATATTGGCCAGATCAGCAAAGCTCGATGGCATCATGCGGCGGTGGTGTTCACCCAGCGGCAGTGGCCACAAACCTTCGTGCTCTTCACTGGCAGCAATCAGTGCTTTCTGCGCCATGCTGTGATCAAAGCTGAACAAGGCATGGTAATCATTCCCCAGAGCATTCTTCGCGGCACCGGTCAGGGTTGCACAGTCAATGATCAGATCCGGTTTTTGCGCGCTGGCATAAATCAAACCATCGGCCAGCACCAGGCGGCCTTCAGCATCTGTGTTGAGGATCTCAACCGTTTTGCCATTCTTGTACGTAATGATATCGCCCAGTTTGAAAGCACGACCCGAGACCATGTTTTCTGCACAGCACAGGATCAACTTCATACGCTTTTGCACGCCGCGGGCAATGGCTAATGCCAGACCGCCAGTTGCCATTGCCGAGCCGCCCATGTCCGCTTTCATCGCGGCCATGCCTTCAGACGGCTTCATGCTGTAACCGCCGGAATCGAAGGTAATCCCTTTGCCAACCAGACACGCCGCAACCGGTGCTTCAGCGTCACCGCTTGGGTTGTAATCAAGAATAAGCATGGCAGGAGAGCGCTCTGAACCCCGGCCAACGGTATGAATGCCAACCCAGCCTTCATCCAGCAGATCGTTGCCTTTGAGCACCTTGTAGCTGACATGATCCGGGGCCAGGGATTTAATGAATTCACCAGCACGGTTGGCCAGATGCGAAGGATTCACCACTTCGGCACTCTGGTTGATGATATCGCGAACCCAGTTGGTTGCGGTCAGACGCGCCTGCAATTCCGCTTCATCTTCGTCATCCAGCTCAGGCCAGCTGACACTGTTGCCCGGCTTGGCATTACGGTGCCCCTGAATGAAAGACCAGATGGTTTCCAGATCCCATTCATCACCGCTCAGCGCGACCTGCTTAATCCCCTGACCGTCCAGCGTCCGGCCAGCACGCTGAATCAGATTCAGCACATCGTCATTGGTCACATGGATCTGAGCACCGTTCTCACCGTAAGAGACCAGTGCATTTTCACCCCACTGCTCGGCAGCAGCGTCTTGAGTCAGAAATACTGACATAGTAGAAGACATGTAAAACTCCTTGAGTATATGCCCAACAAGCACTCACAGCTCGTACAGGCGGCATGCTTATGACTTGCAGACAACCGGATTCTGTCCTTCGGCTACCTGTGCCTGAGCGGCCATCGTTCGCATCCAGTCACACTGAATTGACTGTGTTTATGGTGCATGAATGCGCAATTTCAAGTGAAGCAATGCGAAAATACAACAAAGCGGACCTTTTGGTCCGCCATTTCGTTTTGTCAGTGCAGACAATTTATTGGCTGTCACTCACATATCAAAGCGATTGGTTTACCTTGCCGTCAAATAAGCAAATAAACAAGGCATTTACCACAAGATTAAGAGAATGATCGACTATTCACAAATATCCACTCAGTCCTTCTCTTCCATCCAGCACAATTGCACCGCTTCCAATACTTTTTCCCCGCAGTGGTTCGGGTCATCATCAAACTCGTCCAGCGCCAGAATCCAGTCCCGTAACTCAACAAAATGAATGCTTTGCGGGTCAACATCCGGATGCTCTTCCAGCAAGGCGATGGCAATGTCTCTGGAATCAATCCACTTCAGTCCCATGATGCACCTGCCCCATTGCAAACAGAAAGTATTCAAAGTGTAGCAAGCCCGCCACCAAAGGGTAACGGGCTTGCTGATTAATGGTTTTCGCTGGCCAGATTGATGGTGTAGCGAGGAATTTCAACCACCAGATCTTCATCGGCAACTCTGGCCTGACAGCCCAGACGGGACTCAGGTTCCAGCCCCCACGCCTTATCCAGCATGTCATCTTCCAGTTCTTCACTTTCGTTCAGTGAATCAAACCCTTCACGGATAATGACGTGACAGGTTGTGCAGGCACAGGATTTTTCACAGGCATGCTCAATACCAATGCCGTTTCGCAGTGCCACATCCAGCACAGTTTCGCCACTCGCTGCTTCCAGCACTGCGCCCTCTGGGCAAAGTTCTTCGTGGGGTAATACAACAATTTTAGGCATGCCTAAACCTCATCAATCGATTGACCGGCCAGTGCCTCGCGAATGGATTTATCCATCCGGCGTGCGGCAAATTCCTGGCTTGCTTTATCAGTTTTCTTAATACCAGCTTCAATTGCACGCGGGTCTTCACCCTGACGCAATTGAACCAGCTCCATCATGGTCGCTTCCAATGCTTCGCGCTCTTCTTTCGACAGCAGCGTCTCACCATCAGCCGCCAGCGCCGCAATCAGGCCTTCCAGCACCCGATCCGCTTCGACGCGCTGTTCCGCCAGCGCCCTGGCATCTTTGTCTTCACGCGCGTGTGTCATCGAATCGCGAATCATATTGGCGATCTCATCATCGCTCAAACCGTAAGACGGCTTGACCTGAATGGAAGATTGCACACCGGAACTTTTTTCCATTGCGGTGACCGACAACAGCCCGTCCGCATCCACCTGATAAGTGACACGCACATGTGCCGCGCCTGCGGCCATGGCAGGAATCCCCCGCAGCGTAAAGCGAGCCAGAGAGCGGCAATCTGCCACCATTTCCCGCTCACCTTGCACCACGTGCACAGACATGGCCGTCTGACCATCTTTAAAGGTGGTGAATTCCTGGGCCCGAGCCACCGGAATTGTTGTGTTGCGCGGAATGATTTTCTCGATCATACCGCCCATGGTTTCAATGCCCAGAGACAAGGGAATCACATCCAGCAGCAGCATTTCAGAATCAGGTTTATTACCGGCCAGAATATCGGCCTGAATGGCGGCACCGATAGCAACCACTTTATCAGGGTCAATCGATGTCAGCGGGGTTTTACCAAAGAATCCCCCCACCATCTCACGCACCAGAGGGACACGCGTTGAACCGCCAACCATCACAGTTTCAATCACTTCATCGAGTTCAATTCCCGCATCTTTCACCGCACGGCGACAAGACATCAGTGTCTTTTTCACCAGCGGCTGAATCAGGGCTTCAAACTGAGCCCGGGTGATGTGTCCCTGCCAGCCCAGCACGTCAATCTCCGCACTGTCACTGTCAGTCAGCGCCACTTTGGCGTCTGTGGCCACATCCTGCAATGCGCGGCGCTCAGACGCCGTCAGGATGTCGCTGTGGCCACTTTGTGCCAGAATCCAGTCTGCCAGCAGATGATCGAAGTCATCTCCCCCCAGTGCCGTATCACCACCGGTTGCCAGCACTTCAAATACGCCTTTCGACAAACGTAAAATCGAGATATCGAAGGTGCCGCCGCCCAAATCATAAACAGCAATGACACCTTCCTGACCAGAGTCCAGACCATAGGCAATGGCGGCTGCAGTCGGCTCGTTCAGTAAGCGCAAGACTTTCAGATTGGCCAATGCCGCTGCATCTTTGGTGCCGGCACGCTGGGCATCGTCAAAGTAGGCCGGCACCGTGATCACCACACCTTCCAGATCGCCGCCCAAGGTTGCTTTCGCACGCTCAGTCAGGGTTTTCAGAATATCCGCAGACACCTGAACCGGATTGACCTTACCGCGGCGAGTCAGCAGTTGCGGTAAACCTGATTCGGATGCTTCAAACTGATATGGCAAATTCGGGTAACGCTGCTCAATATCGGTCAGCGAACGTCCCATCATGCGTTTTACGGAAATGATGGTATTTGCAGGATCCTGCTGAGCCAGTTTTTTAGCTTCGTCGCCAACGAGAATGCTTTGCTCATCATAATGAACAACAGAAGGCAGAATTGACTTGCCTTGCGCGTCGGGCAGGGTTTCTGCTACGCCACTACGTACAGCAGCAACGAGAGAGTTGGTGGTTCCCAGGTCAATACCCACCGCCAGTTTGTGTTCGTGCGGTGCAGCGCTTTGACCCGGTTCAGCAATCTGTAACAGTGCCATTGTCCTTCCTGTGGGCTTTTAGCTGGTAAGTAAATAAAATCAGTCGAACAGCGTCTCTTCCAGACGTTCGACCTCGACTCGCAGCTTTTCGATGAATTTGAGTTTACGTACTGCGTCTGCTGCTGGTTCCCACTCGCCGGCTTCCAGCAACTGTTTTAACTCGCTGAGTTGTGCTTTGTGCAAACGAACCGCCTGCTGATCAAAATCAAACAGAGCTGACTCAGGGTCCTCAGCGGAAGGGATCTCTTCAAGGGCTTCACGCAGCTCCATTTGCTGCATCAGAAATTCAGGATCCTGCAAGGTCTGCTGCTCGGCGCGAATATCAACGCCGTTTTCCGCCAGCATATACTCAGCACGCGTCACCGGGTTTTTCAGGGTCTGGAATGCGTCATTGATGTGCGCGGCTTTTTGAACGGCCATCAGGCGATCACGCTCAGAAGCTGTCGCAAAATTATCCGGATGAAAACGTCGCTGCAGGTCGCGGAAACGTGTGGCAAGAAGGCTCGCATCCAGTTCAAACTGGAAAGGCAGGCCGAATAGTTCGAAATGATTCATAGGGCGTCTGATATCGGTTTACAAGCAAGAGGCGCGAAGCAGAATGCTCGCGCCCAGGCAATGTCTCGCCGTCAGCGAGTATTAAACGTTGAAGCTTTCACCACAACCACATTCGCTAGACACGTTCGGGTTGTTAAATTGGAAACCTTCATTCAGTCCTTCTTTGACGAAATCCAGCTCTGTCCCTTCCAGGTAAACCAGGCTTTTGGCATCGACGATCACTTTGACGCCGAATTGCTCAAAGACCTCATCGCCTTCGTTGAGATCATCAACGAACTCAAGGACATAGGCCATACCAGAGCATCCTGATGTTCGGACACCCAAGCGCAGGCCTAAACCTTTGCCCCGATTTTCCAGGAAAGCCGACACACGGCTCGCTGCAGTTTCAGTGATGGTAATGGCCATGAACAACAACCCTTATTTCATTAATTGCTTTGATGTTTCTTTTTGTAATCGCTAACAGCGGCTTTAATGGCGTCTTCAGCCAGAATTGAGCAGTGCACCTTCACCGGTGGCAGCTCAAGTTCTTCTGCAATCGCTGAGTTTTTGATCGATGCTGCTTCGTCCAGGGTTTTCCCTTTCACCCACTCAGTGATGAGTGAGCTGGATGCGATAGCAGAACCGCAGCCGTAGGTTTTAAAACGTGCATCTTCAATAATGCCTTCATCAGACACTTTGATTTGCAGTTTCATTACGTCGCCACATGCCGGCGCGCCAACCATACCGCTACCGATATTTTTGTCATCTTTGTCAAATGAGCCCACGTTCCGCGGGTTCTCATAATGATCAATTACTTTGTCACTGTATGCCATGGTAATTTCCTCGAATTCGTGAAGACCGCAACTTAGTGGTGTGCCCACTCAACTGTGTTCAGGTCGATTCCCTCTTTGTACATATCCCAAAGCGGTGACATCTCACGCAGTTTGTCGACTGCGGTACGGATTTGCGAAATTGCGTAGTCTACTTCTTCTTCTGTCGTGAATCGACCAAAAGAGAAGCGGATTGAACTGTGTGCCAACTCATCATTCAGACCCAACGCACGCAGAACGTACGAAGGCTCCAGACTGGCCGATGTACAGGCTGAACCGGACGAAACCGCCAGATCTTTCAGCGCCATCAGCAGGGACTCACCTTCAACAAACGCAAAGCTGATGTTCAGGTTGTTCGGAACACGTTGCTCCAGATCACCGTTGACAGTCATCGCTTCAATGTCTTTTACACCGTCCAGCAAGCGGTTACGCAGAGCCAGCGCATGCTGACGGTCCAGATCCATTTCTTCTTTCGCGATACGGAAGGCTTCGCCCATACCGACGATTTGATGCGTGGCCAGAGTACCGGAACGCATACCACGTTCATGGCCGCCACCGTGCATTTGTGCTTCCAGGCGGATACGTGGTTTACGACGCACGTACAGGGCACCAATCCCTTTCGGGCCGTAAATTTTGTGCGCAGACAGGGAAATCAGATCTACTTTCATTTCCTGCACATCAATCGGCAGTTTACCGGCAGACTGAGCAGCATCCACATGGAAGAATACGCCACGTTCGCGGCAGATTTCACCAATCGCGGTAATGTCCTGAATCACACCGATTTCGTTGTTCACATGCATAATGGAAACAAGGATGGTGTCTTCGCGGATGGCGTCACGCAGCTTCGCCAAATCGATCAGACCGTTTGACTCCGGCTCCAGGTAAGTCACCTCGTAGCCTTCACGCTCCAGTTGACGGCAAGGATCCAGAACCGCTTTGTGTTCTGTTTTGCAGGTAATGATGTGCTTACCTTTTTTACCGTAGAAGTGCGCAATCCCTTTGATCGCCAAGTTATCAGATTCTGTTGCACCTGAGGTGAACACGATCTCACGTGGGTCCGCATTCAGCAGGTCTGCCACTTGCTCACGGGCATTATCAACCGCTTCTTCAGCCTGCCAGCCAAAACGGTGGGAACGGGAAGCCGGGTTACCGAAGTTACCGTCCATTGTCATGCATTGCACCATTTTCTCGGCAACACGGGGATCTACAGGGCAAGTAGCGGAATAATCTAAATATATTGGCAATTTCATCTTCATCTCCAAAAACACGGGCCGCTGGGCGCTAGGAGCGAACATCGACACCTATAGTGGCGCTGTCGTGTGTATTCTTATGTCCAAAAGACGACTTCTGAAGGCGCTGGTCCTGACGGTCTGACACAGTCAGCACGTCGTTGTCCTGCATCAGTTCACCGAGCGTAATATTGTTCAGAAAGTCACTGATGCGCGCGCTGAGGTCGTGCCACAGGGTGTGAGTCAGACAGCGAACGCCGCCCTGACAATCCCCTTTGCCGTGGCACTTCATGGCATCGACCGATTCGTCGACGGCCGCGATCACAGTACCGACAGCAATCTGATGTGCCTCTTCGCCCAGTCGGTAACCACCACCCGGACCACGCACGCTGGCCACCAGGCCGGCTTTACGCAAACGAGCAAACAATTGCTCCAAATAAGACAGTGAAATCCCCTGGCGCTCTGAAATATCAGCCAGAGGCACCGGACCTTCCTGAGAATGCAGCGCAACGTCCAACATGGCCGTGACTGCATACCGTCCTTTTGATGTCAATCTCATAACACACCGCTACCTACTCGAATCTATGGCAGCAGTGTCGCATACCTGACTAAAATGGTCAAGTATATACCCGACTAATTTAGTCAGGCATTATCTGTACATTAAACAACTACTTTTTCTGTCCGGCGAGGGATTTTTGCACTGATGACAACACACCGCGCAGGATATTCAGCTCCTGCTCTTCGGGTCTGGCGCGCACAAACAGGCGCCGTAATTTTGCCATCACCATGCCGGAGCGGCTGCTGATGAACTGAGTCTGTTCCATGACGTCGTACAAATGGTCAAAGAACTTTTCCAGTTCCATGGTACGCGGGTACTCAGGCAAACTGTCATCGGCAGGAAACGCTTGAGCTTCCTTATCCAGATAGGCCATGCGCACTTCATAACTGATCGTCTGCACCGCCATCGCCAGGTTCAGCGAACTGTATTCCGGGTTCGCGGGAATATACACGTGGCAATGACACTTTTGCATCTCTTCGTTGGTCAACCCCGTCCGTTCACGGCCAAACAGCAAAGCAACCGGATGCGCCGGCACTTCCTGAATCGTTTTAATCCCACACTCGCGGGGATTGAGCTGCGGCCACTCCAGACTACGGGAACGGGCGCTTGAGCCGACCACCAGACCACAATCAGCAATGGCCTCATCCAGCGTGCTGACAATGCGGGCATTTTCGACGATATCGGCCGCACCGGCTGCCAGTGCGATCGCCTGACCATCAATCTCACAAGCAGGTTCAACCAGAACAAGCTGACTCAGCCCCATCACTTTCATTGCTCGTGCCGCTGAGCCGATGTTGCCTGAATGTGATGTGCCTACCAGCACCACGCGGATTTGATCTAACATGACAGCCTGTTTTCCAACTCTGATTTCAAAACCGGGGGATTTTAGCACAGCCTTCTGTAAAGTGGGGAAAACATTGTAAGCCGAGCTTGGCAGTCCGCTCCCGGCCTGAACCGAACAAAAAATAACCACTTCCTTTTTGCTCAGGCTCTGATATACTCGCCGCCGCTTTTTAGTTCTTTAACATCCGTTGGGAAGATCCTATGCATCCGATGCTCAATATCGCGATCCGTGCTGTCCGTAAAGCCGGTGATCATGTCGCTAAGTCTTTAGAAAAACCGCAAGGCATTGAAGTCAATAAAAAAGGCAACGACGTTGTCACCAATATCGATCACGAAGCAGAAGCTATCATCATCGATACCATTCTGAAGTCTTATCCTGATCACTGCATCGTGGGTGCAGAGTCCGGCACCAAAGAAGGCCGCGACAAAGAATGCCAATGGATCATCGACCCAGTGGATGGCACCAATAACTTCGCCCGCGGTATCCCGCACTATGCCATTTCAGTTGCCCTGCGTATGCGTGGCCGCACTGAAGTTGCCGCCGTCTACGATCCAGCCCGTAACGAACTGTTCACCGCAACCCGCGGTTCTGGCGCACAGCTGAACAGCCAGCGCATCCGTGCCTCTCAGCCACGTAACCTGGCTGGTACGGTTCTGGCAAGCAGCCTGCCTTTCACCGCCAAGCAACACGCCGAAAGCTACACTAAAATCCAGCAGGCCATGTTTGTTGAGTGCGATGACATTCGTCTGTCCGGCTCGACTGCGCTGGATCTGTGCTATCTGGCCGCCGGCCGCGTAGACGGTGTGTTCAAGCTGAGTCAGAAACCTTGGGAAATGGCAGCCGGTGAACTGATTGCCCGTGAAGCAGGCGCGATCTGTACTGACTTTACCGGGAACACGAACTACCTGGCTTCTGGCAACATCGTCGCGGGTAATGTTCGTGTCGTGAAGCCTATGCTGGCGAAAATCCGTGAACACGGTAGCGAAGCGCTGAAAAAATAAGTGTCTCGCTGAGAATCTGAAAAAGCCCCGGCAACCTGGTTGCCGGGGCTTTTTTACGTCTTCAGCCAAGATTTAAGGGCAGAATTTCACCCGCCCCCAATCGCCATTACGGCATGGCGTCGAATTCTTCACCTTCTTTTTCCACTTTAGGTGGCATCAGGTGCTCACGGGTAATCCCCAGTTTCAGCGCCAGTGCCGAAGCGACATAGATAGAAGAATAGGTACCGACGGTAATACCGATTAACAGTGCTGTGGCAAACCCGTGAATCATGGTGCCGCCTTTCATAAACAAGGCGATGACCACAAACAAGGTGGTACCTGACGTGATCAGGGTACGGCTCAGCGTTTGCGTGATGGAATGATCCATCACCTCAGCCGGGCCGCCTTTGCGCATCTTACGGAAATTCTCACGAATACGGTCAAACACGACTATGGTATCGTTGAGTGAATAACCGACAACAGTCAGCAAGGCTGCCACGATCGTCAGATCGACCTCGATTTGCAGCAGTGAAAAAATACCAATCGTGATAATGACATCATGGGCCAGAGACAACACTGCCCCGGCAGCCAAACGCCACTCAAAACGCATCGATACGTACAGCAAAATACAGATCAGTGAGACCAGAATCGCCAGGCCGCCTGCTTCTGCCAGTTCATCTCCGACATTCGGGCCAACAAACTCAATCCGGCGCATTTCGACACTCTGATGGGTCCCTTCACGGAGCGCATCCAGGATCTGATTGCCCAGAGTTTCACCGGCGACACCTTCACGTGGCTGGAGACGTACCATCACATCACGGGCTGTTCCGAAGTTCTGCACGATGGCATCACCAAAACCGGCCACTTCCAGAGAATCACGAATCTGCGCCAAATCCGCAGGTTGCTCGAACCCGACTTCAATCAGCGTACCGCCGGTGAAATCCAGCCCCCAGTTCATGCCCTTGGTCAGGACAACAGAAATGGAAGCAATGATCATCACGGCAGACAGCACAAAGGCCAGTTTCGACCAGCGCATAAAGTCGATCACTTTATCCGCTTTCATTATTTGAAACATGTCAGCGTCTCCTTAGATCGACAATTTATCGATGCGCTTACCGCCATACATCAGGTTCACCAACATACGGGTGCCGACGATAGCCGTAAACATAGAGGTCAGAATACCGATAGACAGCGTCACCGCGAAGCCCTTGATCGCCCCTGTACCGACCGCAAACAAAATAATCGCGGTGATCAGCGTGGTGATATTGGCATCCGCGATAGTGCTGAATGCATTGGCGTACCCTTGCTGGATCGCCTGCTGCGGACTACGGCCATCGCGTAATTCCTCACGAATCCGCTCAAAGATCAGCACGTTGGCATCCACCGCCATCCCCACGGTCAGGACGATACCGGCAATACCAGGCAGCGTCATCGTGGCGCCCGGAATCATCGACATCACGCCAATGATCAAGACCAGGTTCATTGCCAGGGCCAGGTTGGCAACCAGGCCGAACTTGCGGTAGTACAGCAAAGTGAACAACATCACGGCGACCATGCCCCAGATACAGGCCTGGATCCCCATGTCGATGTTCTGCTGCCCCATAGAAGGACCAATCGTCCGCTCTTCCACAATGGAGATTGGCGCGATCAGTGCACCGGCACGCAACAGCAGGGCCAGATTGTGCGCTTCTGCCTGACTGTCGATGCCTGTGATTCGGAAATCACGACCCAGCGCAGTCTGAATCGTTGCCTGGTTAATCACTTCTTCGTGTTTTTCCAGAATCACTTTGCCCGCCGGGGAACGCTTGCCGCTGTCTTTATATTCAATGAACAGCGTTGCCATCAGCTTACCCACGTTATTGCGGGAGAAAGCAGTCATTTTATTACCGCCTTCACTGTCCAGCTTGATGTTCACCTGCGGGCGACCATATTCGTCATTACTGGATGTGGAATCGGTAATGTGTGAGCCTTCGAGGATCACCCGCTTTTTCAGCACCACAGGATTACCGTCACGAGAAGTTTTCACTTCACTGCCCGGTGGTACGCGGCCTGCAGCGGCGGCAGCCAGATCCACATTGGTGTCCACTTCACGGAATTCCAGAGTTGCAGTCGCACCCAGAATTTCTTTAGCCCGCGCTGTATCCTGTACGCCCGGCAGTTCAACAACAATGCGGTTTGCGCCCTGACGCTGAACCAGTGGCTCTGCGACACCCAGTTCGTTCACCCGGTTTCGCAGAATCGTAATGTTCTGGGCCACCGCATAATTACGAATTTCCTGCATCCGCGCTTCTGTAAAGCTGGCGGTGAGTGCAAAGCCACTGCCTTCAGCGAACAGCATGTCCGGGTGCGAAGCCGACAGCGTCCGTTTGGCTTCCTGTACCTGTTCGTCGTTACGAAGACGGATCTCCACCCCATTGTCTTTGACCGAAATGGCACGGTAGCGAATACGGGCTTCACGCAGCTCGGTACGGAAAGTGTCTTCCTGCTGGCCCAGCAGCTTGTCCATGGCTGCATCCATATCCACTTCCATCAGGAAGTGCACACCGCCGCGCAGGTCAAGACCAAGTTTCATCGGGGAAGCGCCCAGGCTTTCCAGCCAGGCTGGCGTTGAAGGTGCCAGATTCAAAGCAACAACATAATTGTCGCCAAGAGATTGATTCATTAAATCGCGGGCACTGATTTGTGTCTCAGTGTCTTGGAAGCGGACCAGAATAGCCCCGTTTTCGAATGCGACAGATTTGTAGGAGAGTTTATCTTGATTAAGCTGCTCGGTAACTTTATCCAGCGTGGCCATGTCTACCGAGGCGCCACGCGCCCCGGAGATTTGGATTGCTGGATCTTCACCGAACACATTGGGAAGTGCATAGAGCAAACCGATCAGCAGTGCGAACACTACCATCAGGTTCTTCCACAAGGGATACCGGTTTAACACTGAGAAGATCCTTCAAAGCCATAGATTACAGTGATTTCATTGTGCCCTTTGGCAGCACGGCAGAAACAAAATCCTTTTTGATGGTAACTTCAGTTGTGTCGTTCAGAGCGATCACAATGTAGTCATTTTCCGCTGAAACTTTGGTGATCTTACCCACCAGGCCGCCGTTGGTCAGCACTTCATCACCTTTGCCCATGGAAGACATCAGGTTCTTGTGCTCTTTCACCCGCTTGGCCTGCGGACGGTAGATCATAAAGTAGAAAATTACAGCAAACAGAGCCAGCATGATAAACAGCTGCATGCCGCCACCTTGTGGAGCGCCTTCTGCTGCTGCATGTGCCTGAGAAATAAAAAGACTCATTTATTCACGTCCTCGTTATTGTTAAACGTTTTTTAATGGTGGAACTTCGCGGTCCCGGCGCGCGTAGAACTCTTCTACGAATGCGTCGAAACGATCTTCTTCAATCGCCTGACGAATGCTTTCCATCAAACGCTGATAGTAGCGTAAGTTATGGATTGTATTAAGGCGTGCCCCCAAAATTTCATTACATTTATCCAGGTGGTACAGATACGCCTTCGAGTAATTGCGACAAGTGTAACAGTCACAGTGCGGATCCAGTGGGCTTGTATCGGTTTTATGTTTCGCATTACGGATCTTGATCACACCCCCGGTCACAAACAGGTGGCCGTTACGGGCATTCCGGGTTGGCATCACACAGTCGAACATGTCGATACCGCGGCGTACCCCTTCAACCAGGTCTTCAGGTTTACCGACACCCATCAGGTAACGCGGCTTATCTTCCGGCAGTTGCGGACACGTATGCTCCAGCACACGGTGCATATCTTCTTTCGGCTCGCCAACGGCCAGACCGCCCACAGCGTAGCCATCAAAGCCGATCTCTGTCAGGCCTTTGATTGAGACGTCACGCAGATCTTCATAGACACTGCCCTGGACAATGCCGAACAGCGCATTTTTATTGCCCATTTTATCGAAATGGTTGCGGCTGCGTTTTGCCCAGCGCAGTGACATTTCCATCGATGTCTTGGCTTCATCATGGGTAGCCGGATACGGCGTACATTCGTCGAAAATCATCACGATGTCTGAGCCCAGATCGTACTGAATTTCCATCGATTTCTCGGCATCCATGAAAATCTTGTCGCCGTTGACCGGATTACGGAAATGCACCCCTTCTTCAGTGATTTTACGGATATCACCCAGGCTGAACACCTGGAAGCCGCCTGAATCGGTCAGAATCGGGCCTTGCCACTGCATGAAATCATGCAGATCGCCGTGCAGTTTCATTACTTCCTGACCCGGGCGCAGCCACAGGTGGAAGGTATTCCCCAGCAGAATCTGTGCGCCTGTGTCTTTGACTTCTTCCGGCGTCATCCCCTTGACGGTGCCGTAAGTGCCCACCGGCATGAATGCCGGCGTTTCTACCGTACCGCGCTCAAAGACCAGACGACCGCGACGCGCACGCCCCTGGGTTTTATCTAATTCAAATTTCACAAAGCCTCCAAAAGCCAGAGAAACAATCTGACGTTAAATAGATGCAAAAGGCCCTTCGCCTGATGCACAGCGCTCCCGACCAATCAGGATCGCGAACTGTCCGGCCCAAGACCAGACAGTGATATTGAGTAATAGTTCAGTGATTCGGGCGGTCATACCTGCATTCACGCCCAAAAGTGGGACACTTGTCCAGTTCAGCCCGTTCAGTCCTGACGACGGGTGATAAACATCGAATCACCATAGCTGAAGAAACGGTAACTGTGTTCAACCGCCTGCTGATAAGCACCCATGGTATTTTCATAACCGGCAAACGCACTCACCAGCATGATCAGGGTGGATTCCGGCAGGTGGAAGTTGGTGATCAGCACGTCCACCAGCTGGAACTCGTATCCGGGGAAGATGAAAATGTCCGTATCGCCAAAAAAAGGCACCAGATCAGTACCGTTTTTCAAAGCATCCTGAGCGGCACTTTCCAGCGAGCGAACCGAGGTGGTGCCCACGGCAATCACCCGGCCGCCTCGGGCACGTGTCGCATGAATCGCATCGACCACCTCTTGCGGCACTTCCACATATTCCGCATGCATATGGTGGTCATGAATATTATCCACACGGACAGGTTGGAAGGTACCGGCACCGACGTGTAAGGTCACAAAGGCCAACTCAGCGCCTTTGGCGCGGATATCCGCCAAGAGTTGTTCGTCAAAGTGCAGTCCGGCTGTCGGGGCAGCCACAGCGCCCGGTTTTGCATTATAAACCGTTTGATAGCGCTCTTTGTCGGCTTCTTCGTCCGGACGGTCGATATAAGGGGGCAAAGGCATGTGGCCAACCTGTTCCAGAATCTCCAGTACGGTCAGCGCGCTGTTGAAGCGAATTTCAAACAAGGCATCATGGCGGGCAACCATTTCGGCTTCAAACTCATCGTTTTCGCCTAACAACAGTTGCGTCCCCGGTTTGGGTGCTTTCGAGGCCCGAACATGCGCCAGAATACTCTTATCGTCGAGCAGGCGCTCAACCAGCACTTCCAGCTTACCGCCGCTGGCTTTACGGCCAAACAGACGGGCCGGGATCACCCGGGTATTGTTAAATACCAGCAAGTCTCCGGGACGAACCAGATCCAACACATCTCTAAACGATTTATGCCACACATCACCGCTGTTACCGTCCAGTTGTAACAGTCGGCTGGATGAACGCTCCGGTTGCGGATAACGTGCAATCAGTTCATCGGGAAGGTCAAAGTGAAAATCTGAAACTTGCATTTTTTAGGCCCTAACTTACAGCAGGCAGCTAGTATAGGCTGCCAGACTGCAATATCAAGCCCGGTGAAATGGAATGAAATGATTTGTGCTCAGCCTTGGGTCCGGAAACGCCAGAGAAGTAAACCGAATAATCCAAGCAAGCCCATCAGCGAATAACTGCCCCCACTGTCATCACCGCCGCTGCTCTCTACACGAAACTGTTCCAGCCCGGCGTTACTGTAGTCCTTGAGAAAAGGATTCACGGCAAAGACAGGCGCCGAAGCAGGGGTGAAATCACTGCCTGTGACAGCAGCGATCCAGTCAAGATACGTGGACACCTGTGTATAGACGCCGGGCAGATTACCGGCACATCCTTCACCAAAACTCACCAGCCCTAACAGACGCAAGCCAAAATCCGGATCACTGCTGGCCTGCGGATCCTGCCAGACGAGCGGGCCGCCTGAATCACCAAAGCAACTGTCCCGGGACAGATTGGGAGACGGGGGCGATGCACAGACAAAAATACTGTACACCCCGGGATGGACTGAGCTGCCCCACAGGTTGTCACACACCCGATCGGGAACACCAGACAATACGGTCTGTTGCAATTGCGTGGAACCTGCGGAATCCGGATTGGGGGTTACACTCCCCCAGCCTGAAATCAGCAAATTGGCCGGGCGGCTGCTGTTTGCCACCCAGGTATTGGCAAATTCAGCATCCGCCCGGTTCTGCGTGGAGACTGAAGCTATCTGTATCGGGATTGCAGTTTCCGGCAGATCCTGGCTCAGACGAATCACGGCAATATCATTGTTAAAATTACTGCTGTTGTAACCCGGGTGCACAATGATGGCGCTGACTGGGATTGCATTTCTGCTTGTCGCACTGAAGACTGAAGTAATACCGGCCCAGACTTTCACATGCAAGGGTGTTGCAATCCGGCCGCCATTTACGATGCAGTGCGCCGCTGTCAGTATGATGCGCGGCGCAATCACCACACCGCCACACAGGTACACCTCCGTGCCGTTATCTGAAAAATCAATATTGATAAATGCCTGCCAGGGGATGTCTCCCGGCACTGCGGATATGCCCCCGATGATTCTGGCTGTGGGCTCGTGTTGCGTTGCCTGGGCTGGCAACTCATCCGTCTGTGCCCTCGCCAGCCCCGACATAAAAAGCAGGAAAGCCAGTGATAACAGACGGTTAGTTATGGGGGCTTTCATCACTACTACCCTCATGATTTACAGTGGCTTAAGTATAATTCTGACTGTGATGCCGCCATTGTTACTTATTGAGAATCCGGACGGATAGTTCATTCAGAGAAGAAAACAGACAGCATGGCACCAAACAGCATGGCGCCAGCGGGATAAGCAGTGAACACATTCAATCAATGCAATTCATCATCAACACCAGTCGGCAAGAGCCGGCTCATTCACCGCTCTGATGCAGAGACAACGCGCCGATTCAGCGTCTGTAACTTAAGCTTCTGTGACTCAGCCTTCTGCGCCAGAAGAGTACACCCAGCAGGAAAAGCAGGTTTGCTGCCGTGACGCTCCCACCCGAGCGCCTTGCCATTGCGCTGCTTAAGGTGCTGGCGGGATTGCTATCATCTGTATCTGGCGTTGCAGACAGATTGTCGGTATTCAGGAAGGGGTTAAATGTGAACACAGAGTCCGGGTAAAAGTTAACCCCCTCTCCTGCTGCGAAAGCATGCCAGTCACGATAATGGGAAACCTCAGTATACACAGCAGGAAAATTTGCGCCGCATTCCGCCCCAAAGCTGACTAAGCCCACCAGCCGAAAACCCAAATCACTGTCAGCACTGGCCTGGGGATTTTGCCACACCAATGGGCCACCGGAATCGCCCTGACACGTGTCACGTTTCACTGCAGGATCGGGCGAGATCGCACACACGAACATCGCACTCTGGGACGGTTCAACGACTGTGCCCCACACCTGTTCGCAATAGTCGTCCGGTACACCGGCCAAAAGCACATGCTGTAACTGCCGGGGCGAGGTGGCCCCGGGCTCGGTCGAAGTTAAACCCCATCCGGACACCAGTAAGTTCGGCTCGCGCTGGGTGTCAGGCACAAAGCTATTGTCAAATGCCGTATCGGCCTGCTGCTGCTCACTCACAGTCGCCAGCTGGATGGGCTGAGCGCCAGCCGGAATCTCAGTACCCAGACGCAGCAAAGCAATATCATGGATAAATGTCTCTTCATTAAACCCCGGATGGACAGCAACAGCTGTCACCGGCAGAGCGTTCAAAGCCGTCACAGAGTCGGTTGAGGTAACCCCCGCCCAGACAAATATCTCCGCTTGCTGCGCGGTGACTGAGCCTTCGGTCAGACAATGTGCGGCGGTCAGTACGGTATACTTATCGATGATAACGCCACCGCACTGAAAGACCTCCTGGTCATCGTTGCCAACGTCAATATAAATCAGTGCCTGCCACGGAATATTTTCCTGATATACCGGGCTGCCGCCGATGATTCTGGCTATCGGTTCGGTACGAGCTGACGCACTTTGCGGTCCGGCCCATACAATGCCTGAGGTCAGCGACAAAACCAGTGCTGTGGCAAACGGTAACACTGAAAAGGCGTTCATTATCTTTCCTCACTCCCTGGATAAAAGCATGACAACAAAAAGGGGACACCGGATCTCATGAATGAATGTGACTCAGGTCATCCAACTCAACTAAGGCGACCAAAGCGACGACCTGAGCTAAGCATACTGGCGTTTTTCGCAATACACTCAGTGACAGACAAAAGTGATCCTAAAAATCTTACCCATGCCCCAAAATGACGGCATCATGGTGTTTCATTCTACACTGTATCAGGTCACTGCAGGTGTCAGTGCACCGCTGCCCGGCATTGCTGCTATAGTGTCAGGCTCGCACTTCTCTCACGGCAACCGATGTTGAATCAATACGATGAACTTCCTGGCACACCTTCACTTGGCCGATCATTGTCAGAGTCACCTGGCGGGCAACTTGCTGGCCGATTTTGTCCGCGGTGACCCTTACCGGCAATACACACCAGACGTCGCTGCAGGTATCCGCTTGCATCGATTTGTCGACGGTTTTATTGACAGTCAGCCTGAAGTGCGGGCCTGGCGCAGAGCGTTTCCGCCGCACATCCGCCGGGTGAGCGGCATCGCACTGGATATGATCTGGGATCATTACCTGGCACGCCACTGGCTGGCGTTTCATGATTTACCTTTAGCGGTTTTTGTCAGACAGGCTCAAAAAGAAGTGGAAGGCTTTGGGGAAACTGAACCTGAAGATTACCGGCAACTGACGCAACGCATGTGGCAGCAAGCGTGGCTGATTCAGTATCAGCAGGTTGGCAGCATTCACCAGGCATTGGAGCGCATGGCCATTCGACGTCCGAAATTGAGTTCGCTGGCTGCATGTCCGCCGTTTCTGGCCGGACACTATCAGGAGCTGGAGCACAGCTTCTTTATTCTGTATCCAAGGCTGATGGATGCATCCCGTACATTCTGGCTGGCACACAAAGACAACTTGCTGCACCCTGAATAGGCAGCGCGAATCAAATAAGGCAGAGCGCGACCAGAAAAGAAAAAGGGGAGCCAGAGGCTCCCAAGGCGATAACAATTCGTTAAGTTAAAGCGTTATCAGACTATGGCTTGACGTGAACAAGCCGGTATCAGCCGATAACGTTAATCGCAATCCCCTCTCGGGTAACAGCTGCGAAACGGTCTTACTAGGATAGATAGCTTATTGCCGGTCAATTCATCAGAATTGATCTTCTTCAGTGGAACCTGTCAGCGCAGTCACAGAAGAGTTTCCGCCCTGAATCACGTTGGTCATCTTATCGAAGTAGCCAGTTCCCACTTCCTGCTGGTGAGCAACAAAGGTATAACCCTTCTCTGCCGCCGCAAACTCTGGGCGCTGTACTTTCTCAACATAGTGACGCATACCTTCACCCTGCGCATAAGCGTGGGCCAGCTCGAACATGTTAAACCACATGTTATGAATACCGGCCAGTGTGATGAACTGGTACTTATAGCCCATATCAGACAGCTCTTGCTGGAACTTGGCAATCGTCTCGGCATCCAGGTTCTTCTCCCAGTTGAAAGAAGGAGAACAGTTATACGCCAGCAGCTGATCCGGGTATTTAGCATGGATAGCTTCAGCAAACTGACGCGCTTCTTCCAGACAAGGGGTTGCTGTTTCACACCAGATCAGGTCAGCATACGGGGCATAAGCCAGACCACGGGCGATAGCCTGATCAATACCTGCACGAACGCGGTAGAAACCTTCCTGCGTACGCTCACCGGTAATGAAATCGGCATCGTACGGGTCGCAGTCGGAGGTCAGCAGATCGGCAGCATTCGCATCAGTACGGGCAATCACCAGCGTTGTTGTGCCGGCAACATCAGCCGCCAGACGGGCAGCAATCAGTTTTTGGACTGCTTCCTGGGTCGGTACCAGTACTTTACCGCCCATGTGGCCGCATTTTTTCACCGATGCCAGCTGATCTTCAAAGTGCACGCCGGCGGCTCCTGCATCAATCATGCTGCGCATCAGCTCGTAAGCATTCAGTACACCACCAAAGCCGGCTTCTGCATCAGCAACGATAGGCAGGAAGTAATCAATGCCGCCTTCTTCCGGGCTTTTGCCGTTTGCCCACTGAATCTGATCAGCGCGGCGGAAAGAGTTGTTAATACGTTTTACAACCGCAGGCACAGAATCGACCGGGTACAGAGACTGATCCGGATACATAGAGGAAGCTGTGTTGTTATCCGCAGCCACCTGCCAGCCTGACAGGTAGATCGCCTCAATTCCTGCTTTTGCCTGCTGTACAGCCTGACCGCCGGTCAGCGCGCCAAGACAGTTCACATAGCCTTTCTTGGCAGAGCCGTTCACCAGATCCCACAACTTATCAGCACCACGCTGAGCCAGTGTGTTCGCCGGTACGACCGAACCACGCAGATTAACCACTTCTTCCGCAGTATAAGTCCGCTTAACATGTTTCCAACGTGGGTTCTCCGCCCAATCCTTTTCAATGGCTTCGATCTGTTGCTGGCGAGTCAGTGTCATAATAAATCCCTCGTATTATGTGACGATATTTCGCAAAATCAGGACGTTCTGCGCTTCAGTTGTACTCAGTTTTCTTGGGCTTCCCCTGCCCGGAACAAGCCGGGCAGTGTTTATTGCACAATGTGCTTATTGTTGTGTTGCAGTTCCGGTTTGAATGTTTGCTTCACAGTTATTCCAGGTATTCGTAGCCAGGCAGTGTCAGGAAGGTGACCAGCTCATCACTGGTGGTCAGGCGCGCCATCATGGCAGCCGCTTCCTGAAATTGTCCTTGGCTGAAGCGCTCAGTACCGACTTCCTGCGCCAGGACTTGCATTTCTTCATCCAGCAACTGTTCAAACAGCGCTTTAGTGACAACCTGACCGTTACTGAGCGTTTTGCCGTGCTTGATCCACTGCCAGATGGACGCACGCGAAATTTCAGCGGTGGCAGCATCTTCCATCATGCCGTAAATCGGCACACAGCCGTTGCCTGAGATCCAGGCTTCGATGTACTGCACAGCAACGCGAATGTTATGGCGCATGCCTTCTTCTGTCCGTTCGCCGTCGCAGGGTGCCAGCAGTTCAGCTGCCGTGATGGGCGCATCGCTGTCACGGGTGACATCCAGCTGGTTGGAACGGGCGCCGAGACACTGATCAAACACAGCGCGGGCGGTGTCAGCCAGTCCCGGATGGGCGACCCAGGTGCCGTCATGGCCGTTGTTGGCCTCCAGCGCTTTATCAGTCTGGATCTTGTCCAGTACCCAGGCATTCCGCTCGGCATCCTTGGAAGGAATAAAGGCTGCCATACCGCCCATCGCAAACGCGCCGCGACGGTGACAGGTTCTGACCAGCAAGCGCGAGTAAGCGTTGAGGAAAGGTTTTTCCATGGTCACCACCTGACGATCCGGCAGGATCCGATCCGGATGGTTCCGCAATGTCTTGATATAGCTGAAAATGTAATCCCATCGGCCACAGTTCAGGCCCACAATGTGCTCTTTCAGGCTGAACAGAATTTCATGCATCTCAAATACCGCCGGCAGGGTTTCAATCAGCACAGTGGCTTTGATGGTACCGCGCGGCAGGCCTGCCTGATCTTCGGCAAAGCTGAATACATCGCTCCACCAGGCCGCTTCCTGATAAGCCTGCAGCTTGGGAACATAGAAGTAAGGCCCGCTACCGTTTTCCAGCAATTGTTTGTGGTTGTGATAGAAATACAGGCCAAAATCCAGCAAGGCGCCCGGAATCGGCTGGCCGTTCCATAAAAGGTGTTTTTCCGGCAGATGCAAACCGCGAACGCGACAAATCAGTACCGCGGGATCCTCTTTCAATGCATACACTTTCCCGGTTTCAGGCTGGGTGTAAGTAATCGTACGGTTGACTGCATCACGCAGGTTGCGCTGGCCGTCAATCACTGCGCTCCAGGCTGGCGCAAAAGAGTCTTCAAAATCTGCCATGAAGACTTTGACATTGGCATTCAGGGCGTTAATCACCATTTTGCGATCAACAGGACCTGTGATTTCCACACGACGATCCTGCAGATCAGACGGAATGTTCTGAATGGTCCAGTCACCTTCACGGATTTCCCGGGTCTCAGGCAGGAAATCAGGTAACTGCCCGGCATCCACAGACTGCTGACGCACTTCACGCGCTGCCAGCAGCTCCGGCACCCGGGAAGCAAATCGACTGACCAGTTGCTCCACAAAAGCCATCGCGTCATCACTCAGGATGTCTCGCTGTGATTCTGAAAGCGGTGCGACCAAGGTCAGCTGACCAAACTGGTGGTGATTTTCCATACCCATTTTTTGACTCCCCATTTACCCAAATCAGCCAAGTGTAACTAAATCACGACTTAATCCATGTGTCGGCTGATTTCCATCATAGACCACTTTCGGCCTCAACATGGCTATTACGTTGCCTTAACAAATCGCAAAAGGCAAACACGGTCAAAATTGAACACTAAAACAAAAACAAACAAAACATTAAAAATCAAAACTTTAAATAAAATAGAGCTATTGCTCAAAACACTGAATTAAAACAGTTTAAGACGATATATTCGGTTTTTACCCTCAGGCCGATTTCCCAGGCATATTTGTAAAGTATTACGTAATTAAATTACCAATTAACACTTAGTTAACAATTTAAAATATGACGTTTTAAACAATGACGAATGGCGTGTAGCGCTGTAACGCACTCAATCTACATACATTTATAGACAAGATTTTTCAGAGTCATACAGTGAAGGGATAATTTCAGGTGTCAGACAGGCTATTGTTTTACAGAACGAAACAGAAAAAACCTACAAAATGAAGGACTTGGCAAAACACTCAAACAGAGCAAAGTATCATCAAGATCGCAATTCAGCAGAATATTTCACCAAAAAAGAAAAATATCTCTGCTGAGCGTCCTGAATGTCGTTAAAGCAGCTCGGTGACTATCTCTGCCAGGGACTGAAAAGTGGCAATACGGCTTGAGGTCGGCCGCCAGACCAGGCCTATTTCACGATAAGCGGCCTGCCCGGGCGGATCTAAGATCACCAGATCCGGGTTATCCGCCAACCCATGCTTGATTGCCATTTGCGGGATAAAGGTTGAGCCCAGGCCATTGGATACCATCTGCACCAGAGTATGTAAGCTGGTCGCCGCAAACGGATTTATCTTTTCTTTACTGGTCAGCTGGCACGCCGACACCGCATGGCCGGTAAGACAATGTTCTTTCTCCAGCAGAAAGACAGATTCATCCGGTAAATCGGTATAGCGCAGCGGAACATTCACTTTTGAGGCCTGGTTTTTACTGATCACCATCTTGAAGGGATCGCGCCCAACAATCTGGCTGTGCATGCCACTGATCTCAACCGGCAGTGCCAGGATCAGCACATCCATGTCACCATTGCGTAAGGCACTGAGCAGATTGTCCGTCGTGTCTTCGCGCAGCAGCAGGTGAAGCTGCGGATGCCTGCGATTGACCGCCTGTACTAAATCGCCCAGTAAGAAAGGGGCGATGGTCGGAATACATCCCAGCCGGACCTGACCGGCCATCTGATCCTCACCGCTTTTCGACAGCTCCATCATATCCTGTGTTCTGGCCAGCAGTTCGCGGCTGCGGACCACCACTTCTTCACCTGTGGTGGTAAAAACCAGGGCTTTGTTGTCCCGTTCAATCAGCTGGCAGCCAACCAGATCTTCCAGATTCTGAATGCCTGAACTGAGTGTGGACTGACTGACGAAACACTGTTTAGCGGCTTCGCCAAAATGGCGGGTTTCATAAAGTGTGACCAGATAATGGAGCTGTTTAAGCGACGGAAATTTGCTCATCGTATTTTTCGATTGTAATAATCTATTTATTCCACTTTTTTCAATGTAGCACTTTCGCTATAGTGTGTCCTGATTTTTGAAGGAACTGCCCTTACGGGGTGGTACACATTCCAATATTAGGAGCACCAATATGGTACTAGTAGGTCGTCAAGCACCTGATTTCACAGCTGCTGCAGTTCTGGGTAACGGTGAAATCGTTGATAACTTCAACTTCAAGCAATTCACTGAAGGCAAAAAAGCGGTTGTTTTCTTCTACCCGCTGGACTTCACTTTTGTTTGCCCATCTGAGCTGATCGCTTTTGACAAGCGTTTTGCTGATTTCCAAGCGAAAGGCGTTGAAGTTATCGGTGTATCGATCGATTCTCAGTTCTCTCACAACGCATGGCGTAACACTGCTGTTGAGAACGGCGGTATCGGCCAGGTTCAATACCCTCTGATTGCTGACGTGAAGCACGAAATCTGTAAAGCTTACGACGTTGAGCACCCAGAAGCCGGCGTTGCTTTCCGTGGTTCTTTCCTGATCGACGAAGAAGGTGTTGTTCGTCACCAGGTTGTAAACGACCTGCCTCTGGGCCGTAACATCGACGAGATGCTGCGTATGGTTGACGCGCTGAACTTCCACCAGAAAAACGGTGAAGTGTGCCCGGCACAGTGGGAAGAAGGCAAAGCAGGCATGACTGGTTCTCCAGAAGGTGTTGCTGCTTACCTGTCTGAGCACACTGCTGACCTGTAATCCAGCCTTGCGCTGAATTGCACAGCCTTGAGCTGAAGTACACAGCCCTGAGCTGAAGTACACAGCCTTGAGCTGAATGCATAGCCCGGCCACAGTGCCGGGCTTATTTTTATCCCAATTTCATCACTGAGATTGATCAGGCCCTTCGACAGCTCTCCCCTCACCGTTTACACTCTGCCCAGGTTTACTGAACAAGGCATTCTCATGTCCGCATTTCCTCTGACTCATCTTGAAGTCTGTATCGACAGCATTGAATCCCTGCATGCCGCCCAGCAGGGCGGCGCGACCCGCATCGAACTGTGCTCCTCACTGGCCCTGGGTGGCCTGACCCCGAGTGCCGGATTGATGCGCCAGGCAGCAAAAACCGCCAGCATTCCTGTTTACGCCATGATCCGTCCCCGTCAGGGTGACTTTTTATTCTCAAGTGAAGACATGGAAATCATGCTGTCTGACATTCACCAAGCCAGGCAAGCGGGCCTGCACGGCGTCGTCATCGGTGTGCTGACGGCGCAAGGCAAAGTGGACACCAGCCAACTCGCCGAGCTGATGAAAGCCGCGAAAGGGCTGGGCGTGACTTTCCATCGCGCCATCGATCAATGCGACAACTACACAGAAGCGCTGGATGCCATCATGCGTGCAGGCTGCGAGCGTGTTCTGTCTTCCGGACTGCAATCTACGGCGCTGGAAGGGGCGGAAACGCTGGCAGACATGGTGCGCTATTGCGGTGATCGCCTGAGCATCATGGCCGGTGCAGGGATCACCGCGAGCAACGCCGCGAAAATTGTCGCACAGACCGGCGTGAAAGAATTACATCTGTCGGGCAAAACCACCCGGCCAAGCCTGATGGAGCATATTGCTGCAGGCGCCCACATGGG
Organism: Photobacterium sp. TLY01; assembly: GCF_021432065.1. NCBI lineage: Bacteria > Pseudomonadati > Pseudomonadota > Gammaproteobacteria > Vibrionales > Vibrionaceae > Photobacterium > Photobacterium sp. TLY01. Next base: position 2,525,201 of record NZ_CP090364.1, read on the forward strand.
CAGTCAGGCGATCGATGACTACACGATTCCTGTGACCAGCAGCGACAAAATCGCCGCCGTCATTACAGCGCTGAAATACTGAATACCTGTTCGCTCCCGTACCGGGAGCGAATGTCAGGCTTTTTTCCCTCATAGTCAACCGATCACATAATGCGTTACTCAGACAAGCTATGATTATCACAGGACCCAGTGAACAGGAATGTGGTTTATTTATGTCTGACAAACAGTTACAGAGCAAACTCAAAAAGAAAGACTATGAGAAAGAGCTCGAGCGCCTGCAAATTGAACTCGTTAAATGCCAGGAATGGGTCAAACAGGAAGGCCTGAAGGTACTGGCTATTTTTGAAGGCCGGGATGCGGCTGGCAAAGGCGGCACCATCAAGCGGATCACCGAAAAACTCAACCCCCGGGTCTGCCGGGTAGTCGCCTTGCCCAAACCCACAGAGAAAGAAAAAACCCAGTGGTACTTCCAGCGCTATGTGGAACAGCTTCCCTCTGCCGGTGAAATCGTCTTATTTGACAGAAGCTGGTACAACCGGGCCGGGGTTGAGAAGGTGATGGGTTTTTGCAGTGAAGAGGAATACGAAGAGTTCCTGCTGGCCTGCCCGGAATTTGAACGTATGCTGCAACGCTCCGGCATCATCCTGATCAAATACTGGTTTTCGGTATCAGACGAAGAGCAGGAAAAACGCTTTCTGGAGCGCATCAATACCCCGATCAAACGATGGAAATTCAGCCCGATGGATCTGGAGTCACGTTCGCGCTGGGCTGAATACTCAGCAGCGAAAGACAAGATGTTTGCCCACACGGACACCAAACAGAGCCCCTGGTGGGTGGTCGAAAGTGATGATAAAAAACAGGCCAGAATCAACTGCATTTCGCATCTGCTGAGCCAGATCCCCTATCAGGATATCGACTACCCGGAAGTGATACTGCCTGAAATCAACAAGCATGGTTACACACGACCGCCGATGGAAGAGCAAACCTTTGTGCCGGATCGGTTTGACAAAGGCGACGATTAAGACCAACCGGGGAGCCGTTTGGCTCCCCGAATGATTCAGCGGTTATTATCCATGAAAATTTCCATTTCCTGCGGACTGGTATGGCGAATGTCTTTGCCTTTGACGAAATAGATGATGTACTCACAGATATTCTGGCAACGGTCCCCCACCCGTTCAATGGAACGCGCCGACCACATCACTTGCAGCACATTCGGGATAGAGCGTGGATCTTCCATCATATAAGTCATGAGTTGCCGGATAATTGCCTCGTATTCTCGGTCAATCCGGTCATCTTCCTGATACACCCGAATCGCCGCTTTGACATCCATTCGGGCAAAAGCGTCCAGCACTTCGTGCAACATCCGGGCAGCATGCTGACCCAGAGCTTCCAGCGACACCAGCAAGTTGTATTGCTTATTGGTGAAGTTCTCCAGCGCCACTTTGGCGATACTTTCCGCCACATCACCAATGCGTTCCAGATCAGTGATGGTTTTGATAATCGCAATCACCAGGCGCAAGTCACTGGCGGTCGGCTGTCGCTTGGCAATAATCCGGGTGCAGGCTTCATCAATGGCCACTTCCATGGCATTGACTTTATGATCATCTTTAATGACCCGGCGCGCCAGATCGACATCCTGCTTGTGCATGGCCTTGAGCGCATCAGTCAGTTGCTGCTCAACCAGCCCGCCCATGGCCAGAACATGGGTCCGGATGCTCTCAAGCTCGGCATTGAACTGGCCGGAGATATGACGGCTAAGGCTCATATTATCTAACATTGACTTCTACTCCTTATCCGTATCTGCCGGTGATGTAATCTTCAGTGCGTTTTTCTTTCGGGGTGGTGAAAATATCATTGGTCGAAGCGTATTCCACCAGCTCGCCCATATGCATAAAAGCGGTATTGTCGGACACCCGCGCGGCCTGCTGCATATTATGGGTGACGATAATCACCGTATATTTTTTCTTCAGATCGTTAATCAGCTCTTCAATGGTCAGGGTGGAAATCGGATCGAGCGCAGACGTCGGTTCATCGAGCAGAATCACCTCCGGCTCAATGGCAATCGCCCGGGCGATCACCAAACGCTGCTGCTGACCGCCGGACAGCCCGAAGGCATTTTCGTGCAGACGATCTTTCACTTCATCCCACAGCGCTGCACCGCGCAGTGAATTTTCAACGGCATCATCCAGCACCCGGGTATTTTTCACCCCTTGCAGACGTAGCCCGTACACCACGTTTTCATAAATCGACTTAGGAAATGGATTGGGCCGCTGAAAAACCATCCCGACGCGACGACGCAAAGCCGCCACATCCACACTCTGATCATAGATGTTTCTGCCATGCAGCATGATCTGACCTTCGACCCGACAGCCTTCTACCAGCTCGTTCATCCGGTTAATACAACGCAGCAGGGTTGACTTCCCGCACCCGGACGGGCCGATAAAAGCCGTGACCTGACCCTTGGCAATCTTCATGTTGATCGAAAACAGCGCCTGCTTCTGACCATAAAACAGATCCAGCCCGTCTATGGTCAGGGCTGTTTTTTCTTCTGGCAGTGCGGTCAGATCAACTGGCTTGAGCCAGTCCATACTGGCGTTGAATGAAAACATCTACATCCTTCTCGCTATTGTTCCAGCTCGCGGAATTTCTCCCGCAAATGATTACGAATGCCAATGGCAGTCAGATTCAGGCCAACAATGACAGTCACCAGCAATAAAGAGGTCGCATAGACCAGAGGGCGCGCCGCTTCTACATTCGGGCTCTGAAAACCGACATCATAAATATGGTAGCCAAGATGCATGAACTTCCGGTCTAAATGCAAGTAAGGAAACTGTGCATCGATCGGCAGCGATGGCGCCATTTTCACCACACCGACTAACATCAGTGGTGCCACTTCCCCTGCCGCTCGGGCGACCGCAAGAATTAATCCTGTCATGATCGCCGGGCTGGCCATGGGAATCACAATCCGCCATAAGGTTTCTGCCTGTGTGGCGCCCAGTGCCAGCGAGCCATGACGGATCGACGGCGGTATCCGGGATAAACCCTCTTCGGTTGACACGATCACCACAGGCAGCGTCAAAATCGCCAGGGTCAGTGCCGACCAGAGAATCCCGGGGGTGCCAAAGGTCGGTGCCGGCAGCTGATCTGAAAAAAACAGCTCGTCGATGGTGCCGCCGACCATATAGACAAAAAAGCCCAGACCAAATACCCCGTACACGATAGACGGTACCCCTGCCAGATTAATCACCGCCACGCGGATCAGACGGGTAAACCGATTCTGCTGCGCATACTCATGGAGATAAATGGCGGCCAGCACCCCCAGGGGGGTTACAATCACGCTCATCAGCAGCACCATGAGCACTGTGCCGAAAATCGCCGGAAACACGCCCCCTTCGGTATTCGCTTCACGCGGTGCATCGGTGACAAAGTGCGCCACCTGGCGTCCCCAGTGTGCCACTTTTTCCGAGAATGCCATGTCGTTGGGATACCAGACCTCCAGCACATCGCCCAGAGGGATCTCAACCTCACGCCCTTGAGCGTCCTTCATCAGCAGTGACCGGCCATCCAGCACCTGACGAATTTGTCCGAGCTCATGCTCCACGTCACGCAGCCGGGCGACCAACTCACTGCGCTTCAACTCAGAAGCAGCATCACTTTTCGCCGCCAGGGAAGCCAGCTGACGATTCAGCGGAAGATACTGATCTTGCTGTAATTCCAGCATCGCGTCTTTGGCTGTCGCGGCCTGATTCAGCCAGTCAGGCAATGATGCGGGACTGTGACGACTGCCATTCACCAACACCGCCTGCGGATAACCGTAAAACTTGCCGTTGCGCAGCCGGTCAATTACCGCTACACCAGTTGCCAGCGCCTTGGACAGGATTTGGGTTTCGAGCAGGGTGACAAAATCTAAATCGGCTAACTCACGGTTTCCGGTTTTGATCAGATAACGGGCAATGGTCGGGCTGTCATTGCCGGCCAGCACATGCCCGGCTTCCAGTAATTGCTGACGGGGTATCTGTCTGGTTTCATAAATTTCACCCACGATCACTTGCTGATGATCAGCCAGACTGACATCAAACCGGTACACCTGAGCGGGCCAGAAGTAACTCAGCCCCTTCCAGCCAATCATGAGTAACAAACCCAGCACCGCCAGCAGACTCAGGCTGACAGTACCAGCGGTCAGCCAGATCCAGGGGGAGCCGGAACGCATCCATTTCAACATCAAACAGTCACACAGCCTCTGCCCCGCTGATCATAACGACTTGTATTTTTCACGCAGTCGCTGACGCACGATTTCAGCCAGGGTATTGAAGAAAAAAGTAAACACAAACAGCACAAATGCGGCCAGAAACAAGACACGGTAATGTGCGCTGCCAACTTCCGATTCCGGCATTTCAATGGCAATGGTTGCCGACAGCGTACGCAGACCTTCCAGTATATTCCAGTCCATAATCGGGGTGTTGCCTGTTGCCATCAGCACGATCATGGTTTCACCCACTGCTCGTCCCAGCCCCATCATCACAGCGGAGAAGATCCCGGGGCTGGCGGTCAGCAGAACGACGCGGGTCAGGGTCTGCCAAGGGGTTGCCCCCAGCGCCAGCGAGCCGCTGCTCAGGTGTGCCGGCACTGAATAAATCGCATCTTCAGCGATGGTGAATATGGTCGGGATCACTGCAAAGCCCATGGCGATCCCGACAACCAGCGCATTTCTCTGATCATAACCAATCCCCCAGTGATTGGTCAGATAACTGCGGATATCCCCGCCGAAGTAAGCCTGTTCAATCACCGGGCTCAGCGTGAAACAGAGGTAACCGGCCAGTACCAGCGTTGGCATCAGCAACAAAATATGCAGTCCGGTTGGCATTCTGCGCTGCCAGCCGCCAGGCAACATCGCCCACCCCAAACCAACAGCCACCATCACCAGCGGCAGTACCAGCAGGCTGAGCGCCATGCCAATCAAATGATTCTCCACAATCGGCGCCAGCCAGATACCCGCCAGAAAACCCAGGATCACCGTCGGCAGGGCTTCCATGATTTCTATGGTCGGTTTGACCACCTTGCGCATCGACGAAGACATAAAATAGGCGGTATAAATCGCGCCGGCCAGTGCCAGAGGGATCGCAAAACACAAGGCGTAAAACGCCGCCTTCAGGGTGCCGAACACAACCGGAACCAGGCTCAGCTTCGGCTCACTTTCATCCGTGCCTGAGGTAGACTGCCAGACATAATCCGGCTCCGGATACCCTTCATACCAGACTTTCTGCCACAGGCTGCTGAAACTCACTTCAGGATACGGGTTGGTCACCTTAAATAGCTGCCACTGCTCCCCTGAGATCGCCAGCAAGCGATCGGCCCGGGGGGAAACCGTCATCAGCTCAGGTGTGCGGCTGAACAAGCGGGATTCCAGTACCGGCGCCGCTGAATCCGCCATATAGTATCCCGCCAGCAGGCCACCATCCTGAACGGCAAAAAAGCCTTTGCGGTAATACTCAGGCACCACCAGATTCAGTGCCCCCTGGCCGCCTGAAAAGGTGCGGGCAGCTGTCAACTGACGTTGCCCAGCGCTGGCCACTTCAAACCACTGTGTAACCTTGCCGTCAGCCCCTGTGATTAACAGGGAATTGGCCCCGGACAAAGCTGTCATCGCGACCGGATCGCCCGCTCCCTGACTGACATCGGTTTGCTGACGAATCCGCCCTTCGCTTTGGTTCAGATCAATCACAGTGACTTGCCGGCCATTGAGCACATACAGGGTCCGGCCATCCGGCGTCACCACCATATCCGTGACCGGTTGTCCGATTGCCGGCATCGCCAGTTGGCTTGCCTGCCACGTCTGTTCACCGGTATCCAGACCACTGCCGCGATGAAAAACCCTGGCCACGAGCCGCTGGTCCTGTGTCACGCCAACCAGAACCGCCACCTGGCGACGCACCGACACCGCCAGTTGCACCAGAGGCATCCCCTGGCTATCGAGCTGAATATAAGGGGCGTCAAGCGGATCGCTGAGCACCAGATTATCCTGACGGATCAGTGGCTTCACGACAGTGACGCCCCCCGTGTGATCACCATAGGCAAACACGTGCTCGTTGGGCAAAGCCGCGTCGAAGCTGGTCGGATTCGCCATCACCACCTGCTGTGCGACGGCTTGTCCCTCACGGCGACCGAGTGCGACCAGGCTGATCTGCCCATCCGCGGAGAAATGAAACGCATGGGTATTTTGTTCGTTAAAACGCACCGCTGCAGTTTGTGTCAGCGGCACAGAAAACGACTGAACAGGCGTGATCCTGGCCGGTGCAAACACAGGCACGATCACATAGAGCAAATAGAAAAAGATCAGAACAAGCGTCAGAAGGACAGAAATTCCACCGGCAATCACCCCATAACGCGCAAACCTGTCTTTTCGTTGACGGCTACGGTTATTGTCAGTCAAAAATGCACCGGCATCTGCCATTCTCACCCCATGATAGTTACAAACTGACAAAGTATATGTCTGTTACATGACAATAATATTACAGTGATTAGCGGTTGATTGCTGGCCTTTTTATTGTGAGATCCTGACGGAGAGACTGACATCAATCTGCAATAAAATTACCGTATTCTTAATGATTTATGACGGTAGCCGAATTCCTGTGACTCAGTAAGTCTCCTGTCTGGACAGAATCTGATCGTGGTCAGATAATGAATTTAACCGCCATCAGAAGGAGACGCGACATGAAACACCTTGTCATTACAGTCATTGGTCAGGATCGTCCGGGGTTAGTGGGGGCATTATCAGATACTGTGTATCAGCATAAAGGTAACTGGCTGGGCAGCAGTATGAGCAAACTGGCCGGGCAGTTTGCCGGTATTCTTCAGGTGGATATCCCTGAAGACTCTGTCAAACCGCTACGCCAGGCCATGGCGAAGCTCAGTGGTCTGAACATTCACATTGCCGAAGACACCCAGCTCACGGCGCCTCCCGCTCAGTTGCAACAGTTGACGGTCACAGGCAACGACCGCTCAGGGATCGTCAAAGAAGTCACCACACGTCTTGGTGAACTGGGTATCAATATTCACAAACTCAAAACCGATACCCACAGCGCACCCAACTGGGGCTACCCCATCTTCACGGCCTGGTTTTCGCTTGAAATCCCGGCAGAGCTGGCCATCTCGACCGTACAGCAACAGCTGGAAAGTCTGGCCGATGATTTAACGATCGATTTTGAAGAACCGGAAAGTAGTGAAGCACACTAAAGGGCTGTCGTCCTTTCTCCACTGAAAGACACGCCGCTTTCCCTGCTGTTGATTCTGATGTTAGGAAATCCATGAGTACTGAACCGCTGTATATCGACAAAGAACTGAGCTGGCTGTCTTTTAATGAACGTGTCCTCCAGGAAGCGGCGGACAAATCAGTCCCCTTGATTGAACGTGTCCGTTTCCTGGGTATTTTTTCCAGCAATACCGACGAGTTTTACAAAGTCCGTTTTGCCGATGTCAAACGACGCATTCTGATCACCCAGCAGCAGAGTGACGACACCAATGCCAAGCACCTGTTGAGCAAGATCCAAAGCCGTGTTCTGAAAATGAACCAGGATTTCGATACCCTGTACAACGAGATTCTGCTGGAAATGGCCCGCCGTCATATTTTCCTGATCAACGAGCAGCAAGTCGATGACAATCAGGTAGAGTGGCTGAAGCGCTATTTTCGTCACACCATTTTGCCTCACGTAACACCGATTTTACTGACGGAAGACATTGATCTGCTGCAGTTTCTCAAAGATGAATATACCTATCTGGCGATCGACATGAAGCAGGGCGACAGCAATCAATACGCCTTGCTGGAAATTCCGACCGATCAGTTACCCCGCTTTATTAAAGTGCCTGAATCCAAAGGTAAAAACAGAAAAACGCTGATCTTGTTAGATAATATTATCCGCCTGTGTCTGGATGATATCTTCAAGGCTTTTTTCGATTATGACAGTCTGGCTGCCTACTCGATGAAAATGACCCGCGATGCCGAGTATGATCTCAGTCAGGAAGTTGACCACGGTATTCTGGAGCTGATGTCTGAGGGGCTGAGTCAGCGCCTGACGGCCATGCCGGTCCGCTTTGTCTACCAGCGGGATATGCCGGGAGAGCTGATCGAAAAGCTGTGCGGTTTGCTGAAAGTGTCCAGCTACGACAGCATCATTCCCGGCGGCCGCTATCACAACTTCAAAGATTTCATCAGCTTCCCGAATATTGGCCGCAGCTACCTGGAAAACAAACCTTTGCCGGCACTGGACAGCTACCATTTTGTCAGCGCCAGAAACGCGTTTGAAGCCATCAAGGCGCAGGATATCCTGCTCTACTACCCGTACCACAAATTCAACCACATGACAGAATTTGTCCGCCAGGCCGCGTTCGATCCGAAAGTCCGCAGCATCCATATCAATATTTACCGGGTCGCCAAAAACTCGCGCATTATTGATTCGATGATAGATGCCGCCAACAACGGCAAACAGGTCACTGTGGTGGTTGAGCTGCAGGCGCGGTTTGACGAAGAAGCCAATATTGAATGGGCCAGACGCCTGACCGAATCCGGTGTGCGTGTCGTGTTCAGTGTCCCCGGGCTGAAAATTCACTCGAAGCTGTGCCTGATCACGCGCCAGGAAGACGATGTCATCGTCCGCTATGCCCACATAGGTACAGGCAACTTCCATGAAAAAACCGCCCGGATTTATACCGATTTCTCACTGTTCACTGCCGATCCTGAGCTGACCAACGAAGTGCGTCAGGTGTTTAGCTTTATTCAGAACCCCTACCGGCCGGTAAAATTCAATCAGTTAATTGTCTCACCACGCAACTGTCGCAGCCGTTTGTATGAACTCATCGACAGAGAAATTGCCAATGCCAAGCAAAAACTGCCGGCAGCCATTACACTCAAGGTAAACAATCTGGTGGATAAGGGGCTGATTAACCGTCTTTATCAGGCCAGCAGCGCCGGTGTCCGCATTGATATGATCATCCGTGGTATGTGTTCTCTGGTGCCGGGTATTCCCGGGATCAGCGACAATATCCGGGCTATCAGTATCGTGGACAGATTCCTGGAGCACCCCAGAGTCATGGTGTTCGAGAATAATGGCGAGCCTGAGGTGTTCATCTCATCCGCAGACTGGATGACACGCAATATCGACAACCGGATTGAAGTCGGCTGCCCGATCAGGCAACCTGAACTGAGGCAGAAAATCATCGATATCCTGAACATTCAGTTTTCAGATACGGTCAAAGCCAGAATTCTGGATAAGTCGATGAGCAACAATTATGTGCCACGCGGCAACAAACGAAAGATCAGATCGCAAATTGCCATCTACGACTATCTGAAACAGTCTGAAAAAAAGATGCAAAAACAAGCCAGCCAGAAGGCTGAAGCCATGGCCTCCGAAGAGAATAATGAAAACGCAGCATGATAGAAATTGAGCGTCCCCGAGAAATCGCAGCAATCGATATGGGCTCAAACAGCTTCCATATGGTAGTCGCCCGTGTCGTCGGCCATAGCCTGCAGATTGTCAGCCGGCATAAACAGCGGGTTCATCTGGCTGATGGACTCAACGACAATATGGATCTGGATCAGGCCGCCATTCAGCGCGGCCTGAGTTGTCTGGCCATGTTTGCCGAGCGCTTGCAGGGCTTTGCGCCGGAAAATGTCCGTATCGCGGCAACCTATACCCTCAGACAAGCCAGAAATGCCCATGTTTTTCTGAAACGGGCTGAACGTGTCCTGCCCTATCCGATCGAAATCATTCCCGGTACAGAAGAAGCCCGCCTGATTTATCTGGGCGTTGCTCACACCCAGCACGAGCCGGGCCGAAAACTGGTGGTTGATATTGGCGGCGGCAGTACCGAGCTGGTGATCGGCGAAGGGTTTGAGCCCAGGCTGCAATACAGCAAACACATGGGCTGCGTGAGCTATAACCAGCACTTTTTTCCCAACGGAAAGATTTCCGCCAAAGCCATGACCAAAGCCCAGATGGCAGCGCTGCAGAAAATGGAAAGTATCGCCAGCAAGTATCGCAAAATGGGCTGGGACACAGCCATTGGCTCCTCAGGAACCATTAAAGCGATCCGGGAAGTGATCATCGCCCAGGGCCATAGCGACGGCGTGATCACCCAAGAACGGCTGGACGAGGTCGTCAAACAGGTTTCCGCCTGCAAGCAAAGCGCTGAGCTGAACCTGCCCGGGCTGACCGAGGATCGCAAACCGGTTTTTGCGGCAGGTGTCGCCATCCTGAGTGCCGTCTTCAGTGCACTGAAAATTGACACCATGATCTTTTCGGATGGAGCACTGCGTGAAGGCTTGCTGTATGAAATGGAAGACAGATTCCGTCACAGTGATATCCGCAGCCGGACAGCCATCGCGATGGCAGAGCAATACAATGTCGATATTGATCAGGCCACCCGGGTCAGAAACACGGCTGAACACTTGTACAGCCAGATTGCTGACCCGTCTGCCAGCCACACCCCAGAGCTGGCATCGCTGCTCAGCTGGGGCGCATTGCTGCATGAAGTCGGACTGAGTATCAGCTATCCCGGTTTTCACCGCCATTCCGCGTATCTGCTGCGCCACAGCACGATGCCGGGCTTCAACCTTGAGCAGCAGACCGTACTGGCTACTTTAGTGCGCTATCAGCGCAAGTCACTCAAGCTTGATGAAATGCCGGAGCTGACCATTTACAACCGCAAGCACATCTATCCCATGATCCGCGCCCTGCGATTGGCTGTTGCCCTGCACGGCCAGCGATCTGATGAACCGCTGCCAACACTGACTCTGAGCGCTGATAAAGAAAAATGGCAACTCAGCCTGCCCGATGGCTGGCAGAGCACGAACCGTTTACTGGCCGCCGATCTGGCAAAAGAACGGGATTACTGGCAAAAAACCGGCTGGGAGTTGTCGATTTCACCAGAGGAAGAAAGTGAGTAAATCATTCCAGAATTGTCCCATCGCAGCCGTCGCAACTCACCCGGTCCCCGCTTTGCGGGGATTTTCATTGAAAGCTTTCAGATACAGAGACTGACTCAGCATCCGTCAGCCCCAGCGCCGCCAGCTCGCGGGCGATCACCGCAGCGGGTAAAGGCACATAACCATCTTTATCCACCATTTGCTGCCCGTCATTGGATAAAATAAAGCGCAGAAATTCTGCATCCAGTTTCGGCAGCGGTTTGCCGGGGGCTTTATTGACGTAAATCAGCAGGTAACGCGCTAACGGGTAACTGCCGTTGGCAGCATTGGCTTTGGTGGCCGCAATAAACGGGCCATCACCCTGAGCAATCGGCAATGCCCGGATCCCTGAGGTCCGGTAACCGATCCCCGAATACCCGATAGCATTGAGCGAAGTCGACACTGACTGTACCACGGACGCCGAACCCGGCTGCTCGTTAACATCATTGCGAAAATCACCGTTGCACAAGGCTTTTTGCTTGAAATACCCATAAGTCCCGGAGACGGAGTTACGGCCAAATCGCTGAATATCACGCTGCGCCCAGCGGCCGGTCAGCCCCAGTTGCCCCCAATGCGTGATAGGCGTATTGGCTCCACAACGCAGCGTCCGGGAGAACACTGCGTCCAGCTCCCGGTAACGCAGCCCCTGTAAGGGATTGTCTTCATGGACAAAAACAGCCAGCGCATCAATCGCAACCCGGACTGCCGTGGGCTTATAACCATAATTCTGCTCAAACGCTGTCATTTCCCGACTCTTCATCGGGCGGCTCATCGGGCCAAGCTGGGCTGTGGCTTCAATCAACGCGGTTGGTGCAGTGGATGAGCCCGCTGCCTGCACCTGAATGTTGACATTGGGATAGCGCTGCATAAACGCTTCCGACCAGTAGGTCATCAGGTTGGCAAAGGTGTCAGACCCGACAGATGTCAGCACACCGGCCACACCATCAACATTGTGATAAGGCGCAGGAACCGGTGCATCTTGCGCCAGCACAGGGCCGCCACTCAGCAGACTCATCACGCCAAGCCAGACCCACTTCAGTCTCACCACCCAGCCTCTGTGTTTCATTTACCACTTTTCTCCTTTGCCAGCCCGACAGGCCCGGCATCAATCATGGCAACCTGCTCAGGCTGCCTTTGCAATCAGGCGTTGTGGCAGTGTAAACGAGAAAGTACTGCCCTGATCGACCACGCTTTCAATTTCGAGAAACGTATCATGGTGGCTCAGGGCATGCTTCACGATCGCCAGCCCCAGACCACTGCCGCCCGTTTCACGCGAGCGCGCTTTATCCACCCGGTAGAAACGTTCGGTCAGCCGGTGGATATGCTGCGGTTCAATACCACTGCCGGTATCTGTCACTTCCAGCCGCGGACCTTTCGGTGACAGGAACCAGCGTACTGTCACCTTACACTCAGCCGGTGTATGCTTCACTGCGTTATAGACCAGGTTTGAAATCGCACTGCGCAGTTGCTCCGCATCGCCAAAGACCTGCAGCGATTCATCGACCTCAAATTCAAAGATCTGGTTTTTATCGCCACTGAGCGAAATGGCCTCTTTTTCGAGCACATCCAGCATGGCGGGGACATCGACTTTATCTTCCAGATCCAGATGGGGCGCAGCTTCAATCTTGGACAGGGTCAGCAATTGCTCCACCAGCGAATTCATACGCGTCAGCTGCTCTGTCATCACGCCGTGGGCTTTTTCCCACATCGGGCCGATCAACATATCCGGATCCCGGGACATTTCCAGATAGCCCTGCAGAACAGTCATCGGCGTGCGCAGTTCGTGCGAGACATTGGCAAAAAAGTTGCGGCGCATGCCTTCCAGCTGCTTGAGCTGAGAAATATCGCGCACCACCATCAGGTATTCACCTTCGGTGTAGCGCATGATACGCAGCTCCAGCGTGCGGTCGTAATTGAGCGGCGAGGTAATTTCCAGCGGATCTTCAAAATCCTGCCGGGCCAGATAACGGACAAAATCCGGACTGCGCAGCAGGTTACTGACCGGTTGACCCGCATCGTCCGGCCAGCGAAGGCCCAGCAGATTTTGCGCCAGTTTGTTACACCAGACGATATTCCCCTCGCTGCGAAACACCACCACCGCATCCGGCAGCGATTCTGCACCATTGCGGAAGCGGCGGATCAGGGTCGCCAGTTCACGGCGACGGCGGCGATTTCTTTGCTGCAGGCGATAAATACCGTTAAACAACGGCTCCCAGCTGCCCGAGCCGGATGGCGGAGTCAGGCTGCGATCCGTCCACAGCCAGCGGGACATCTTCAACTGATGATGGCAATGCCAGCCCAGCAGAATCCAGCTTGCTGCCAGCAAAAACCAGGGCATATACCCAAAAATCAGCCCGAGGATTACCCAGGGGAAATAAAAAAAAGCCAGTTCCCGGACCAGCTTTTTCCATGACAAGCGTTCTACCATTCATGTCTCCCGCCAGTAACTGCGGCTTCACCCGGCCGTACAACCAGTTACTGACTCATCGTCCTTTTGTGTGGTCACTAAACCCTTGTTGAAAAACGGTATCCGGCTCCACGTACCGTCTGTACCATTTTATCGTGTCCGCCGCACTCCAGTGCCTTGCGCAAGCGACGAATATGCACATCGACCGTCCTGTCTTCGACATAGACATTGGTGCCCCAGACATTATTGAGCAGTTGCTCACGGCTGTATACCCGCTCCTGATGCGTCATAAAGAAATGCAGCATCTTGAACTCGGTCGGCCCCATATCCAGCGGATCATCGTTGGAGGTCACCCGGTGCGACACCGGATCCAGCTTCAGTCCCTGCACGTCGATCACATCATCCAGTGATGTTGGTGACACACGGCGCATCACGGCTTTGAGGCGGGCCATCAGCTCTTTGGGAGAGAAAGGTTTGGTGATGTAATCATCCGCACCCACTTCCAGCCCGCGTACTTTATCTTCTTCCTCACCGCGCGCCGTCAGCATCACCACAGGAATACTGCGGGTCACTTCATCGCGCTTAAGATGCTTAATCAGGTTGATCCCCGAACCGCCCGGCAACATCCAGTCGAGCAGGATCAGTTCAGGAAAAGGTTCACAGATCTTTTCCAGCGCAGAGTCATAATCTTCTGCTTCAATCGTCTGATACCCTTTTTGCTCCAGCACAAAGCACAGCATTTCGCGGATCGGTGCTTCATCCTCAACCACTAGAATCCGTCTAACCATAATCTTGATACCTAAGTCATCGCTCTCTGTCTGGCGCCATTATCCGAATAAAGTATGACACTTTTGTGACCGGGAGGCGAAAAGCTTCACCCGATTGCTATCAAACTGTCATGATATCCGCGATTTATCCGGTTTAGCCTACAATGCGCACCCGGCTGCGCCCGCCGCCCATGGCTTCAACCGCGACCTGGACACCAATGCGTTCCACCAGCGTGCCGACATGGGAGATCACCCCGATCTGGCGGCCATCCGCCTGCAAGGCATCCAGACAGGCCAGTGCCATTTCCAGGCTGTCGGGATCCAGGGTGCCGAAGCCTTCATCGATAAACAGGGAGCCCAGCTGACGGGTGTCGGCCGCCAGGGAAGCCAGCGCCAGCGCCAGTGCCAGCGACACCAGAAAGCTCTCGCCACCGGATAAAGATTCGACGCTGCGCACTTCATCGCCCATATCGTGGTCGATCACCTGCAACGCCAGCGGACTACCCGGCACAGGTTGCAGCGCATAGCGTGGCGCCAGATCCTGCAAATGCTCATTGGCCAGCAAGACCAGTTGCTGCAATGTCAGTCCCTGTGCCAGCGTTCTGAATTTATTTCCGTTGGCAGAACCGATCAGCTCACTCATTTCCAGCCAGAGCTCAGTGTTCGCTTGTTGCTGTTGCAACTGCTGAGTCAGGGTACCGGCCAGTTGCTCTGCCTGCTCGGCCTGCACCAGACGCTGTCGCTGGGTAAAATACTGCTCCTCCAGTGCCTGCCTGCTGGCTTGCCACTGAGTCTGGTACGCACGCTGGTGTTCAGTTTCCAGCGCAATCCCCTGCGCGGTCAGCCAGGCTTTGGCAGCATCCACACTGGGCTGATGATCGCTCAGCGACTGTTCCCGCTCGGACAGCCGGGTCTGCGCGGCAGCCTGAGCTTGTTCAATTTCTCTCAGGGCGGCTTTTTCCTGCGCCAGCCATGCCTCATCCTTACTCAGCAAAGCCATCAGCTCCTGCTCCGACATCCCCAACTTCTGATGCCAGCTCTGCCACTGCTGCAACACTGCACTGTGTGCGATTTTGGCCTCGTGTAATTGTTGCTGGAGACTGTTTAAGGCCGACTGCGTGGCGGCATGGCGCTCACCGGCCTGCTGACGTTGCTGCTCGCAGTTGCTGAGCGACTGACGGGCCGCTTCCAGTAAGGCTTTATGCTGCGACTCCAGCGGAGTAAGCGCCTGCTCACCTATCAGCGCTTTTCTCTCCAGCCAGAGCTGATCAAGCTGGCCCTTGAGTACCGTTTGTTTCTGCACAGCTTCTGCCTGTTGTTTCTGCAGATTCTGAAGACGGGTCTGACCCTTTGCCAGCTCCGGGGCCAACACCTGCAGCTGTTTGTCTGTAGTGATCAGATCCTGCTGGCAGGTGAGGTAATCCGCCACCTGCCGGGTTAACTGCAGGGTATATTGCTCTTCTCCCAACTGACGCAAGCCCTGCAACCAGGCTTCACTGCCAAATTGCTGGTTCAGGGCCTCGGCCCGCTGGCTGAGCAGGGTTTGTTGTTCAGCACACTGTTCTTCAAGTGAGGCCAGCCGGGCTTGCCGAACCGCTTCTGTCTGGGCTAACTGGTGGATGTCATGCGCGAGTTTGTTTTCCGCCTGTACCGCTTGCTGATACTGCTGTTCCAATTCTCTGGCCTGCCGCAGGCGCAACTGGCCGCTTTCATACTGCTGCTGAAGCTGGCGCAGTTGCGGGGATAACTCCCCGGTTTCACGCTGCCAGGCAGCCAGCTGTTCGCGCAGTGAGGCCAAAGACATCTGCTCAGTGAACTCAATGTGCACGACCTTGGCACAATCGGCGGCCTGAACCGCCGCCTTCGCGGAAACTGCAGCGATACTGGCCAGCTCATCATTCATGACTGCCAGACGCTGGGTGTATTGCGGGACAAGCTGCGCCAGATGATGGCGCTCGCCTTCCAGTGCCTGAAGCTGTTTCGCCAGTGCCTGCCGGCGCTGATTGTGTTGTGCCAGCACGCTCTCGACGACCGGATGACTGGCCGCATAAGGATGCTCCAGTCCGCCGCACAAGGGGCATGGCTCATCCGGCTTGAGCAGGCTGCGGTAATCGCTCAGCTGCAGCACCGCCTGGCTTTGCTGAAACTGATAGTCAGATTCTTCCGCCCGCGCACTGAGCAGATTCAGCTCGGGCAGCAAAGCCTGCAATTTCTGCTCTGTCTGCTGACGGGCAGTTTCCAGCGCCTGCTTTTCCTGCATCAGCCGGCTTTGGTGATCCAGCAAGCCGCACCATTCCTGTGTGGCGGCCATCGCCTGGCGCAGATCATCAAGACGTTGCTGAGAACGGCGGTAAGCCTGCTGGCTTTGCTCCTGCGCCGCGCTCACCTCGTCGACATTGAGCTCCGTTCGCTGTTTTTCCAGCTGCTGCCGCTGTGTCAGCAGACGCTCACTGTCTTGTTTGAGCTTGCTGTCATCAAGCCGGTATGCCTGCTGCGCCTGCTGGACTTGCAGTATCTCTTTCCTGAGCCGGGACAAGGAACGATGGGCGGCCAGATATTGCTTGAGGTTATCCTGTACAGGCTGAAACTGTTCAGCCACGGCGGCCAGATCGCGATTGTCTTCCAGTTGCCTGAGCAACTGCTGACTCTGCGTCAGGCGCTGTTGCTGTTCACCCAACTTGTGCTGATACGCCCTGTCTTCCTGCGCCAGTTGTTGCTCCAGCGCCTGAGCCTCCTGTGCCAGCAACTGATGTTGCTGCTCAAGCCCCTGTCGCTGTTGATCCAGCATCTGCGCCTGTTTCAGTTTGGGTTCCAGCATCAGCCATTCCTGCTGGGCCTGGTCAAGTGACTGCCGGGCTTGCATGACAGCCTGTTCGGCATCCACTCGCTGCTGCTGATCCTGTGCGAGCGCCTGCTGAGCCTGACTCAGCGAGGCCTCCAACCGGGCGATTTGCTGGACGGACTGGGTCAGCAAGGTAAAATCAGCCCGCGCAGGCTGGGCGGTTTCGAGCTTCGCCAGATATTCAGTGCGGGGGGCGGCCTGGGTACTTGCTGCGATCGCCTCAGTCAGCGCCTGCTGACTCTGCGCCACCCGCTCCTGCAGTGTTTTGTCTGTACTGAGTGTCTGCTGATGCTGGCTCAGCGCCGCCAGCCGCGCATCAAGCTCGGCCAACTGAGTTTTCAGAGCGGCGATCTGCGCGTTTAGTGCCTGTTTGTCATCATCACTGAGTAAGGCGATATCACCCAGTTTGTCCTGCAGTTGCTGCAGCTTCAGCTTCTCTTCGCGGGCGCGTTCGTAAGCGGCCACTGACAGGCGGCCATAGATTTCACCGCCCGTCATGCGCTCAAGCAAAGCTGCTCGTTCATCGGCGGCGGCTTTCAGAAAGGCCGCGAACTCGCCCTGCGGCAACATCACGGCCCGGCGAAACTGCTCAAACGTCAGGCCAATCAGACGCTCGATTTCCACCTGCACTTCTTGTTTTTTGCCCGCAAACCGCTGCCCGGATTCCAGGTTCTCCAGCCACTGCTCAGACGGCTGTACCCGTCCTGTCGCATTGCCTCTGGCCCGGCGAACCAGCCAGCGAGCGCGCCAGCGGGTGCCGTCATTGGCCTGAAAATCGACCTCGGCAAACGCGTCTGCTTTCCCGCGCGAAAGAATACTGCGGACATCGTTAGCTCTGATGCGGTTCTCATCATCGCCCCGGCCGATTTCCGCATCATTTTTCTTGTTCGACTGTAAGCGCGGCATACGGTCGTACAACGCCAGACAAATCGCATCCAGCAAGCTTGATTTGCCGGCCCCGGTTTTGCCGGTAATGGCAAACAAACCGGCCTCGCCCAGACGCCCGCTGGCAAAATCAATCTCAAACTGTGTTTGTAAGCTGGCGAGATTTTCGCCTCTCAAAGCCAGAATTTTCATCGTCTCTGTCTGCCGTTATTGGTCTGCTTCATCATCAATGCGCGTCAGCAATTGTTCGAATGCCTCACACATCGCATGGGGGGGCTGTCCGTCATATTTCTGTTGCCAGCTCAGGGCAAACACCTGCTGCGGGCTCACTTCCGACAAGCGCTGGTGCGCAAGCGAAGGGGCATCTTGCTGCTGGCGATAATGGGTGGTGATTTTGGCCAGCCGCACCGCTTTGCCTTCCAGCGCCTGCAGCACTTTCTCCCGCAGCATCGCCTGAGGTTTCTCCAGCAGCACAGGCACTTCCAGATACGGCTGAGTTTCTCTCGGACCGTCCGCAGTGACCAGCGCGTTCAGCTCTTTCAGAACGACATCCAGCGGCTGAGGCTCAGCCGGGACTCTGAGCATATCGACCACTCTGGGCACAGGGATCGGGGTAATACCCGATAGGCTTTCCCCGTCAAGTTCCAGCAAGACGACCTGATGCTTGTAGTGCCGTTCAGACATCGACAGCGGCAGCGGCGAACCGCAATAGCGGATGTGCTCTTTTTTCGCAACCCGCTGGGCAAGGTGCAAATGGCCCAGCGCGGCATAGCAGAGATCATCGGGAAAAATCGACGCAGGCAGCGCATGCTGGTTGCCGCCCAGCACCCGGCGTTCCGACATTTCAGACAACTGACCGGAAGCCATATAGACATGTCCCATGCCAATCAGCGCCTGACCGGGCTGGCGAAGCGCACGGGCTGCATCGGTTACCTGCTGATAGAGTATTTCGACGCCTTTGATCAGGCGATCGTCATCTTCGCCGAGATCCTCTGTGCGCAGATCACTGCTGCGCAGAAACGGCACCGCCAGTACCCAGGCCGCTGTAGCACCGCTGCGGTTGGTCAGCGGCACCAGCAATCGGTCCATCTCCAACTGCCCCTGCTCATCACGGCTGATGCCCCCGACCAGATGCAGGTCAAAGGCTTTTAACAGTTCATGCGGCGCATCCAGTTTACTGGGCGAATCGTGGTTGCCCCCCGTCATCACGACATTCAGTTCCGGCAGGCTTTTCGCTAACCTTGCCAGAAAACGGTACAGCATGCGCCAGGCACTGGCCGGGGGATTGGCGCTATCGAAAATGTCACCGGCCACCAGCAACGCATCGACCTGTTCACGTTCCAGCGTATCCGCCAGCCAGTCGAGAAACTGCTGATGTTCATCATCGCGCTGATAGCCATGCAATTGATGTCCGAGGTGCCAGTCTGAGGTGTGAAGTATTTTCATGCCGTTCGTATCAATACTGAAAGATCCAGAGAAAAAGTAGGACCAATTGTACCTCAGCAAGCAGCGCTCAAGGTCAGATCAACCGAAAAAAGTGCGACAGCCCGGCCAGATTTTTTCTGCCGCCAGGCCTGCGGCTGAGCGCAATCGCGCTTTTCGTCCCCAGTCAAAACTCACCGAACCTAGCATCGTGAGGCTACTTGGGTATAAGATTGTCGGCCCAATGCACACACCTAGGATCAGTCACAACTATGCTGTGGTTTAAAAACCTGCTTACCTATCGCTTCAGTCGCGAGATTGACATCAAACCGGATGAACTTGAGAAGCAACTGGAAGAATTCCGCTTTACCCCTTGTGGTAGCCAGGATATTCAAAAATTCGGCTGGGTTTCAGCACTGGGCAAACACGGTGATATGTTCACGCATCTGGCCGGGGACAACATTCTGATCTGTGCCCGCAAAGAAGAAAAAATGCTGCCTGCCTCTGTGATCAAAGAATCTCTGAATGCCAAAGTGGAGATGCAGGAGAAAGAGCAGGGTCGCAAGCTGAAGAAAAATGAAAAAGACACCCTGAAAGATGAGATCGTAATGGATCTGCTGCCACGCGCTTTCAGCCGTCAGAGCCATACTTTTGCACTGATCATGCCGGCGCAGGGATTATTACTGGTGGATGCCGGCAGTTTCAAAAAAGCCGAAGACCTGCTGGGCTTGTTACGTAAATCCATCGGCAGCCTGCCGGTTGTGCCTGTGACTGTGGCTAAACCGGCTGCGCAGACACTGACCGAATGGGTACGCTCCGGCCAATCGCCGAACGGTTTTACCATCGGGGAAGAAGCCGAGCTGAAAGCCATTCTGGAAGACGGCGGTGTGATCCGCTGTAAGCAGCAGGATTTGAGCTGTGATGAAATTCTGGCCCACATCGAAGCCGACAAAGTGGTGACCAAACTGGCCATCAACTGGCAGGAGCGCATCGATTTTGTGCTGGGCGATGATCTGTCACTCAAGCGTCTGAAGTTTTCCGATGAGCTGAGAGAGCAAAATGACGACATCGACCGTGAAGACATGGCGCAGCGTCTGGATGCCGATCTGTCACTCATGTGCGGCGAACTGTCCGCCATCCTGCCAAACCTGTTTGAAGAATTGGGCGGTATGGAAGAGCGCGTCTGACAAGAGGGGGATGACAGGGCGATCACGCACAATCCGCGCTCGCTTCTCGAATCCCACCCTAACCCTCCCCTTGCCAAGGGGAGGGAATCATTTGTGATTTCAGCGATCTCAGTTCAATCCCTCCCCCTTTTCAAGGGAAGAAATCGTTGCAAGCACTCGTTTAATCATGATTGACAGGTTTGACCGTAAAGCGACCGACATCCACCGCGACAACTTCCACTTGCTGCCCTTTTTCCACCGGTCCGCCGTTGTAATCGCTGCTGAGTACCAGTTTCCAGCTGATACCGGAATACTTCACTGTTCCCGGCTGTTCGTGGCTGAGGGCGGCATCAAGCCGGTATGTCAGGCCGATAAAATCACTGCTGATATTTTGTTTCGGTTTTTCCGCTTTCTGAGAACGTTTCAGCGGTTTCCACAGCAGCAGCGTCAGGACGCCCGCACCGATACCGCTGACCGCCACCAGGGCAGTCATGGTTTCGGGCACCACGCCCACCAGCGCCAGCGTTCCGGTCAGGATGGCTGAAACCCCAAGGGCCAGCAACACAATCGTCGACAACCCCAGCATCCAGACTTCGACGGCCAGCAGGATCAGGCCGATCACTATGGTCAGCTGGGCCGGGCTCAGTCCAAAGAAATCCGCCATGATTACTGTTCCTCTTGTGATCCGGCCGCTTTCGCCGGGTTGCCCTGCTGACGATTGAGCTGATGAATGATGGTCATGGCTTCTGCCACGATGTTTGACGCTGAAGAAGAGGCATCAGGAAGCAGGACCACAGAAGATTCTTTGGCAATCGCTTCTCTGGCCTGAATGGCCTTGCCCGCCAGATCCAGTTGAATCGCCTTCTGACCTTCTTCCGTCGACGCCACCCGGCCGATAATCGCCAGTGCATCGGCTTCGGCTTTCGAGACCGCCAGAATCGCCTGTGCTTCACCTTCGGCTTTGAGCACCTGCTCGGATCGCTCCGCTTCTGCTGCCAGTACACGGGCCTGCTTCATCCCCTCGGCAATATTAATTTCGCTCTGGCGCTTACCTTCAGATTCCAGGATCACCGCCCGCTTTTCACGCTCGGCTTTCATCTGACGCTCCATGGCATCCAGCACCGAACGGGGCGGCTCAATATCTTTGATTTCGTACCGCAGTACCTGAACACCCCATGGTAAGGCAGCATCGTTGATGGCAGACACAATCGCCGTATTGAGATTCTCACGCTCCTCGAACGTCTTATCCAGGTCCATTTTCCCCACTTCACTTCGCATCGTGGTCTGCGCCAGCTGGGTGACAGAAAAAATATAATTGTCAACGCCATAACTGGCTTTGTAAGGGTCGATCAGCTTGATATAAAGCACCCCGTCAACAATCAGCGAGATGTTATCTTTAGTAATAGCCGACTGGCTCGGCACATCGTACGCCTGCTCTTTCAGCGTCTGGGTGTAGGCCACCCGGTCAATCATCGGTACGATAAAATTCAGACCCGCTTCCATGGTCTTATGGTATTTACCGAACCGTTCAACCACCACAGCGGTATTTTGCGGCACAAACTTAATCGCAGAACGCAGTATGACAATCACCAGGATTGCCATCACCACCCAAATACTCAACACAGACGAAATCACAGACACTATATCCATTTTTGATACCCAACTCATTGCAATAAAAAGAAACCGTTCATCAGTAATCCCAAACGGCTGACTCTCCTAATACTCTTACAGCGAATCTGATTTTTATGGAACAAGACTCACATCAATTCTTAGCCGCTGTCATCTTTTGTGTTCTTTAATACCCTTAACAAGATTCAGGATATTTGCCAGCTCCCCGCCTTCGCAGTAAAATTCGCCCTCTGTTTTCCGCCTCCCATGAATTCACCCAGCCGGTGAGCAGGAGTGCGGCCTGATCTGACATCAGACTTTGACCCAAAAGGGAAACCCGAGTTATGTTTAAACCTGAATTGTTATCGCCTGCCGGCAGCCTGAAAAACATGCGCTATGCCTTCGCCTACGGTGCCGATGCCGTGTATGCAGGCCAGCCGCGTTACAGCCTGCGTGTGCGCAACAATGAGTTCAACCACGACAACCTGAAAATCGGTATCGACGAAGCCCATGCCCAGGGCAAAAAGTTCTACGTGGTGTGCAACATTCAGCCGCATAACTCCAAGCTGAAAACCTTTATCCGCGATCTGACCCCGATTATCGACATGGGCCCGGACGCCTTAATCATGTCCGATCCTGGCCTGATTATGATGGTCCGGGAAAGCTTCCCGGACATGCCGATTCACCTGTCAGTGCAAGCCAATGCGGTGAACTGGGCGACGGTAAAGTTCTGGTCAACACAAGGGATTGAGCGGGTGATCCTTTCCCGCGAACTGTCGCTGGAAGAGATCGAAGAAATCCGTCAACAATGCCCGGACACCGAGCTGGAGATCTTTGTTCACGGCGCACTTTGCATGGCCTACTCAGGTCGCTGCCTGCTGTCGGGTTATATGAACAAGCGCGATCCCAATCAGGGCACCTGTACCAATGCCTGCCGCTGGGAATACAAGACCGAAGCTGCCAAAGAAGACGATGCCGGCCAGATTGTCGAAGTGCAGCCCGCCGCTTCTGCCGTCCAGATGCAGGAGGTCGCGCCCACGCTGGGTGAAGGCAAACCGACTGATCAGGTTGTCTTGCTGAGCGAAAGCCATAAGCCGGATGAAAAAATGGCGGCGTTTGAAGATGAGCACGGCACCTATATCATGAACTCCAAAGATCTTCGCGCGGTTCAGCATGTGGAGCGCCTGAGCAAAATGGGCGTTCATTCGCTGAAAATTGAAGGCCGCACCAAGTCTTTCTACTACTGTGCCCGCACGGCGCAGGTATACCGGAAGGCGATTGATGATGCCGCGGCCGGCAAACCATTTGATGAAAGCCTGATGTCGACACTGGAAAGTCTGGCGCACCGTGGTTACACAGAAGGCTTCCTGCGCCGCCACACTCATGATGCTTACCAGAATTACGACTATGGTTACTCGATTTCGGATAACCAGCAGTTTGTGGGGGAGTTCACCGGCAAGCGCCGTGGTGCACTGGCTGAAGTGGAAGTCAGAAACAAATTTCTGGTCGGTGACAGCCTGGAAGTGATGACACCGAACGGCAACGTGACCTTTACGCTGGAGCACATGGAAAACCGGAAATCCGAAACCATTGCAGATGCCAAAGGCAGCGGACATTTCGTGTTCATTCCTGTGCCGGAAGATCTGGCGCTGCCGTTCGCGTTACTGATGCGCAACCTGGAAGCCGGCGCAAACACCCGTAATCCAAACGCGGCCTGACCGGTTTCTGTTCGCTACCGTACTGCTGATCCTCTGCAATACGGTAGCGGACTAACTTCTCACCGACACATTAGGAATATCTGAGCATTTAATCGGGATCGTATACCGCACACCCTGCTGCACCATTTCCTGCTGGCACACAGGCTCAGTCGTGACTTCCGTCCATCCCCAGCCCAGTAAGATAGACACAACGATCAAGGCTATGGGGTCTAATCACACCTTCATTTACCACTCCCCCGCATCATTCAACAGCCACTGATGACAATGACTATTGATAGAATGCACTCAATTTCAACAATAATGCCGGATGCCGCTTTGTCAGCCATGGCACAAAAACCGACATTGCCAGAACACTATTGATTTGCGGCTGGGGAATAAACAACGTTAAATCACTAAATTAGCCCGTTCTTGGCGATAACAGACCCGTTTCCCCCAAGTTATTGGGCGTTCCCGACTTCTGTGCTACACTTTTCGCCGTTTTCATTCCTTTCATATTTTGGGGACATATCACAAAGCGCAGTGAACCAGCAAAGGATCGCACACCCGCTTGCACTTGTGACAAAAACCTCCTCGGATGTAAAAATTATGGCTTTACTCATAACAGACAAATGCATCAACTGTGACATGTGCGATCCCGAATGTCCGAACGATGCCATCAGTATGGGGGCAGAGATCTATGAGATTGATCCTGACCGCTGCACGGAATGCAAAGGCCATTACGACAAACCAACCTGCCAGTCCGTCTGTCCGATCAACAACTGCATTATCCTCGATCCCGCACATATCGAGACCGAGGATCAATTACTTGAGAAGTTTGTGGTCTTGCAGGGCATGGCGTAAGCCCGCTACTGAGCCTGTCCTTTGAGTTGTCGCTGATCCTTCGCGTACTTGTCCCTGTCGGCATCCTGAGCAGGCGCCTTGAGCATCGCCATGCAACCAGCAGGCGGCAGCGGTTTCAGCACCGGGCGTTTTTTCACCGGTTTGGCACTGGCCGTTTTCTTTTCAGAAGCGGGTTTGGGTTGCCAGGAAATCAGTTCCGCCCCGCAACCATCGCCCGGGGGCGGCGGTAACTGTTCTTTACATTGCAGACTTCCCTGCGGACAATGCAGCCGGACATGAAAATGATAGTAATGCCCCCACCAGGGTCTGACCTTGCGCAGCCAGCTGCGATCGGTCCATTGCGCGTCACACAGCTTGGCTTTAATGACAGGATGAACAAAGATGCGCGCCACTTTATCATCTGAGGCCGCCAGTTGAATCAGATTGGCCTGTCGGTCCGACCAATTCTCTTTCATCATGCGGTATGCCTTGAGATCCACCATAGGCAACGGCTGCAGCTCAGGCAGCGCCTGCTGAGAAGCCGGCTGATCTAAAGTCGTCAGCCAGATATCCGCATCCAGCCCGGTCTGATGGCTGGCATGCCCCGAACGAAACCGGCCGCCGCGCGGCATGGCGATATCGCTGATCAGCAAATGACCCAACTGCAATTTTTTCGCTTTCGCTGACAGCTGCTCCAAAAAGCTAATCATGCTCTCATGGCCGTAAAAGCGCCCGCGCTCGGATCGGACCCGCTGGTAGCCTTCTCCCTGCTCAGGCAACACTTGCGCACCGGCCAGACAGCCATTGCTGTAACTGCCAATCGACTGCGGACTGCCTGCAGTCGGGGCACGAAACTGCTCCCAGGGCGTCGCAGCAGCCTCAGTGCTCAGGCCGCCGACCACACAAAGCAGAGTAACAAGCAAAGCACATCGCTTGCCACCTTCCGAAAAACTGTGCCTTACAACACCCAAAAATTGCGAAAGGGCAAATTGACTATTTACGCTAAACACCAGGTGCCACCTTGTAATAATTTGCGATCATAGTCACATAAGCATACACCATAGGGCTGACTTTATTTGCTGTTCAAGATTGAGACTGGTGTGTGCTGTGCTCCCTGCCGTGCCAGACGCACTAAAGTGCCCTGTACAGCTTTTCTTTCATCTAACAGCGTTGTCTTGTACAGCAATTCATGCAAAAGGATCATGGCAAGTCAAACGATCGTAAGGTATTGATATTTAATTAGTGATCAGCTTGTACAGCTTTTTGACCATTGGAACCCAAAAGCTCATCCCTGCGTATTTTCCCTTTGCTGTAACCTGAATCGCGTACCGGCAAATTCTGCCCGTTCGCACTGACAGGGCTGACTCACAGCAGCAAATTACCGCTGAGATTTAATGCAGAGCAACCGGCATTCTGGTCTCCAGAGTCACCTGATGCTTGTGGTGCCAGCGATCTTGCCAGCTTGCCTGGACTGTCACCGTTGAGATACCACCGGGCTGTGTGTCATGCTCAGCCAGAGTCTCCAGACTCATCGTGACACGATGAAAAGTATGCTGTTCGGCGTGCGAATATGGTCCCGGTTGTGGCGCTGCGCGTAAGGTTTCTAGTTGTGATTCAGCCAGGTTAACCGCAGATAGCATGATCAGGGCATTATCTGCCTGGATATTGAGATAACCATGCAGCTTCATCAAACCTGCCAGACCGACACTGACCAGCATGAGCGACACCAGCACCTCCATCAGGCTAAACCCGGACTGCTTTTTCAGTACCGGCTTGATTGAATCAGACATCACGCCAGGATCCCCGCAACCAGCGGACCTGATAAGCCAGCCGCTCTTCTGCCTGTATCAAGCTGCCCAGAGCCACGCACGCTTGCGCTTCCCCGCCTGATAGCGCCTCAACCTTTGCGCTGCACACCCTCACCACAGCTATTTGCTGAAGCCTGACTCTGGCCGTGCCGGCCACCCTGGCTTCGGCGATCACCTGATAGCCTCCGTTTCCCAAAGGCGCGATCCGCACCGCCATATGTCCGTCGCCTTGTGTTGACTGGCAAACCGCTGACCCGCCATCAGAAAACACCCCAGGCTCTGTACTCACCGGCTGGCGCTGGTAATGCTCAGTCAGCAGGCCAAGTCCGCAAGCCAGTCCGCCTTCAGCCAGCCAGAATGCCTGACGCGAAAATACCGTATTCTGCGCGCGTTTGATTTGATAAAAGCTGGTACTGTAACTGGTCAGCACAAAGACCATGGCCACAGACAGCATCAGACTGGTCACCAGCAAGGTGCTCATACCCTGCTGAGCCCTGACATCGCCACACTGATAGTTCATCACGGATTCCTGACCGTCAGCACCATAGCTTCATCCAGCCGGACAGACCCGTCCAGAGAGGTGACAGTGAGGCGAACAGACAAGCGCTGGCCCGGAACGTCTCCAGCCTGAAAGCTGTCAGCGTGCACCTGCCAGTCGGTCACTGTCATCCAGCGCGAATCCAGCAGCGCCTGTCCGCCCTGACAGGCCAGTGCCGGCACCGGAAAAGAATCGTGCGACGAGCGCACTCTGAATTCACCGTCCTGCGGATAGTACGCCTTCACCACAGCGCGGCCAGCCAGCTCGTAAGTCAGTACCAGACAGTCTCCGGCCGTCACCTGGACCGTGTGCGTCGCCCCCGGCAGCAAAAGCGGCGTCCCCGGCTCTGTTGTCTGAAAACCAGCCCGGCGAAGATCCCCCGACAACATGCGCCACGCATCCTGCACATCCTGAGCCAGCATCAGCTGCAGTGAACGGCTCAGTGCCGCCTGTTTTCCGGCCATCAGCAAATGCACCAGCAAAGACAGCACCATCAGGCTCAATCCGGTCGCGACCGTCAGTTCTGTCAGGCTGAACCCGCCCTGCTTGCTGAGGTTTTTAGCACAGTGCATAACCGGACTCCCCGTTCAAACTGCAGACATAGATTCTGCCGGTGACATTACTGAAAGTGATCCTGACCTGCGACTTACCATCCCGGCCGACAAAAAAGCTGCCTGCGGCGTGGGGGCGCCCCGTCAGGCTGTCCACGGTCAGCACATCACTGGCAAAGCTCCGCGACAGTGTCAGGCTCGGAAAATCAGCGGCGGACAGCGGCTTGAGCACAGGCTCACCACCGGCCAGCCTAGTGACAATTGTCCAGTCGTCAGTCCCGGACTGCGACGTCACGAAATGGTGCAAAGTAGTCTGGTGCGGATCGGTATGGTGTGGAATGGTCTCTAAACCAATCGACACGTCTTCGCCACGCATCACAGCTTCCGATTTGGCCAGAACCAGCAACCATTCCAGCTCACTGACCAGACGGTGCAAACGCTGAGTGGCGAAGACACCGGAAAATGAAGGCGCGGCCAGGGTGGCGATCAGCATGATGACAGACAAGACCACTATCGCTTCAATCAGCGTCATCCCCCTGACACTCGCAACACCATGTAACCGTGCTTGCCTGAGTGGCACGTTTTTTCTCACTAACTCCCAACTTCGCACCTGAGCTGCTCCCGAACCTTTTTCACCGCGCCATAGGATGGCAAAACAACGGCAAGACGCAGCTGCAAAACACTGACTTAGTGACATGAACCGAAAGGAAAGAAAGATGAGGAAATCAAAATGCCAGCAGGGCGTGACCCTGATCGAACTGCTGATTGTCGTAAGCCTAGCTGGCATACTGGCGATGGTTGCCCTGCCGGCCTATCAGGCGCATCAGCAAAAAGCCTATCTGCGTCAGGCCCAGGCCGATCTCATCATGCTGCAGTTGGCTATTGAACAGAAACGCTCTCAGGGTCAGGCGTATCCGGCGCAGTTATCCGCCGCACTTTGTCCTGCCTGCCGCTTCGACAATCCCTTTTATAGCTACCGGATTGCACTGGAGAATGGTACATACAACTTGTGGGCCGAAAGCAAAGATGGCGCGCAGGAATGCGACGCTATTGCGCTGTTGCACAATGGGTCGACTGTTCCGTCTGAGTGCTGGTAAAGCATCAGGCACCAACTGACAGTTGCAGAAACGACAAAGGCCAGCATCACGCTGGCCTTTGAGATAAATAACGGGTAACTCAGTGGTTAACCGGTCAGGTCGTCAAAGAACTTTTTCACGCCGTCGAAGAAACCTTCCGAGCGCGGCTTGTGCTTTTTAGCATCAGAGCCTGCCAGGGTGTTCTCAAACTCTTGCAGCAGTTCTTTCTGGCGCGAGCTCAGGTTCACCGGGGTTTCAACCACCAGCTTACAGATCAGATCACCAACTGCGCCGCCACGGACAGACTTCACGCCTTTACCGCGCATCCGGAACATGCGTCCGGTCTGGGTTTCCGTCGGTACTTTCAGGCTGACACGACCATCGAGTGTCGGAACTTCCACTTCGCCGCCCAGTGCCGCCATCGTAAAGCTGACTGGCACCTCGCAGTAGAGGTTGTTCCCGTCACGCTCGAAAATTGCGTGTTTCTGTACATGCACCTGAACGTACAGATCCCCGGCTGGTGCGCCGAACTCGCCGGCTTCACCTTCACCAGTCAGGCGAATACGGTCGCCCGTATCGACACCGGCAGGGATCTTGACCGACAAGGTTTTGGTTTCCTGAACCCGGCCCTGACCATGACACTTACCGCAAGGATCGGTAATGATCTTGCCGCGACCATGACAGTGAGGACAGGTTTGCTGGACTGCAAAGAAACCCTGACGCATCTGCACCTGACCAGCACCATGACATGTGCCGCAAGTCGTTGGCGAGGAACCTTTCTTCGCACCTGAGCCTTCACAGGTATCACAGTTGACCAGGGTTGGAACGCGAATTTCCTTGGTGCAGCCGCGTACCGCTTCTTCCAGCGTCAGCTCCATGTTGTAGCGTAAATCGGCGCCGCGCTGCGCACGGTGCTGACCTCCACCCCGACGGCCACCGCCACCAAAGATATCGCCGAACACATCGCCAAAGATGTCGCTGAAATCTGCGCCGCCGCCGAAGCCGCCACCGCCGCCCATGCCACCTTGTTCAAAGGCAGCATGGCCATACTGATCGTAGGCCGCTTTCTTCTGCGGATCGGTCAGAATTTCATAGGCGGTTTTCACTTCTTTGAATTTGTCCGCCGCTGTATCGTCGCCCGGATTACGGTCCGGGTGGTACTTCATCGCCAGACGTTTGTAGGCCTTTTTGATGTCACGCTCACCGGCGTCACGGCCTACGCCTAGCACTTCGTAAAAATCACGTTTTGACATAGTTAAACTGTCACCTGCTTATACAGCTACGGGCGTAAGAGTATCCCCAAACGCCCGTGCCCAAATAAGATTATGAATTCACACTCTTATTTTTTATCGTCTTTTACTTCTTCGAACTCGGCGTCTACCACATCATCGTCTTTCGACTGAGTCTGTTCACCGCTGTCCGCTTGCTGAGCCTGAGCTTGCTGCTGGGCAATTTCCATCAGCTTCTGAGAAGCCGCAATCAGTGCCTGTACTTTGGCATCAATCGCTTCTTTATCTTCGCCTTTACGTGCTGTTTCCAGTTCAGAAACCGCGGCTTCAATCTTCTCTTTCTCATCCGCTGGCAGTGCGTCGCCCGCTTCTTCGATTTGCTTACGTGTACCGTGTACCAGCTGATCAGCCTGGTTACGGGCAGAAACTAACTCTTCGAACTTCTTGTCCGCTTCTTTGTTCGCTTCTGCTTCCTGAACCATTTTCTCGATTTCGTCGTCGCTCAGACCGCCAGATGCCTGGATCGTGATCTTCTGCTCTTTGCCTGTGCTCTTGTCTTTGGCAGACACGTGCAGGATACCGTCAGCATCCAGGTCAAAGATAACTTCGATCTGAGGCATACCGCGAGGCGCCGGCTGAATACCTTCCAGGTTGAACTGACCCAGGGACTTGTTAAAGTTCGCCTGCTTACGCTCACCCTGCAGCACATGAATCGTTACCGCATTCTGGTTGTCTTCTGCTGTCGAGAACACTTGCTCCGCTTTGGTCGGAATCGTGGTGTTCTTCTCGATCAGCTTGGTCATCACGCCACCCATGGTCTCGATACCCAGAGACAGCGGGGTCACGTCCAGCAGCAGAACGTCTTTCACGTCGCCAGCCAGTACACCACCCTGAACCGCAGCACCCACGGCAACAGCTTCGTCCGGGTTGACGTCTTTACGGGCTTCTTTGCCGAAGAACTCAGCGACTTTGGCCTGAACCATAGGCATACGCGTCTGACCACCCACCAGGATGACGTCCGTGATTTCGCCGACAGACAGGTCTGCGTCAGCCAGGGCCACTTTCATTGGCTCCAGAGAACGCTGTACCAGATCTTCAACCAGTGACTCCAGCTTGGCGCGGGTCACTTTGATGTTCATGTGCTTAGGACCTGTCGCATCTGCAGTGATGTATGGCAGGTTCACGTCAGTCTGCTGAGCAGAAGACAGCTCAATTTTCGCTTTCTCTGCCGCTTCTTTCAGACGCTGCATTGCCAGTGGATCTTTACGCAGATCGATGGCCTGATCTTTCTTGAATTCGTCAACCAAGTAGTTAATCAGACGGTTATCGAAGTCTTCACCACCCAGGTGTGTGTCACCGTTGGTTGCCAGAACTTCAAAGGTTTTCTCGCCTTCTACTTCATCAATCTCGATGATTGAGATATCGAACGTACCACCACCCAGGTCGTATACCGCAATCGTGCGGTCACCGCCTTGCTTGTCCAGGCCGTAAGCCAGTGCAGCCGCAGTTGGTTCGTTGATGATACGCTTCACTTCCAGACCCGCGATGCGGCCGGCATCTTTCGTTGCCTGACGCTGAGCATCGTTGAAGTACGCAGGAACAGTGATCACTGCGCCGGTTACTTTCTCGCCCAGGTAGTCTTCAGCGGTTTTCTTCATTTTCTTCAGCACTTCTGCTGAAACCTGAGGCGCGGCCATTTTCTGACCTTTCGCTTCCACCCAAGCATCACCGTTGTCAGCTTTCACAATTTTGAAAGGCATGATTTCGATATCGCGCTGTACTTCTTCGTCTTCGAAGCGGCGACCGATCAGACGCTTGATGGCATACAGGGTATTTTCT
Organism: Photobacterium sp. TLY01; assembly: GCF_021432065.1. Taxonomy (NCBI): domain Bacteria; kingdom Pseudomonadati; phylum Pseudomonadota; class Gammaproteobacteria; order Vibrionales; family Vibrionaceae; genus Photobacterium; species Photobacterium sp. TLY01. The sequence goes on from NZ_CP090364.1 coordinate 2,556,833, forward strand.
GGGTTTGTCACCGCCTGACGTTTCGCAGGCTGACCGACCAGTGTTTCGCCATCTTGTGTATAGGCGATGATAGACGGCGTCGTGCGATCACCCTCTGCGTTCTCAATAACGCGTGGCTTATCACCATCCAGTACAGCTACACATGAGTTGGTTGTACCCAAGTCAATACCAATGATTTTACCCATCTGGCTTTCTCCGAAATTCGTTGGTTTACTGGCTTCGTTCTGCGCATTGCAGAATCGAGCATCGGGGCCAAGGCCCTCAATTAATTCAATGACACTATCGTATGACTACTAAATAAGGCCATCAGAGACCTTTTCAAGGGGCAGGTCGAAAAAAATGTAAAAAATAAAACCCACCAGAGTGGGCTTTCATTTCTCTGTCTGCCCGCCAGGCTGATCAGGCCTGAGTATCCACATTGCTGCCCGGTGCAGCCTTCGCGACCATCACCATCGCCGGACGCACCACTCGGCCGTTCAGCGCATAACCTTTTTGCAGCACCATCATCACAGTGTTCGGTGCATGCTCTGCGCTTTCCTGCATCGACATCGCCTGGTGGAATTCAGGGTTGAAGGCTTCGCCCATCGGGTTAATCGCTTTCAGGCCGAATTTCTCTACCGTGTCGGTCATGGTTTTTAAGGTCAGCTCAACGCCTTCCAGCATTGGCTTGAGCGCTTCGTCGGTTTTATCCGCCAGTTCCAGCGCACGCTCCATGTTGTCGATCACAGGTAGCAATTCACCGGCAAACTTTTCCAGTGCAAATTTACGGGCCTTGTCGATTTCCTGCTCGGTACGACGGCGCATATTTTCCATATCAGCGCGGGCGCGCAGCACAGAGTCCTGCTGCTCTTTCACTGTGGCTTCACTGGCTGCCAGCGCGGCTTCCAGTTCTTCAATACGCGACAGTGCCAATTCGTCCAGCGTCAGTTCTTCTGCGCTGTCTGCGGCCGCTTCAGCCTCTGCTGCTTCTGTCTGCGCCTGCTGCAGTTCTTCTTCGTTCAACACTTCGTCTTTCTTGCTCATGCTTTCGCTACTCCGCTAAGCTCAAAAAGGGTGATATTCATGGCCGGTGGGTTACGCAAAGCGCAGCTTGCCGGCCACTATTAAAACGTGATGGGCATATTATGGGGATGAAGTTCAACGATTCAACCCGATATCGACGACAAAGGGCGACATTTCCTTAGCGCTAAGGCTATACTGGCCCCATTCTTACCCGTTGGATCAAGGACATGACGCGCCCGTTTGAAATCATCGCCCTGGTTGGCAAACCGAGAAATCCTGACGCGCTGCACACGCACACCAGCCTGTACAACTGGCTGACCGCCAAAGGCTACCAAGTTCTGGTGGATCACCGTCTTGCCCATGATCTGGATGTGCCCGCCGAAGCGCTGTGCGATTTGCTCACCATCGGCGACCGCGCCAGCCTGGCCATTGTCGTCGGGGGTGACGGTAACATGTTAGGCGCCGCACGGGTACTCTCGCGCTTTGATATCTCAGTGATCGGCGTGAACCGGGGCAATCTGGGCTTCCTGACCGATCTAGATCCGGACAACTTCGAGCAGGAACTGGAAAAGGTGTTGGACGGCGAATTCGTCACCGAACAGCGTTTCCTGCTGGAAGCCGAGGTTCACCGCCATGGCCAGATAAAAAGCCGCAATACAGCGCTTAATGAAGCTGTGCTGCACCCGGACAAAATCGCCCATATGATCGAGTTCGAGGTCTATATCGATGAAAGCTTTGCCTTTTCGCAGCGCTCCGACGGCCTGATCATCGCCACGCCAACCGGTTCGACTGCCTATTCGCTGTCCGGTGGCGGTCCGATTTTATCGCCGAGCCTCAATGCCATCACCCTGGTGCCTATGTTTCCCCATACGCTGTCATGCCGCCCGCTGGTGGTAGACGGCAACCGCAGGATCAAGCTGATTGTGCCTGACGACGGACGGACACTGGAAGTGAGTTGCGACGGACAGGTGTCGCTGCCCGTCAGCCCGGGCGATGAAATTCACATCTACCAGAGCCCAGATCACCTGCAGCTGATCCACCCGAAAAGCTACAGCTACTACAACATACTGCGCGGTAAATTAGGCTGGTCGAGTAAGTTATTCTGAAGCCAACCCCAGGTCAGTACAAAGCCAGCCATGTGCTGGCTTTTTTAATGTCACCAGAAACTTAACCTTAATCACAATTTTCACGATAAATCCGTTCGCCGCTACTTTACTGTATGTAGATACAGTATATACTGTGCAAATAAACAGGTGTTGATTTAGACAGGTGAACACAGATGCTGGCACACATGACGATCTCTAATTTTGCAATTGTCAAAAATCTCGAGTTTGAAATGAAATCTGGGATGACAACCATCACAGGTGAAACCGGTGCAGGTAAATCTATAGCTATTGATGCCCTTGGCTTATGCCTTGGCGACCGTGCTGAAGCCAGCATGGTCCGTCCGGGAGAAGACAAAGCAGAAATTCATGCAACCTTCTCGCTGCGCAACAATCAGGCTGCCCGCCGCTGGCTGGAAGACAACGAACTGATTGAAGGCGACGAATGTATTCTTCGCCGTGTGGTGACCAAAGAAGGCCGCTCCCGTGGCTTCATCAATGGCAGTCCAGTGCCCGCCTCTCAGCAAAAAGCATTAGGCCAGCTGTTGATCAATATTCACGGCCAACATGCACACCAGTTGCTGATGCGCCCGGAACACCAGCAGGAAATGCTGGACAACTATGCCGGCCATCATGCCCTGATGGAAAAAGTCAGCAGTGACTATCAGGCCTGGCGACATGCCAAAAACGAGCTGAACCGCCTGAGCCAGAGCCGCGCCGATAACGAAGCGCAAAAGCAGCTGATCCAGTATCAGGTCAAAGAGCTCAACGAGCTGGCGCTGGGCGAAGACGAATTTGCTGAGATCGAAGAAGAGCACAAGCGCCTGTCTAATTCCGGCGATCTGGCGCTCACCAGCCAGCATGCCCTTGCCTTATTGTACGAAGGTGACGAAGTGAATGCGCTGCAGCTACTGCAGCAGGCCAGCCAGCAATTGATCGACCTGGGCGAAATGGACAGCAAGCTCAGCACCCTCGCCCCTATGCTGGAAGAAGCCATGATTCAGGTGCAGGAAGCCAGCCAGGAGCTGCGCGGCTATATGGACGATCTGGATATGGATCCGCAGCGTCTGATCTATCTCGAAGAGCGTCTGGCGAAAATCATGTCGCTGGCCCGTAAACACTATGTGATGCCTGCAGAGCTTTGGCAGAAGCATCAGGATTTACTGCTGGAGCTTGAAAACCTCGACGGTAGCGACGAAAAACTCGATGCTCTGGCCGATGCAGTAGAAGCCAAACGCCTGAGTTTTCTCGACAGCGCAGAAAAACTGAGCAAAAGCCGCCAGCGTTATGCCAAAGAGCTGAACAAAAAAATCTCGCACAGTATGCATGAGCTGAGCATGGAGAAAGCGATTTTCCAGATTGATATTCACAGCGATCCGGAACGCATGCTGACCCCATTGGGTTTTGACACCATTACCTTTATGGTTTCCACCAACCCAGGCCAGCCGCTGCAACCGCTGGGCAAAGTTGCCTCGGGTGGTGAGCTGTCACGGATTTCTCTGGCCATTCAGGTGATCACCGCGCAGAAAGTGGAAACGCCAAGCCTGATTTTTGATGAAGTGGATGTCGGTATCAGTGGCCCGACGGCGGCGATTGTCGGTCGTATGCTGCGCACATTGGGCACATCGACCCAGGTGATCTGTGTGACCCACTTGCCTCAGGTTGCCGGTTGCGGGCATCAGCAGATGTTCGTGGCCAAGAAAACCACCAAGGGCCAGACCGAAACGAATATGAAAACGCTGGATGAAACCTCACGCATCAGCGAGCTGGCACGTCTGCTGGGCGGCAGTGAGATCACAGAGCGCACGCTGGCCAATGCCAAGGAGTTGCTGGTCGCAGCATGATCCGGCGCAGAAAGTGGCTCAATTATCGCGCCACAGATGCAACTTTCTGAACATTCAAGCGTCTGAACTCCCGCTTAATCTTTGCATTATGCGGGCGTTCCCCGTCGAGTGCTTTTACTTCTGCCACTAACTTGCTTATCATCACAAGCAGAACTGATTATTTTGCCGGGATGCTATGAACTGGAAAACTTTTGCCGCGTTAGCGTTGAGCGTCAGCCTGCTGGGCGGCTGCTCTTTGGTTGAACGCTTGGTCTATCGTATTGATATCAATCAGGGCAACTATCTGGATGAAAAAGATATCAATAACCTCAGATACGGCATGAATCAGGAACAGGTACGGTATGTACTTGGCTCGCCGATGCTGGTGGAACCTGAATACCCGAACACCTGGTACTATGTGTTCTACCACAAACCGGGCCACGATGAGCCGGAACAAAAAGATCTGATTTTAACCTTTGATCAGAACCGCTTGCTGACCCGCATGACCGGGGATTATCAGCCCGGGCCGAACTTCAACGATCCGCTAAATTAAGCGGCTCACGACTTCAGCGCCAGAACACAAAAAAGCTCGCCGAGGCGAGCTTTTCTTTTTCATTTTAACTTCTGTTCTTAGCAGCCAGTCCATTCACCACGCGGGCAATCACCTCTGCGCTAGCGCTCGGTATCATTGCCTTTCGCATCTAACGTGTCTGACGCTGCTGCAGCGTCGCCTTTGGCCTTCTTGGCCGCCAGGGCTTCCTGCTTGGCCTGCTCGGCGCGCTTGCGGCGGATCTCTTTCGGGTCGGCCAGCAAAGGGCGATAAATTTCGATGCGATCCCCTTCATGGACTGTGGCATCCAGCTTCACAGTCCGGCTGAACACCCCGACCTTGTTCTTTTTCAGGTCAATCTCCGGATACATCTCCAGCACCCCGGAGCGTTCAATGATCTCCTGTACAGGTGTATCCGGGGTAATCGCCAGCTTGATTACCCGCTGGGTATTGGGCAGTGCGTACACCACCTCGACATGAATCAGATGATTTTGCTCAGAGCTCATAAACTTCCCTGGCCCGTTGGGTAAATGCGTTCACCATGTTGTTGGTCAGCTCATGAAACACCTTGCCAAACACAGCTTCCACCAGCGCATTGGTAAATTCGAAATCCAGCTTCAGTTCCACTTTGCAGGCATCGGCATCCAGCTCGGTAAAGTGCCAGCCACCGACCAGTTTACGGAACGGCCCTTCCACCAGCTGCATGTTGATCTTATGAATGCCCTCTAACTGATTACGAGTCACAAAGGTTTTTTTGATCCCAGCCTTGGAAACGTCTACTGCCGCCATCATATGTTCAGTAGAGCTTTCCAGAATTTTGGTGCCAGAGCATCCCGGCAAAAACGCCGGATAAGACTCAACATCGTTCACCAGGTCAAACATTTGCTTGGCACTGAACGGGACCAGTGCAGAGCGACTGATTTGAGGCATAGTTTCTCCTTAACCCAATATCGCTGGTAATGATACCATTAGTCGGCGATCTGCCAAAGATTCAGTGAGTGTGTGTCTCCATGGCCTATTGCCTCTGGGAAAAACGTTCCCCTAACAACTTGAATCCGTATAATAAGAAGCTATGGCAAAGAAAAAACCAAACAAGCCGGGCAGCAACACCATTGCGCTGAATAAGTCTGCCCGCCATGAATTTTCGATTCATGATGAATATGAAGCCGGCATTTCGCTCCAGGGTTGGGAAGTGAAGTCCCTGCGTGCGGGTAAAGCCAACATTTCCGAAAGCTATGTGTTTATCCGGAACGGTGAGGCATTTCTCTCGGGTGCCACCTTCACACCGCTCAATGCCGCCTCGACCCACGTGGTGGCTGAGCCGACTCGTGTACGTAAACTGCTGCTCAACCGCCGCGAACTGGACCGCTTAACCGGGGCGGTAAACCGCGACGGCGAAACCATTGTGGCACTTTCCATGTACTGGAAGGGTTCATGGGTTAAACTGAAGTTAGGGACCGCGAAAGGTAAAAAGCTTCACGATAAACGTTCAGACGCGAAAGACCGCGACTGGCAGCGTGATAAAGCGCGAATCATGAAGCACAGTTCGCGGTAGTCATTGACCTGACAGAATTTTCTGCTAGTATTGAACACCTCACTGGGGCTGATTCAGGATTCGACAGGATCAAGAAGGCCCGTGGAGCATGCAGAGGTGCGGTTTGCCTCTTTAAAAAGCCGCAAAAAAATAGTCGCAAACGACGAAAACTACGCACTAGCAGCTTAATAACCTGCTTAGAGCCTGCCCTCCCTAGCCTTAGCTCGTAGGACGGGGATTCAGGGCAGTCAAACCCAAACGAGATCGCGTGGAAGCTTTGACCTGGGAGCGGAAGCGTTAAATTTAATTCAGGTGTGTCTCAGCATGGCGTGTTTGTTCGCAGTGCTTTGACGAGATTAAAGACAAACTAAGCATGTAGCGCCATTGGTTAGACTGATTTTGGACGCGGGTTCAACTCCCGCCAGCTCCACCAAATCGTATACGAAGACATCTTCGGATGTCACAAAGCCCGCTAAGGTCCTGACCTGGCGGGCTTTTTGTTTGTGTCATCAAAACCTCTCTTTTGAGTTATCCCAATATTGGATAAAGATGTAATGAGCCAGTTTGGATAGCCATACCGTTATCCACATCACTGATAAGTCAGTATCTTTTCTGATTCTATGCATCCTTTGATATAGTCATAAAAATGCATTTGTACTGAGCTGGCTAATCGCATGGAATCGACAATAAATAAATCAAAGCTGTCTGAAACAGACATCATCACGAAATTTATTCTACCAGCCATCAAAGATGCTGACTGGGATGACATGTCCCAGATCCGTCAGGAAGTAAAACTCCGAGACGGTAAAGTGATAGTGCGTGGCCAAGCGGCAGCAAGAAAAAAAGTTAAGTCAGCAGATATCGTTCTGTACCACAAGCCAAGCATGCCCTTAGCCGTTGTCGAAGCCAAAGCCAACAAACATGAAATTGGAAAAGGTATGCAGCAGGCGCTGGACTACGCCACCTTGCTCGACGTTCCGTTCGCTTTTGCTTCAAATGGTGACGGTTTCATTTTTCATGACAAAACCAACACAGCTCAGCTAGAAACTGAAATTCGTCTGGAAGATTTCCCAACGCCTAAACAACTTTGGGATAAATATTGCGTTTGGAAAGGTTATAAAACTGAACACCTATCCGTTATTACTCAGGATTATCACGATGATGGTAGTGGCAAATCTCCGCGCTATTATCAACTGCAAGCCATAAACAAAACGGTCGAAGCCGTGGCAGCAGGCCAAGACCGAGTGCTACTGGTTATGGCAACAGGCACAGGGAAAACCTACACCGCTTTTCAAATTATTTGGCGTTTGTGGAAGTCACGAGCCAAAAAACGCATCCTGTTTTTGGCAGATAGAAACATCCTGGTCGATCAAACCAAAACCAACGACTTCCAGCCTTTTGGCACCGCAATGACAAAAGTCACAGGACGAACAGTCGATCCTGCATACGAAATCCATCTCGCGCTTTATCAGGCGCTCACTGGGCCAGAAGAACATCAGAAAGCCTATAAACAAGTCGATCCTGACTTCTTTGACCTGATTGTTGTCGACGAGTGTCACAGAGGGAGCGCCTCCGAAGACAGTGCATGGCGAGAGATTCTTGAATACTTTGGTTCTGCTACTCAAATCGGTTTAACTGCCACGCCAAAGGAAACCGATATCGTTTCAAATACTGAGTACTTTGGCGATGCCATTTATACTTATTCCCTCAAACAAGGCATCGAAGATGGCTTCCTTGCACCTTACAAAGTAGTGCGTGTTGATATTGATGTGGATCTTCAAGGTTGGCGACCAACCAAAGGTCAAATCGATAAGCATGGTGAAATCATTGAGGATAGAATCTATAACCAGAAAGATTTCGATAGAACCATGGTCATCGATGAACGTACTGAGCTTGTCGCACAAACCATTACCAACTATCTCAAGCACACCGATCCGATGGCGAAAACGATTGTGTTCTGTAATGACATTGACCATGCAGAACGCATGCGCCGAGCGCTAATCAACTGTAACCCAGAGCAAGTTGCCAAAAACGAAAAATACGTCATGAAGATTACGGGCGATGATGAAATCGGTAAAGCACAGCTCGATAACTTCATCAACCCGAAAAGGTCTTATCCTGTCATCGCAACCACTTCGGAGCTGATGACAACGGGCGTCGATGCAAAAACTTGTAAGCTGGTTGTTCTTGACCAAGGCATACAGTCGATGACCAAGTTCAAGCAAATTATTGGTCGCGGTACTCGAATTGATGATCGTTACGGAAAGCTATGGTTTACCATCCTCGACTTCAAAAAAGCCACAGAGCTGTTTGCTGATGAACGCTTTGATGGCATTCCTGAACGTGTCAAAGATACAACACCAGAAGATTTTGAAACTGATGAAGGGCTCGATGAAATCATTGATGATGTAAACGAGTCTGAACAAGATAATCCATTTGAAGAAGAAGACCTCGATCCAACCAGCATTCATGAACCTGAAGCTTCATATGAGTCTGGAAATACCTATTCTGATGGTAGCAACTCGGTCGATGATGCTGATTGGCAAGACGAAAACCGCGTTCGCAAATTCCATGTCAATGGTGTCACCGTTAAAGCCATTGCCGAGCGTGTTCAGTACTATGACGCAGATGGAAAGCTAGTCACCGAGTCATTTAAAGACTACACACGCAAGACGATGGCAAAACAGTTCACCTCAATGGATGACTTTGTTAAGCGCTGGCAAGATGCCGACAAGAAGCAAGCAATCATTGATGAGCTTGCTGAAGCAGGTATCATCTGGGAGGCGTTAGAACTAGAGGTCGGTAAGGACCTCGATCCATTCGATATGATTTGTCATGTCGTCTACGATCAGCCGCCGCTAACAAGGAAAGAACGCGCTGAAAATGTCAAAAAGCGTAACTACTTTACGAAGTATGGCGAAACCGCTCAGCAGGTGCTCAATAACCTTCTTGATAAATATGCTGACGAAGGTGTGCAAGAAATTGAGAACATCCATGTACTGAAAGTAAAACCTTTTGATGAAATGGGTCGCCCTCTCGAAATCATCAAAAAAGGTTTTGGTGGTAAAGAGCAGTACTTGGAAGCCATCACTGAACTGGAGTTTGCAATTTATCAGTCGGCGTAGCACTTAACTTAATTTCGTCACACGGCTACCATCAAGTAGCCGTTCAATTTAACTTACTTTCTTGCTTTCAGGCAAAATACGCTGACGAAAATGTTCATGTGCTGCTGACGATATATCATTTCCTTTAAACCGTCTTTTTAAGTTATCAGCAGCCATCAACGTTGAACCCGAGCCAAAAAACGGGTCTACGACTAACTCCCCTTCCTTGCTGCTTTGAGTAACAAGTACTTCAAGTAAACTTACTGGCTTTTCAGTTGGATAGCCTTTAAATACCCGCTTATGCGTTAATATATCTGGCATTCCCAGATCATTCAGCTTTCTCTTACCTTTTTCAAAAAATAAGATGTACTCATGGCGTGCGCGGTAATGGTATCCCATACCGATGCAAACCTTATCCCAAATAATAGGCTTCCAAAACTTAAACCCGACTTTCTCTGCAATAGGTTTAATGGCAAACATAGTTTCTTGGTCGCAAAAAAGGTAAAAGTGGGAATTTTTCTTGAGTACCCGATATATTTCGAGAAGAAGCTCTTCAAACCTTTGGTTAGGAAATATATCAAACCATTGGTTGCTTGAGGATTTGCTCACTTTTAGTCTGGTCGTCGTACCAATTTTTCGATGCTTTTCTAAAGACTCATAAGGCGGATCTGTGATGATTAAATCAACGCTCTCAGAATCGAGCGTTGATAACCATTTTACTGCATCGTCTTGATATAAATTCATCAGATTCCTATACAAGACTACCGCATGTTTTCCCATTCATATAGGTTTGAGATTGCACACCTCTATCGAGTCGACGACAATCAATGCAGTAGCTTTGGTATCCTTCTGGGTTTCGAGCCGTAACTCTAGCAGGTGTTTTACCAAAGGACGATGGGTAAGGGTGAAAAATGTGCTCTCCCCCATTAGCATCAGAACAGTGAGGACATGATTTGAACTTCTGACCCGTGTAAGGATCTTTTTTATGAATCATCCCTATATTTAAACGCTTGTGACAGCAGCTACATGTCATATTAATCTCCTATCTCAGACGGAAAATATGATACGAGTAGCTTAAAAACAAAACAGTGAGTCAGGTAGCATAACCTTAATATCTAAGTGGTTAATCAGAGGTAGACAATTTACATATCAACATACGCTTGGTCCCTTCGATTGAAATCAGCCCCCAATTCAAGTTCTCATTCATTACGATCAAGCGAGTATCTGGCAAGACACTCATTGCTTCATCTAAAGCTAGCTGAAGCGATTCAAAGTCTAAAGTCATCGCCCTCAGGTCGGTTCGCTTTTTTCCCATCACGTCATACCAATGTCCTTTATACATATTGCTCTCCTTGGGAAATACATGAATCCATTCTTATACAGCGGTAAAAATGAAGTCGGTTATCTTTACCTTCACAGCGACATATTAAAATCACGAATACTCACTTAGTATCATAATGTTAAGTTCACTTATTTCGCATCAAATCTGCTATAATCCGACCCAATTTTTTGTCCGTTAGCAGTAGTAAAACCATGTCAATCAGTTCAGTGATTAAGTCCATTCAAGACATCATGCGTAAAGATGCAGGTGTTGATGGTGACGCACAGCGTCTGGGCCAAATGTCTTGGCTTTTATTCCTTAAAGTGTTTGATGCCCAAGAAGAAGAGCTGGAGTTCGAGCTAGATGATTACCGCGAACCAATCCCAGCGAAGTACCTATGGCGTCACTGGGCGGCAGATAATCAAGGCATTACAGGTGATGAACTGCTTGAGTTTGTTAACGATGACTTGTTCCCTAAACTGAAGAACCTAACGGCACCGAGTGATATTAACCCGCGCGGCTATGTGGTGAAAGAAGCCTTTAGTGATGCCTTCAACTACATGAAAAACGGCACGTTGCTTCGTCAGGTGATTAACAAGCTCAACGAAATTGATTTTACCGACTCCAATGAGCGACACCTGTTTGGTGATATTGTAACCCTCCCTACTTTAATGGCAGCCTAAATTAGAGTTTTTCCTGCTTTCGTACCTTGCTAAGTATTCCCACGGGGTCAGATCATCCAGGGCATCATGAGGGCGTTCATCGTTATATTCCTTCATCCATTGTTCGGTTAACTCTCGAACTTCACTCAGCGTTTTAAAAACGTACATATCGAGAAGTTCTGTGCGATAGGTTCGATTAAAGCGCTCAATATATGAGTTCTCAGTGGGTTTTCCTGGTCGAATAAATTCAAGTTCAACTCGATTTTCTTCGGCCCATTCGGCTAACGCTGTGGAGATAAATTCTGGACCATTATCCATCCTGAGTTTGCCGGGCATCCCGCGCCACGCTGTGATACGCTCCAAAACCCGGATGACTCTTGGGGCTGGTAAATTTAAGTCCACTTCGATGGCTAACACTTCGCGGTTAAAATCATCGACAACATTAAACGTACGAAAACGTCTGCCGCAAGCCAGAGCGTCACTCATAAAATCAATCGACCAACAGCAGTTCACCCCGTCAGGACGTGCCAGCGGGACTGGCTCCCGTTTCGGTAACCGCTTTTTTCCTTTGCGCCTCATATTGAGCTTGAGTGAGCAGTAAACACGGTAAACGCGCTTGTGGTTCCATGGATATCCCCAGCGTCTGAGAACTTTAAATAACTTGCCAAAACCATAAGCAGGATATCGCTCTACGGCTTCTTGCAACTTGGCGATGACCTCATCATCTCGATGAGGGTCTGGTTGATATCGATAGACAGAATCACTGATGCCAACTGCGCGGCAGGCCATTCTGAGACTGACCCGAAATTGCTGACGAACATACTCCACGAGTTCGCGTTTAACCGCTGGCTTTACAGCTTTTTTTCCAGAATATCTTTCACAATACGATGCTCAAGGCTGAGGTCAGCGAACATCTGCTTGAGTCGGCGATTTTCATCTTCAAGCTCTTTCAGCCGCTTCACATCGGACGCTTCCATACCACCATATTTCGATTTCCAGTTGTAATAGGTAGCGTCAGAGATACCGTATTCACGACAGACTTCGTTGACCTTACGGCCAGCCTCCACTTCCTTCAGGATCTTCACGATCTGTGTTTCTGTGTAGCGTGATTTTTTCATCATGCGTTCTCCGTTTATTTCAGTGTAAACGGAAAAGCTCTAATTACTAGCGACATGTTTTTCGGGGAGGGTTACAATATCTACGAGCAAATCCTACGCGACCTTCAAAGCGCTGGGAATGCGGGTGAGTTTTATACCCCTCGTGCAGTGACTCGCTTTATCGTTAATCGTCTTGACCCTAAGCTGGGTGAGCAGATTATGGACCCCGCCTGCGGTACGGGCGGATTCCTGGCTTGCTCATTCGATCACGTCAAAGAGAACTACGTGACAAGCGCAGCCGACCACCAAACGCTGCAAAAGCAAATCCATGGTGTAGAGAAGAAACAACTGCCACATTTGCTGTGTATCACCAATATGATGCTTCACGGCATCGAAGTCCCTGTGCAGATCAAGCACGGCAACACGCTTAACAAGCCGCTTTCAAACTGGGACAGCAATATCAATGTGATTGCGACTAACCCACCGTTTGGCGGCACAGAAGAAGACGGGATTGAAAAGAATTTTCCTGCCGAAATGCAAACTCGTGAAACGGCTGATCTGTTCTTGCAGCTTATTGTCGAAGTCTTGGATAAAAATGGTCGCGCTGGTGTGGTGTTACCTGATGGCACCTTGTTTGGTGAAGGCGTAAAAACCAAAATCAAAAAGATGCTGACGGAAGAGTGTAACCTGCACACAATTGTTCGCTTACCGAATGGCGTGTTCAACCCTTACACAGGCATTAAGACCAACATTCTGTTCTTTACCAAAGGCCAGCCGACCAAAGAAGTATGGTTCTATGAGCACCCTTACCCAGAAGGCGTGAAGAACTACAGCAAAACCAAACCGATGAAGTTTGAGGAGTTCCAGCAAGAGATCGATTGGTGGGGCAACGAGGCCGATGGATTCGCTAGCCGTATCGAGACCAAGCAAGCTTGGAAGGTATCGATTGAGGAGATCATCGAGCGCAACTTTAACCTTGATATTAAAAATCCGTATCAGGACGAAGTCGTCAGCCATGACCCTGAAGAGTTGCTGGCGAGCTATCAACAACAGCAACAAGACATCAAAGCACTGCGTGACCAACTGAAAGGCATTCTCGGTGATGCGCTTAGCTCTACCATTCAAGGTAAAAAGCAAGGTGGAGAACAATAATGGCAGTCGACCAATCTCCTATAAATAAGCTAATCACCGAACATATTGATATTTGGACTTCGGCAGTAAAGACCAAATCGACCTCTGGTCGTGGCAGCAGTAAGAAGTTAGAACTGTATGGCGTTAAAAAGCTACGTGAGCTGATTTTAGAGTTAGCTGTACGAGGCAAGCTTGTTCCTCAAGATCCTAATGATGAGCCTGCTTCAGTGTTGCTTGAACGCATTGCGGCTGAAAAAGCAAAGTTGGTGAAAGCGAAGAAGATTAAGAAACAAAAATCTTTGGGGCAAGTATCCAAAGACGAAGAACTTTTTGATACACCAACTGGTTGGGCATGGACAAGGATTTCTGAAATAGCTGAAATTAGCCCTCGAAATAGCACAACCGATGATGATGCTGAAGTGTCGTTTGTGCCTATGCCACTAATTACGACTAACTATGATGGTTCACATGGTTCTGAAAAGCGAATTTGGAAAGAAATCAAAAAAGGCTACACGCACTTTCAAGATGGTGACATTGCGTTAGCTAAGATCACACCATGTTTTGAGAACAGCAAAGCCGCGGTGTTCTCGGGCCTTGAAGGAGGAGTTGGTGCGGGAACTACCGAATTGCACGTGGCTCGTCCTCTATCAGATTGCATTAACCCACTATTTGTATTGTTGTACTTAAAGGCTCCTATATTCCTGAAAATTGGCGAAACGAAGATGACAGGTTCTGCAGGACAAAAACGAGTCCCTAAAGACTTTTTTTCAGAGAACCCTTTACCTTTTCCTCCAAGCAATGAACAACACCGCATCGTCGCCAAAGTCGATGAGCTAATAACGCTCTGCGACCAGTTAGAACAACAAACCGAAGCCAGTATTGAAGCGCATCAAGTACTAGTGACAACGCTGTTGGACACACTCACCAACTCTGCCGATGCTGACGAGTTAATGCAAAATTGGGCGCGAATCAGTGAGCATTTCGATACTTTATTCACTACTGAAGAAAGCATCGACCAGCTTAAGCAAACCATTCTACAACTGGCAGTGATGGGTAAGTTGGTTCCACAAGATCCAAGCGATGAGCCTGCTGCTGAGTTACTGAAAAGAATTGCGGAAGAAAAAGCACAGTTAGTCAAAGAGAAAAAAATCAAAAAGCAAAAAGCGCTACCGCCGATTGCAGAAGATGAAAAGCCGTTTAAACTGCCGAATGGGTGGGAGTGGTGTCGTTTACCTGACTTAGGTGAGCTTGCTAGAGGCAAATCAAAACACAGACCTCGTAATGACCCGAAACTATATGAAAACGGTAATGTCCCTTTAGTTCAGACTGGTGATGTAGCTCGTGCAAATGGAACAATACTAACGTATACCGCAAAGTATAATGAATTTGGTCTAGCGCAGAGTCAGCTTTGGCCAAAAGGGACATTGTGCATCACTATTGCTGCGAATATTGCGGATACAGCAACTCTAGGATTTGACGCTTGTTTCCCTGATAGTGTTGTCGGTTACACACCTTATGACAAGGAAATTCCAACTGTTTACTTTGACTATTTCATCAAAACAGCCAAAGAAAACTTAGAGCGTTTTGCTCCTTCAACAGCACAGAAAAATATTAACTTAGAAATTTTGAGCAATGTATTAGTTCCTTGCCCACCAAAGCAACAATTCCCTCGTATCGTTGAAAAGGTAAACCTACTTCTAGGTATTTGCGATGAGTTGAAGGAGCGTTTGAAGGAATCTCAAATGTCGCAACTACAACTCACTGACGCTATTGTCGAACAAGCAGTATAACCATGAGCCTATACAATATCGCCAACAAAAACCTCACCGCACTGACTCCGACCACTTTTGCAGCCGAAGGGCTGCAAGAGCGGCACGATTTACAAGAAGCGCTGAAAGGCTGTATTGATGCCATCGCTCCTGATTGTTTGGTGATATCAGAAGAGTTTTCAGACTGGGAAGACAGCCGTCGCCGTATCGACCTGTTAGCCATCGACAAAAATGCCAACTTCGCGGCTTTTAAACTTACGCGTGTGACTACTTTGCCCATTAATTGAAGCAGAAAGAGCTAGATATCGACGCCCATGAAGCCATCCTGTTCCTGAATAAGTTAACCACGACAAACTCAACTTCCAGAGTAAGCGATAGAAAAAACAACACATTCGTATTAGCATGCTTTGAATTAATCTCTTCGAATTCAAAGGCTTTTCAGATGGCGCGTGGCACACAACTCAAAATTTATCTCGCAAACGGAACGGTGACCGGCATTCGCCATGCAGAGATTGTCAATTGGACCGGACAAGCCATTGCTGTTCCCCGCATTCATGTCAAAGATCTGACGGATTGGGAAGAGACACAAAGGCCGGGCGTTTATTTTCTGTTTGGGTTTGATTCCGACACCGGCAAAAACCTTGTTTATATTGGTAAAGCAGAACACATCCAGAGGCGGTTGCAGCAACACATCGCGGCAAAAGATTTCTGGAATGAAGCCATCTGCTTTACCAACAAAGATGAAAACCTGACCAAAGCCCATGTGAAATACCTGGAAGCCCGGCTCATCGAGATTGTCATGTCATCGAATCGCTACGCGCTAGATAACGACAAACGCCCACCAACATCTTCTCTGCCCCGTGGAGACAGAGATGCGATGGAAACATTCATCGACAGCATCCGCGTTGTGATTGGCTCCCTGGGCCATAAATTACTCGAGCCGAAAGTCATCTTTGATGCTCAGGAAACCGAAGCGCAGCAGAAAAGCCTGTTAAAGCTGAAAGTTAAAAAGATTGACGCAACTGCCAAGTTAACCGATGAAGGCATTGTGGTCCTCAAAAACTCTCAGGCATTGCCGGAAGTACAGAAGAGTCTTTCAAATGGCTACACCAATCTGAGAGCCAACCTGAGAGAAAAAGGGTTGTTAATCGAGAGCGGTGACAAGCTGATTGCCACCGATGATATTTTATTTACCAGTGCCTCGCAGGCCTCCGCTGTTCTGCTTGGGTATCCCTGCAGCGGGCCTGACTACTGGCGAGACGCCAAAGGCCGATCGCTGAAAGAAATCGAGATGGAAGTCTAATCATCCCGTAATTATCAGCAGCACTTCGCCGTCGCAGCTCCCATAACGTCCAAAGCATTTTTGTATACAAACGAACAGCCGAGCTCAATCTGTACCAGCCCGCAGTTTTTTATCTGGGGGCTTTACCACTATCAGCCCCCAGTAAAAACACAACCATCCCCCATTCCCCATACCCTTTCAGTTGCTTAGGTGAGCTTTTGCTTTTCTCGCTGATATGTTTATGTATAATCAAACGAGAATAGATATCATTATTGATTAAGGAAACAATATGACCGTGCCCGACAACAGGGAAAAACGTCTGCCGGTGCTACTCACGGTGAAATCTGTCCGGGATTTGGGCCCGCGTTATCGCCGTATCACTTTCACATCGCCGGCGCTGGCGCACTACCCGGCTTGCAGTAACGGCGCGCACATTAAGATCATGCTTGCTCAGGAGGGACAATCCGAGCCTGTGCTGCCGACCATGACGGCAACAGGGCCGAAGTGGGAATCCCCCGAGGACAAGCCGCTGCTGCGTACCTTCTCGGTCCGTGAGTTGCGCCGGGAAACCGGTGAGATGGATATCGACTTTGCCCTGCACGGCGATCTGGGCCCGGCGTCGCGGTTTGCGCTCAATGCTTGCCCCGGCGATCAACTGGGGATTTCCCCGCCGGGTGGCCCGCACCCGATGCTCAAACCGGCCTCGCAGTATTATCTGGCCGGGGATCTGACGGCCTTACCGGCGATCAGTGCCATGCTGGAAGACATGCCGGCAGACAGCCGCGGCTATGTGGCGATTCAGGTCGGTGATGAAACCGATATCCAGGATCTCCGCGCTCCGGCTGGGGTTCAGGTTCAGTGGTTTATCGGCCAGCCGGATCAGGTGCAGCCGCTGATCGACCAGTTCTGCCAGCAGCTTCTCAGCGCCAAAACGACTGCCGAATCAAATGCCGAACAGCTTGCCGACAGTTATTTCTGGCTGGGCGGTGAAGAGCAGATTGTTGTGGGCTTGCGCCGCTTTATCCGCCGTGAACTGGATGTTGAGCGCACTCAGGTCTATGCCATTCCCTACTGGCGTTTTGGGATTGATGAAGACAGCTATCACACCAGTCGCCACCAGGTTGTTGATAACTAATAATAATTCAGACCGATCCGGTACTTGCCTGTATGGGCACTTTGAAGCACAAGAGTGATGTCATCTCCCGATGACAACAAAGGAAACAGTAATGGCTATTGACCCTTCAGTGATCCGCGCCCATTCATGGCAGGCACTACCCACACCCGCTGCACTGGCAAACGCAATCCCCTGCCCGGCAGCATTGAGCGAGCAGATTGCAGACTCGCGCAGCACCATCAGAGAGATTTTGCACGGCCAGGACGACAGACTGCTGGTCGTCATCGGCCCGTGTTCGATTCATGATCCGGACGCGGCCATCGAATATGCCGAGCAACTGGCCCAATGCGCCGAGCGATATCAGGATCAGCTGGTGGTGGTGATGCGCACCTATTTTGAAAAACCGCGCACCACAGTCGGCTGGAAAGGCATGCTGTTTGACCCGGATCTGGATGGCAGCGATCAAATCGGCAAAGGCCTGCAGCAAGCCAGAGAGCTGCTGATCCGCATCAATGCACTGGGCCTGCCGGCCGCGACAGAATTTCTTGATACCACCAGTTTTACCTATCTGTCCGATCTGATGAGCTGGGGTGCCATCGGCGCCAGAACCACAGAGTCTCAGCCGCACCGTCAGCAAACGTCCGGCCTGCCGTGTCCGGT
The DNA here is from genome assembly GCF_021432065.1 of Photobacterium sp. TLY01. Classification (NCBI taxonomy): domain Bacteria; kingdom Pseudomonadati; phylum Pseudomonadota; class Gammaproteobacteria; order Vibrionales; family Vibrionaceae; genus Photobacterium; species Photobacterium sp. TLY01. The sequence continues at coordinate 2,574,985 of NZ_CP090364.1, forward strand.
CGGCTTTAAGAACGGCACCGACGGCAATGTCAGTGTGGCGATGGATGCCATTATTGCCAGCCGCCACCCGCACCTCTACACCACCACAGGTCAGGACGGACAGCTGTATGCCGTCACCAGTGCAGGGAATCCGGACTGTCACCTGATCCTGCGTGGCGGAAAAGCCCCGAACTACAGCGAAGCAGACATTCACCATGCGCTGCAGCAGCTGGAAGCCAAAGGGATCACCACAGGGGTGATGGTCGACTGCAGCCATGGCAACAGCCTGAAGCAGTTCCAGCGCCAGTTGCTGGTGGCCGAAGAGCTGTGCCGTCAGATTGGCAACGGCAACCATGCCATTAACGCGATCATGGCCGAGAGCTTTCTGGTTGAAGGGCGGCAGGAGATTTCGGATACCATGACCTATGGTCAGTCCATCACCGATGCCTGTCTGGGCTGGGACGATACCGAGACCCTGCTGTCGATGCTGGCCAGCGCTGTCGAGCAGCGTCGTGAGGGAAATCCTGTCCGATTAGCCGCCAACGAGGGATAAATACCGGTGGTCTGTCCCCAGCCAGGAGTCAAACGACACACGGCAGATAAACGAAAGCCAGCCGTTTCAGGCTGGCTTTTGATTGCAATTAAGCGGACCGGTTAACCGGCGATCTGCTGCCAGTCCGCCTGACGACGCGGCACAATCACAGGCGCATCATCAAACGGCGCTTTCAGAATATCGACATGGGTATTGTAGAGCTTGTCGATCATCGGCTTGGTAATCACTTCCGCCACTGGCCCTGCTGCGACCACGCCCTGCTCACCAATCGCCACCAGTTCATCACAGTAACGCGCGGCTGCGGCCAGATCATGGATCACCAGCACCACGGTTTTACCCATCGCCACCATCTGGCTGATGCTTTCCATCACTTCAATCTGATGGCCGATATCCAGCGCACTGGTCGGCTCATCAAGCAGGATCACATCGGTATCCTGCGCCAGAATCATCGCCAGCCAGGCACGCTGGCGCTGGCCGCCGGACAAACTGGCCACAGGTTGCTGCAGCAAAGCTTCCAGCTTCATCCACTGAATGGCTTTGGCGACCTGAGCGGCATCGTCGTCGCTCCACTGGCTGAACCAACCCTGATGGGGATGACGACCGTACTGCACCAGTTGTTCCACCGTGATCCCGGCCGGGCTGATGGGCTGCTGCGGCAGGAAAGCCAGTACTTTGGCCAGCGCTTTCATCGAGTAGTCCGCCAGCGATTTGCCGTTCAGGATGATCTCGCCCTGCTGCGGTGCCAGTTGTTTGGCCATCATCTTGAGCAGCGTCGATTTGCCGCCACCGTTCGGACCGACAATGCCCACCAGCTTGCCTTTACCCAGACAAAATGAGACATCCTTGAGGACGGTCTTGCTCTCGTAGGAAAACCCTACGCCTGTCATCGTTAACGCGGTCATTAGTCGGCCTGTCCTTTATCTCGCAGTAGAAAAATAAATAGCATGATACCGCCCAGAATACGGGTCATAATCCCGGTCGCCACTTCGTGAGGATCGGCTAGCACCCGGACCAGAGTATCACTCAGCAGGAGTAACAATGCGCCCAGCATGGCCGCGGTCCAGAGCGGCACAATGCGCCCCCGGAGCAAAAAGCTCGCAATAATGGGGGCCGCCATGGCGATAAACACCACAGGGCCGCCGATGGCCGTGCCCAGCGCGGCGATCAGGATCGCCAGCATCAGAATCGCCACCTGCACCCGGCTGACGTTGACGCCCAGACTTTGGGCGGTCGGCAGTCCCAGCCGCAGCACATCCAGCTGGCGGGAGAAGTAAATCACCGCCGGACTGAGTAACAGCAGCAGCCCGGCCACCGGCAGGCTGACGCTGTAGCCCTGACCGACAAAGTTGCCCATGGTCCAGAAGTACACGCTGCTGACATGCACGATAGATTCAGTCGACATCAGAAATTCGCCCACAGCGCGCATCAGCTCCGAGACCCCGATGCCGATCACCACAAACAGATAGCCCTGCTCGCCGGGGTTACGGCACAGCATATAGAGCATTACCGCCGCCACCACCGCACCCAGTGGCGCAGCCCACCAGGGCCAGGAGCCCAGCGTGAGGTACAAGGTAAAAAAGGTGATCGCCAGTGTGGCCCCTTCATTGACCCCGACCATATCCGGGGTCGCCAGCCGGTTACGTACCAGCGTTTGGATCATACAGCCCGACAGCCCCATGGCCGCACCAGCCACCAACACGGCCACCACGCGGGGCAGACGAATTTTAAACACCATGATCTCGACCATGCGGGTCGATTCCCCCAGCAGGGCTTTGAGCGCCAGCCAGGGCGTGAGTTTGGCCGAACCGATACTGATCGCCAGCAGGCTCATCGCCACCAGCGCCAGCATCAGCAAAGCACCAATGAAAACGGCCCGTCGCTCCACCAGCAGGGTCTTGTTACCGAACTGCCACAACCACTTACCGTGCGGAACATGCGGCGGCGTAAACGCCTTATCCTGACTCGGGCTTGCAGCCATGTGCTGCGAGAGACTCTTTTCCATCAACTGTGCTCCTACTTCACCGCCAGCAAGGAGCGGAAACCACCGCGCCGGACCACGCCAATCAGCACAGGCGCTCCGATCATCGCCAGCAATACCCCATTCGGCATTTCATAAGGCTGAATCATCCAGCGGGCCAGAATATCGGCAATCAGGATAAAACAGACCCCGAACAGCGCCGAGAAAATCACCTGTACCGACAGCCGAACCGGCTCCACCATGCGGGCACAATAAGCCGCCAGAAAACCGACAAAGCTGATCGGCCCAGCCACCGAAATGGCACAGGCGGTAAACAGGGTCGAGGCCAGCAGTACGCCGATGCGTACCCAATGCGTATTAATGCCCAGCGATCGGGCCTGCTGTTCGCCAAGCTGCATCATGGTGAGCTGACGGGCCAGCAGAAAGGTCAGCACGATGGCGGCCAGCATAAAGGGTGATATCAGCGCCATCGCCGTCATATCGGCCGCGGCCAGCGAACCCAGGTTCCAGAACCGGAACTGATCCAGCACCACCTGGTTCGACAGCAAAATATAATTGGATAAACCGCCAAAGGTCGCGTTCATCGCCACCCCGACCAGGATCAGTTTGAGCGGGCTGGACTTGCCCATCACATGGCCCACCAGCAGCACCACGATGTTACCGGCCAGCGCCCCCAGTCCGGACCAGACCAGATACCCCTGAGCGGATTCGACACCAAAATAGGTCAGACCGGTGACCAGCCCCAGCACCGCGCCGGCATTGACGCCAAGCAACCCCGGCTCAGCCAGCGGGTTACGGGTGGCGCTTTGAAGTAAAGAGGCGGCCAGTGACAGGCTGACACCGACCATCAGGGCACACAGGGTGCGCGGCAAGCGCAGGGTATCCATCACCATGGTCATGTGTTCTGACGGCTCAATGGCAGAGAAATAGTAGGCCAGCGCTTCTGCTGCGCCGTATTCCCCGGCACCAACCGACATCGACATCACTGAAAAAAAACAGACACTGAACACGCCTGCTCCGAGCCAGACGAGTTGACGTTTCGACACGCTTGCAACTCCATGTATAACAACGAGGCTGAGCATGATATCAATCCGCCTTTTCTTAGAACAGCATTAAATAAAAATAGTTCTCAATATCTTTATTAAGTACAATTCGAAAAGATTCATTCACTTCATTGAGATGCATAATAAGGAGCGTTATTTTGCTACGAAGTCTGTTTACGGCCCTGATTCTGTTCTGCATGGCGAGTCAGGCCAGTGCTGCCGACACCCGCATCATCGAAGATGCCCTGGGTGAGAAAGTTACCGTCCCCGCCCATCCGAAACGTGTCATTACCCTCAGCGAGATCGATCTGGATACCGCCCTCGCGCTGGGCATGACGCCGATCGGCACTGTCAACGGTCGCGGCCAGCAAACCCTGCCCCGTTATCTGACCCCGGCGATTCAGGGCGATATTCAGATCGTTGGCGATCTGTCCCGCCCGAATCTGGAAACCATTCTTGAGCTGGAGCCGGATCTGATCCTGACCGCACCCAACCGTCCTGAGGTAATTGAACTGCTGGGCGAAATCGCCCCGACTGTGGTGACCTTCAACTACGGCGAAAACTGGAAAAGCGTGTTCCAGCGCACCGCCAATATCCTGAACCGCCAGGCGGACGCCGATGCCTTCATGGCGCGTTATCAGGCACATGCGGAACAAACCAAACAGGCAATTGGTGACAAACTGGGCCAGACCATCAGCGTGGTGCGCTGGAACCCGAAAGGACCGGCTTATATGTTCCACGACTCCTTTGCCAGCCAGGTGATTGCCGATGTCGGCATGAAACGACCTGAGAACCAGCAGGATCCGGGTCATACTCACTCTATGTCCCTGAGCCTGGAAGCCTTGGCTGTACTGGACGGCGACTGGATGGTGATCGGCACGCTGAGCACGTCAGGGGAAGCCGTTGAAGCCATGAAGCAGGCCGAGAATACTCCAGCCTTCCGCCAGTTGAGCGCCATCGAATCCGGCCGCTTCGCACCGGTTGACGGTTCGCTGTGGACCTCGGTCGGCGGCCCGCTGGCTGCGCTGAAAGTGATGGATGACATCGCCAGACTGGTCAATACGCCGGATGCTCAGCAGCTGACGCAGTAAGCGCTCACCGAGCCAACGTTGTCCTCAGAAGCGCTTCGATAAGTAAGAAAGATGATAAGTAAGAAAGATCAGCGATAAAAAAACCGCCTGACGTCAATCAGGCGGTTTTTTCGTTGTGGCAACAGGCCAGATTAACCGGCAGCGAGCCGTTTGCGATCCACTTTTCCGCTGGCGGTTGTCGGCAGGCGGGCCAGCCAGACAAAGCGCCCCGGGATCATATAACCGGGCAGATGGGCAGAAAGCGCCTTGCGCAGTTGCAGACGAGTCATCGCCGGCGCATCGCTCCCGCTTTGCTCACCCTGTTCCAGATAGGCAACCAGCGTTGCCTGCTCGCCTTCGCCTTCCAGCGTGACGGCTGCATCCCTGACTGCATCCAGATGACGAAGCCGCGCTTCAATCTCACCCAGCTCGATCCGGTAGCCTCGCAGTTTGACCTGACCGTCCAGGCGACCAAAATACTGATAGCGGTCTTCCGCCAGTCGCCGGACGCGATCTCCGGTCCGGTAATAGCGCAGGCCGTCGCTGCGGGTGACAAACTGACGCGCGGTCAGATCTGCCCGTTGCCAGTAACCGTCACTGAGCGCATCGCCATGAATACACAGCTCCCCTTCCTGACCCACAGCGACCAGCTGATCCGTTTCATCCAGCACCAGATGACCATAACCGGCCAGACTGTGGCCGATGGTGATCGGCTGATCTGGCTGCACCTGTGACATCAGTGACCAGACCGTCGCTTCTGTCGGACCATAGCAGTTCCACAGCACCGCGCAGCGTGATAATAACTGCTGCGCCAGTCCGCTATCCAAGGCTTCCCCGCCAGTGAGTGCGGTCAGACCGGCCTGCCCTTGCCAGCCGGTATTGACCAGCATTCGCCAGAAAGTCGGCGTGGCCTGAAGCGTATTGACCGAGGGATAACGTGTCAGAATAGCGGCAACCGCATGGGGATCTTTATGTTCCTCACTGTTGGTTAGGCGCAAACGGCCCCCCACCAGCAAAGGAGCAAAAATCTCCAGCATCGAGATATCAAACGCAATCGTAGTGATCAGCAGCCAGTGACACTTGTCATCCAGTCCCAGTCGTTCCACGGCGGCGCACAAGAAGGTTACCAGCGCCTGATGGCTGATCACCACCCCTTTGGGCTTGCCGGTCGAGCCTGAAGTAAACATCATGTAGGCCGTGGTGTCCGGACCCAGCGAAGGCGAACGCATGGGTGTCGTATGACCTGCTTGCGAATCCGCTGCAGCGTCAGGATCCAACGCCAGCACCGGACAGCAAAAGTCGATCAGCGCAGCATGCTCCCTTGCCGTTTCCAGTACCGCATCCAATTGCGCTTCTTGCGCAATATCTTTTAACCGCCCCGCAGGAAACAAGGGATCCAGCGGCACGAAAGCAATACCAGAGAACAGACAGGCCAGTAAGGTCGCGATCAGGGCCGGTGAACGCTCGACATGGATCCCCACCCGACTGCCCGGCTGCAAACCCGCCTGACTCAGCTGCTGCTGAACCCGGCTGACTTCCGCCAGCAATTCGCGATAACTGATGGATTGCTCGCCAAAGGCAATCGCCTCCCGTCCGGATTCGGCCGCCCCGATCAGGGCGGCCTCCAGCATAGCGGTGAAGTGAAGCGGTGTGAAAGCCAGGCTTTCCTCACCGGGATCGTTACTCACCAACATCGACGGCCTCCCTTTCGGATTGAACGGCACCAGCGCGTTGCACACGATCACCACTCAGTGCCCGGCACATCGCATCCGGTGTGGCATGCTGATACAGGAAGGCTAAAGTCACAGGCTGGGTGACCCCCACCGCCGACACATCATGCATATTCAGCGCATGATTCAGACGTTGTACCAGGCCAATGGCCGCCAGAGAATCGATCCCCAGCGCACACAGAGGCTGATGCCAGGCGTCATGGTCCGGTGTGACTGACTGCGACGTGCTTTGTTGCCAGACTTCACTGATCAAGAGTGCCACTTCAGCTGACATCACGCCCGGCTCAGGGTGCGTTTGATCCGGCTCTGACTGAGTCTTCGCCGCCTGAGACGACAAGATCTGAGTCGCTCCCTCGACCGGGGTCAGCGGCAATGCCTGTTGCGGATCGGCGGCGATCACTTGCTGCAGCTCCACCTGCCATAACCTCAGCACCTCGCTGGCCCGTGATGGCGCCACCTGCATGGCATCAAACTCAAAGCGCAGCGATAACTGGCCGCCCACTTCATTGACCACCAGACTGAGCGGGATCTCCACTTTTTCAAACGCCGGGCCAAACTCAGGACGCAGTCTTGCATCATCCGCTCGGGCCTGAGGATTCGCCTCAGCGCGCGGATAGTTCTCATAAACAAACACGCAGTCAAACAGTCGGCTGCGTCCGGCCTGCAAGGCCATCAGCGACTGAGTCGCATGCTGGTTCAGCGCCATGGCTTCTCCCTGCAACTGCGTCAGCTGGCTGGCCAGCGAGTCGCCATCCTGCCAGCGCATAACCAGCGGCAAGGTGTTGATATACAGGCCGACACTGGCAGCAATCCCGGTTACCGGCGCATCTCGCCCCGGCACCACATTGCCCACAATGGTCGTGTTTTTCGATGGCTGGCCGGTCAGGCGGGCAACCAGTCGGTGCCAGGCAAATTGTGCCACGGTACTGTGAGTCACACCGACCTGACGCGCAAAGTCTTGCAGCGCCGTCTGAGCTGGCGTGCTCAGCACGGTTTTCACGACTTCAGGCTGTTGTTGCAGTGGTGATGATGCAAAGTCCGGCCCGAACAGCGCCGTTAAATCATCAGCCTGAGCCGTTGCCAGCGCTTTACCTGCCCAGAAGGCCGCCGTATCCGACTGGCTGCGTACCGCGTACGCTGCGTGATCCAGATAGGCCTGATCGACTGGCAGCCCCCCGGAGCAATCGTCACCCTCATGATCCGCCAGTGCCTCATAAGCCTGATGCAGCGCGGCAAACAGACGCGGGCCACTCCAGCCGTCAATCGCAGCATGGTGACAACTGAAGATCACCCGGATGTCATCCTCAGCCAGTCGGAAACAGCGCACACGCAGCAAGGCATCGCCATCCAGCGCCATACCACGCTGACGATCGTGCTGGCAGTATTCGGCGATCAGTGCTTCAGCATCGTCCTCACCCATCAGATCCACCACCTCGAACGGTAGAACCGGCTGACGTTGCACCACCTGGATCAGTTGATCACCCATGTGATGCGGGCCGCTCAGCACGGTGCGTAAGGCCGGGTAAGCTGCCAAGACGGCCTGCCATGCCTGCTGGTAACGCATCAGATCCACCGGCTGACGGTAACGGATCGGCGTTTGCAGCAGATAGGCTTCATCGTCCGGGCAACGCTGCTGATGGGCAAACATACTTTGCTGCAGCGACGAAGCCGGCAGCAATGTTTCGATCGCAAAGCGCTTGCTCAGCCCGTCCAGTTCCGGCTGTGTCAGACGCACCAGCGGATAATCCGATGGTGTCGACTGCCGCCCGTGGGACTTCGCATGCTGCTCGCAGAAGTGGATCATCTCCAGCAGGTTGGCTTTGAAAGCCGCCATGAACTGTTCGCTCAGCGCCTGATCCAGCACCCCGACCTGACGCAGTGTCAGCTGGCCGTCGTAGATCCCGCCATGCAGACTGAGCAGCTCAGCGCCCGGATTCAGTGGTGAAGCCGTTTGTCCCGGCACCACAGGTAAGGGCCGCCACAGTTCAGCCTGCTGCCCCTGCTTCTGGGTCTGACGGCCCAGATAATTCAGGACAACCGGCGAGAAAGTGAGCTGTTCACCCTGTGGGTGGTAGCTGCGCAGCGCGTTGAAACCCACCCCGTTATCCGGGATCCGGCGCAGATTTTCCTTGGCCTGTTTGATGGTTTCTGCCAGTGATGGCTGTACCGCCACTGTGCAAGGATAAGCACTGGTAAACCAGCCTACGGTACGACTGACATCCAGCTGTGCACCAATCTCTTCCCGGCCATGGCCTTCGAGCATCACAGTGGACTGTTCGCCCCAGCCCAGCGCCTTGATCGTCACACTCAGGGCAGACAGCAACAGATCCCGCACTTCAGTGCTGAACGCGGTATTGGCCGGTCCCACCAGACGGTCAGTCTCTGCCTGATCCAGCTGCAATATGGCCTGACTCGGAATGACATTGCCGTCTTTGTCTTGGTTGCGTGTGGCAGGCAGCGCGCTGTGATTGACGTGCTCAAGCTGGCTGCGCCAGTAATCAAACTGCGCCGGATGGCGCTCGGCGTAATCCTTCAGCGCTTCGCCCCACTGACGGTAGCTGGAGGTTTTCTCCGCCAGCGGCAGTCCTTGTGACAAGCGCTGCAGATCATCAGCCAGAATCCGCCAGGAGACCGCATCCACCACCCAGTGGTGCAGCGCCAGGAACAGACCGGTCTGGGACGTCGTCGCATCCTCACCCGGTAAATGACGAATTCGAGCCCAGGCCATCACAGGCCCGTTTTCCAGATCAAACTGCGACTGCAGCGCTGTCAGGGCATCATACAATTGCTCTTGCGTCATCCCGGCGGCATCCAGCTCTGTCAGCTCAGGGACAGTCACAGAGGCCTGATAACGCTGGCGCCGCACGCCATTTTCTTCAGTGACCCGCAGACGCAAGGCATCATGATGGGCCAGTAACCGGGTCATGATCTCAGTCAGGCGGGCCGAATCCAGATCCGGAATGGCCAGCACCACCGCCTGGTTCCAGTGCGCCGGACGGGCGAAAGGCTGGGCATCGAACCAGCGCTGAATCGGATGCAAATCAAAGCTGCCGGACAGCTGGCCCTGCTCAGCATCAACCGCCCGTTCAGTCTCAGCATGCGCAGCCAGGGTCCGGCACAGTTTGCGTACCGTCTTGGCTTCAAACACATCTTTGACGGTACAGGCAAAACCGGCATCACGCAGGCGGGTATTGAGCTGGATACTCAGGATTGAGTCACCGCCGAGGCGGAAGAAATCGTCTTCCACGCCCAGTTCGGTATTGAGCACCTCACGCCAGATAGCCAGCACCCTGGCTTCCATCTCATTTTCCGGCTGGACCCCGTCTCCTGTCGCGATCTGACGCTCAGGCAGGCGGCTGATATCCAGCTTGCCGTTGACCGTCAGTGGTAATTCATCGAGCACAATCAGTTCGACCGGCACCATGTACTCCGGCAAGATCCGTGCGGCGGCAGAGAGGATCTGCCCCGGAACCGGCGACTGGTTCGCAGCCGATGAAGTTTCTGCGGTGGCATAAGCCACCAGCTGTCGCTGCGCGCCTTCACCGGCGACAATCACCCGCACCTGATGCAGTTGCGGCGCCACTTTGGCGATCTGGCTTTCAATTTCGGCCAGTTCAATCCGGTAACCGCGCAGTTTCACCTGCTGATCCATGCGTCCCAGATATTCCACTTCGCCGTGATTGAGCCAGCGCGCCTTATCGCCGGTGCGATAACAGCGTACCGTCTGTCCCGCGACCTCCACGGTCACAAAGACTTTGGCCGTCAGTTCCGGCTGATTCAGATATCCCCGCGCCAGACCCAGACCAGCCAGACACAACTCACCCGCGACACCCACAGGGCATAGCTGGCCGTGCGCATCCAGGATCAGCGCCTGCGTATTGTCGACCGGATGGCCGATAGTCACCGGCTCACCCGGTTGCAGTTCTTTCACCAGCGCGGTGACGGTAAATTCAGTCGGGCCATACATGTTCAGCAGGCGCAGTTTCCCCTGCCAGCTGGCTGCCAGTGTGGCCGGGCACGCTTCGCCACCGAAGCCGACCGTTCTGAGCGAACTCAACGGGCGCGGTGTCATGGCAGCAAACAGTGCCGTTGAGCTGATCATATGTGTGGCGCCGTGCGCCTCAGCCTGATCGAGCAAGGTTTCATCCGGTGTCCCGAGGGCCAGTTTTGCCCCGGCAAACAGCGGCAGGATGGCGGTCATATTCCCGGCGTCAAAAGCCAGCGACATCGGGTTCAGCATCACACTGTCCGGGGTCAGCGCCAGCCGGGCGGTATGGTCGGTCAGCACATTCACAAACGCGCCGTGCTCGACCTCCACCCCTTTCGGCAAACCGGTCGAGCCCGAGGTATAAATGACATAAGCCAGATCTTCCGCGCTGACATTCACGGCGGGCGGTGTGTCCGGCGCCTGAGACAGCGACGCGATGATCGGCCCATCGGTCACATTGATGATCTGGCAGCCCGTCAATGCCGCATGAGATTCAGCAAACTGCGCATCCGGTGCAATCACCACCGCCAGTTGGGCATCATCGACCAGATGCTGCAAGCGTGCGGTCGGATAGGCCGGGTCCAGCGGCACATAACTCATGCCAGCTTTCCAGGCAGCCAGCGCTGCCACCGCATACTGGGAAGTCCGACTGGCCACCACACCGATTTTCTTGTCTGTCTGCTGAGCCTCACCCGCCGGATGCTGACTCAGCAGGTAATGCGCCAGCCGGTTCGACGCCTGCTCCAGTGCCTGATACGTCAGTGTCTGGTCGCGCCCGGTCACCGCAGGCTGTGCAGGTGAGTCTGCGGCATGACGACTCACCTGCTCGTGGATCAGCATGGGTGCATCGACACGTGCCGGCAGATTTGCCAGTGCCTGAGCGATGCGGTCCTGATGCGCTTCATCCACCATAGGCAATTGCATGACATTAGCGAGCGGCGCCGCCAGAATGCCGTCCAGCAACGTCAGGAACATCTGGGCAAAACGGGCGACCGTCTGATGTTCAAACACCCCTTTACTGTAGAGCCACTCCAGCCGGACACCGTCCACCAGTTCGGTGACTTTCAGTGACAGGTCGGTTTTTGCCGGCAGTACCGGCGTGGGTTCTTCCACCGCGCCACACCCCGGGATCAGATCATTGAAATCCACCTTGGCCTGATAGACCAGCATGATCTGGAAAATCGGGTTCAGGGCTGTGGTCCGGTCGGCCCCGATGGCTTCGCTGAGCGATTCAAAACGGAACAGCTGATGATCAAAGGCCGCCAGATCCTGCTCACGGCAGTAGCGCAGATAGTCGCTAAAGCTCAGGTGCTCATCAAGCTGGGTCCGCAGCACGATGGTATTGACGAAAAAGCCCACCACATCTTCGATATCGGCACGCTCACGGTACGCCAGCGGTGTCCCGATCACTACGTCGTTATCGCCACCCAGGCGAGCCATCAGCAGCGAGAACACGGCATGCAGGCCGATAAAATAAGAGCTGCTGTTCTGCTGACACAGACGCTGGAACTGCTGCCACTTCGGCAGGGGGATGGCAGAAAACACCAGCGCACCGTCATTGTTGTGGCTGGCCGGACGCGGTTTATCCAGCGGCAGCGCATGCACTTCCGGGATGCCTTTCAGGCGCTCAACCCAGAACGGACGGAACTCTTCATGATAGTCCCGAAATGCCGGGGAATTGAGCCAGTGGGCGTAGTCGATATAGTTGACCGCGGTTGGTTTGACCGGCTGCTGCTGGTTATTCTGATAGGCCAGAAACGCCTGCTTGAAGTCGGCAAACATGTTTTTGACCGACCAGCCGTCAGAAATAATGTGGTGCTGGGTCAGCATCAGCAGATGTTCCGCCTCCCCAAGCTTCACCAGCTCAACCCGGGTCAGGCCGCCCTGCTCCAGATCAAACGGCCGGTAAATGTCTTCCTCGACCATTTTCAGCAGTGCCTGCTCCCGCGTGGCTTTGTCCAGGTGCGACAAGTCATGGTGAATCACCGTCAGCTCAGTCTGCGGCGCAATATGCTGCTCGCCTTTGCCCTGGCTGTTGCGGATAAAACGGGTTCGCAGGCTGGCATGCTTTTGTGCCAGTGCCGAGAAGGCATACTCCAGCGCCCCGACATCCAACTTGCCGGTCAGACGAAAATGCACCGGCATGTTGTACAGGTGCGAGTTGTCTTCGTATTGCTCAATAAACCACAAACCGCTTTGCGAGAAAGAAAGCGGCCCGGAGGCCGCCTGTTGTAAGGGGATCGGTTGTTCATACGCCTGGCGAGCGCTCAGGCAACGGATGATGGCGTCTTTATTGTCGCGGATCTGCTGTCCGATTTCCGGTGTCAGCGCCTGCTTGCTGCACTGAGAAGTCAGCTGACCTTTTTCATTCAGTGCCAGCCGAATGCCTTTGCGCTCAAGATCCGCCAAAAATGAAATCATATCTGTCATTTTGATTTTCCTGTTTCACTGTGGAGCGCCTGCTCAGGCGTTCAGAATGGCTCCGCCGTCGACCACGATGTCCTGCATGGTGACATGGCTGGCCAGATCGGACGCCAGGAAGACCACAACCTGAGCGATTTCCCGGGGCTGAGCGATTTTACCGAGCGGGATCCCCAGCTTGAACTGCTCAGGGAAACCGGCGATGGTACGCTGCTCGGCATCGTCGCTGTGCCACAGTGAACGCTGCATCTGGGTATCGGTCGACCCCGGTGACACCAGATTGCAACGCACGCCATAGGGTGCCAGCTCCAGGGCGGCGCAGTTGGCCAGACTGCTGAGCGCAGCCTTGGAGGCACAGTAAGCGGTCATGTGCTGACGCGGAACGTGCGCCGCATTGGAACTGACAGTCACCACAGCGCCGTGACGTTGCTGCTTGAACACAGGGATCACCTGCTGTAACAGGTAAAACACGCCGGACGCATTCACGTTGAGGCAGGTGTGCCAGTCTTCCACTGTCAGTTCCTCGGTCTGCCCCATCCGCAGAACCCCGGCGACATTCGCCAGCACATCAATCACAGGGAAGGCCGCCAGAATCGTTTGTGCCACCGCGCTGACCGCGTCCGGGTTGCTGATATCCACCGCATAGGTGGCAAAAGGATGTTCAATGCCCGCTTCACGCGCGGCGCTGAAATCAATATCCAGACCAATCACCTGAGCACCCAGCTGGTGGAAGCTCATGGCGACCGCGTGACCGATGCCACGGGCGGCACCGGTCACCCACACGACTTTATTGTCAAACTGACCGCTGAAGGTCATTGCTGTTTGCTGCGCTGTCATCACCACACCATCTCCACTTCGTCTTCGCTTTGTTGCTGCATCTCATCGAGATAGCGACAGAAATCACTCAGGATCGGCCGATCAAACACATCGGAGACCTTAATGCTGACGCCAAACTCCGCGCCCAGACGGTTCACAATCTGAATGGTCTGCAGGGACTGCCCGCCCAGCTCAAAGAAATTATCCTGTGACTGAATGGCACTGACTCCGAGGATCTGCTGCCAGATCGTGCCGACCCGGCTTTCAGTTTCACTCGCCAGTTCCTGCTCGGCGCTGTCATTCTGATAGCCAGCCACCAGGGCTTTGCGATCCACCTTGTTGCTGCCGGTTTTCGGCAGGCTGGCAAAAAAGCGGAAATCGGTCGGGATCATGGCCGCTGGCAGATGGGCCTGCAGCGTTTTTTTGATGCTCAGCGCATCAAAATCTTCGTGCTGTTCGCCGGCCACAAAGGCCACCAGGCGCCGGATGCCGTTATCGAACACCATGCCCTGCACACAGGCTTCTTCCACCCCGTCCAAGGCCAGCAGATGAGATTCCACTTCACCCGGCTGGATACGGTAACCGCTGATTTTGAATTCGTTATCGATGCGTCCCAGATAGGTCAGCTGGCCATCCGTCAGCGTGACACGGTCGCCGGTGCGATAAGCCCGGCGCTGCACATCGCCCACCTGCAGGTGAGTAAAGGCCGGATGGGTCTGTCCCAGATAACCGTCCGCCAGTGTATTGCCCAGAATCACCAGCTCACCGGTGGTCGCCGGACGGAACTGCGCATCCAGCACCAGCACTTCAACGCCAGGCAGTGGCAGACCAATGGGTAACAGGCTGTGCTGACCATGAAAATCCTGCAGTTCGCTGCAGGTGGCTACGACTGTGGTTTCTGTCGGGCCATAGGTGTTAAACAGGCGGACACCGTTCGCGATCCCGGCTTGCTCAACTACCTTCTGCCATTGAGCCAGCGGTTCGGGGTACACGGCTTCTCCGCCGATAATCACGGCTTTTAAGCGGTTTGGCAGGGTCGCTGTGCCTGCCTGCAGGCTGACGACCCATTCATTCCAGAACGCGGTCGGCAGATCCAGCAGGCTGATCCCTGCGGCGGCGACTGAATCAGAGAAGGTGGCCATTGATTCGAGCATGGCATCGGTTCGCAAGACCAGCGTCGCGCCCTGACTTAAGGTGACAAAGATTTCTTCGATGCTGGCATCGAAGTTGAACGGAGCAAATTGCAACACCCGATCGCTCGCATCAATGCCATAACGGATCGCGGCGGCAGCGACGAAATGATTCATCGCCTGATGGCTGATGGCCACGCCTTTTGGCTGTCCGGTTGAACCGGACGTGAACATGATATAGGCCAGATCCGAGCTCGCCGTATCCGGCAAGGCAACAGGTGCAGCATGCAGATGACCGGCCAGCTGAATCGTAACCGGCAGCACCGACAGACGGTGCTGATGCTGGGCCTCGGTGATCACCATGCGAATCCCGGCCTGACTGACGATACTGCTCTGGCGCTCCATCGGCTGTTCCGGATCCAGCGGCACGTAGACCGCGCCGCTCAGCATCACCCCCAGTACTGTGGTGATACAAGGCAGAGAGCGGCTCAGTGCCACCCCGACTTTCTCTCCCGGCTGTACGCCCTGTGCCAGCAAAGCACTGGCAGCAGCATCGGCTTTTTCCATCAGGCTCTGATAGGTCAGTGACACGCCATCCTGCTCCAGCGCTATCGCGTCAGGGTGCTGATCCGCATGGTGACGGATCGCGGCCAGCACTGAAGTCACTTCCGTACCGGCCAGTGTGATTTCCTCATTGCGGATCACGGCGTCCAGTCTGGCCTGAGCATGCAAACCGCCAAGCAATGTCTCCGTCGCCTGAGTCGGTGCCGCTAACCAGCTCGCCAGCAGGTTCAGCAGTTCCTGTTGCAGGTTGGCCAGCTCACCTGGCGCATACACGGCCGGGTTGGCATCAAAGTCCACCACCGGCAGGCCTTCTGATTTCGCATGCAGCTCGATGGTCAGATCTTCCACCGGGCCCGCGCTGAGATTCAGGGTCTCAGCCGCCAGATTGGCGTACTGCAGCGGATGATCGAACGGCATGATATTGACCAGCGCGCCATATAAACGCTGGCTGCCGCCGACCCGGTTCAGATCGCGGCGCAGATCTTCATAGCGATAATGCTGGAAACGGCGCATTTTCTTTTTGTGTGCCGCAACCTTGCGCGCCACACTCAGCAGATCGTCATCACCGCAAACCTCAACCACCAGCGGCACTATGTTCATCTGCATGCTGGGCACTGTCAGGGATTTCGAACCCAGACGGTTCATCACCATCATCCCCAGTACAACCTGCTCAGTGTCGCTGTAGTGACGCAGATGCGTACACAGTGCGGCGAGGAAGATATCGACCCAGGTCAGCTGATACTGATCGGCCAGACTCTGGCACTGCTGCCAGAGGTTGTCGTTGAAAGTGCTGCTCTGGCGGTGAAAACGGGCCGCAATCGGTGCAACCTCACGGCTGTACGATGAGGGCGCCGAATTCCCGGCCAGAGTATCGAGCCAGAACTGACGGGCTTTGTCATAGGCGCCGGAGTCGCGACGCTGCTGATCTTCATCCAGCACCGCCTGGAAAGATCCGAAAGGTGAAGGCGTGACCGGCACGCCCTGCATCAGCAGGGAATAAATCTCGGCGATCCGCTGAAAGATCAGCGTGGTCCCGAAGCCATCCAGCGCAATGTGGTGGACGCAGTTATAAAGATAATCCTGCTGTTCGCCGCGAAGCAGCGCAAAGCGGCCGGGCAACTGCTGCTCAAGATCAAACGCCAGCGTCATATCCTGTTCGGCCCAGCGCCGGACGGCCGCGAGCTCGGCGTCCTGTCCGCCGCACGGTTCGAGATCCGTCACAGTAAATGCCACAGGCTCAGAAGCAGCATCCCGATAAGGCTGTTCATTCTCGCTGCGGTAGTAACAGGACAGACATTCGCTTTCCGCCACCGCCTGGCGCACAGCTACCTCCAGTTTGCCGGCATCCACTTTGCCGTCAAACACGATGCATTCGGCGGTGTTGAACAGCGCCTTGTCTTCGTTAAGCGTGTGCCCCAGCCACAGCCCGTGCTGAGCGGTATTGAGTGCTGTCATCCCTGCACCTCCTGGTCCACATTGTTCAGGGCTTCTTCCAGTAATCCCCACCAGTGGTTGAAGGTCGGCGTTTCGGCCAGCTGGACAAAATTCATCACCACCCCGTGCTTACGCCATTCGGTGATCAATGACATGATCTGCACCGAATCCAGGCCGTAGTCGATCAGGTTCTCCTCAGGATCAAACTCGTCTTCCTCTTCTTCCACCAGCCTGGCAATGCGAGCCAGCAAGCCGCCGCGGGTCAGGACTTCCGGCAACTCGCTGTGCGGTGAGCCAGCCCGCTGAGCTGTGCCGATCAGCGAAGCGGTCGAGACCACCATACCGGCACGACCGGCCACATACTTGAGCGCCATTTCATGCTCTTCCAGTGAGAAATCGGCAATCGCATCGCCGATCATGAAAGGCTTGATGTCGCGCATAAAGGCGTCCACCGCCGTCATCAGGCAGCCAATGTGGCCGTATATTCCGCCGATCAGCAGTTGATCCCGGCCCAGCTCTTTGAGCATGTGCTCGAGCGGCGAGCGCTGAAACGCCGAGTAACGCCATTTGTCGAGCACGGTATCGCCCGCCTCCGGCGCCAGCGCCGCAACCACCTGTTGCAGTTCAGGGGATTTGTTCAGGCCCGGCCCCCACATGTCGTTCAGCAATGCCCGGTCGGCCATGTTCTGCTCTTTGGGCTGGGCTGTGTAGATCACCGGAATGCCGTTGGCTTTACAGAAGCCCTTCAGGGCAACCAGATTGCTGAGCAGGGTTTGCATCAGGGCACTGTCACGCTCATAGAAACTGACGAAGTACTCCTGCATATCGTGGATCAGGAACGCCGCTTTTTGCGGTTCAAAGGCCCACGACACTTTGTTGGCGGGAAAAGCCTCGGCAGCAGGCATGGTATAAGTCGGTAATGCTGGAATAGTCATGATAAAACGTCCTTTTCTGGCTGAGGCTGTGACTGGGCTTGTACTTGGTTGGCAATTAGCTGTCGCAGGGCTTTTTTGTCGATTTTGCCGACGTGCGTCATGGGTAAGGCGTCGACTTTCTCAATACGGTCCGGCAGCTTGTAATCGGCGATACCGCACGTCCGCAGGTGCTTTCGGATGCTGAGGGTTTTCAGCTTGGGATTAGAGGTGACAATGAAGGCACAGCTTTTCTCGCCCATGACGGCATCCGGCATGGCAACCAGTGCGGCCTGGGTGATTTCCGGCAGGGCCAGCAGCTGGTTTTCGATCTCTTCGGCAGCCACTTTTTCGCCGCCGCGGTTGATCTGATCTTTGTCACGGCCGACCACTATCAGGTAACCGTCTCCGGTCATCACCACCACATCGCCGGAGCGGTAAAAACCGTCCTGATCAAACGCGACGCGATTGTGTTCCGGGCTGTTGTAATAGCCGCGGAAGGTGTAAGGACCGCGGGTCAGCAGGGCGCCGGGGGTGCCGCGCGGCACATCCTGACCGTCTTCATCCACGATGCGCACTTCGTCATCGTCGCTGATTGGGCGTCCCTGGGTGTTCAGCACATGCCACTCGCTGTCATCAAACCGGGTGTAATTGACCAGGCCTTCGGCCATGCCGAACACCTGCTGCAAACGGCAGCCCAGTTCGGGTTCAATACGACGGGCAAGGCTTTCCCCGAGGCGGGCGCCGCCGACCTGCAGCCATTGCAGGCTGTCCAGCGCCGAGCGATCATCCGCGGCGGCCTGCAACCACAGGGTGACAGCCGGTGGCACCAGAGACGTCATGGTGACCTGGTGGCGCTTGATCAGCGGAAAACAGGTCATCGGGCTTGGCTCCGCCGCCAGTACCACGGCACCCCCGGCGTAGAATACGCCCAGCGCGCCCGGTGAGCTCAGGGTAAAGTTATGCGGCGCCGGTAAGGCACACAGGAAGACGGTGTCGGTGTCCAACTGACAAATGTCTGCACTGGCTCGCACGCTGTAGTAATAGTCGTTATGGGTACGGGGGATCAGTTTCGGGGTGCCGGTACTGCCACCGGACAGCTGGAAAAAAGCCACTTCAGCAGCGGACAGCACCGGCCAGTTCAGCGCCTCATCGGCCTGATTCTGTGGCGCGTGTTGATCCGCCGATCTGCCTGCTATAGCCGCGGCGAGCGAGTCGCCAAACTCCGCATCGCCATCGACCAGCCAGTGCTTCAGCGTCGGCACTTGCTGGCTGAGCGCCTGCGCAAACGCGCCGTCCGTAAATAAACTGTGGCGGGACGAGACGATCGCCAGTGTGGGCTGAATCTGCTCAGCATAGGCGGTCAGTTCATGCCGGTTATGGCTGAACAAGGCATTTACAGGTACGACGCCCACTTTCATCAGCGCAAAGAAAACAATATAGAACTCCGCCACATTCGGCAGATGCACCAGCGCGGTGTCACCGGATTTCACCCCCAGCTGCAGCAGGGATACCGCCAACTGCTCAGCATCGCGCTCAAGCTGGCGGTAGGTCCAGCGGCGTTCACCGCACACCAGCGCCCGGTGATCGGCACGCTCATCCTGATGGCGCGTCAGGATGTCAGTCATGGGCACATCGGTCCAATAGCCTTTCCGGCGGTACTGTTCGGCAAGCGCGGGTGGCCAGGGTGTAAAGGCAATGCTCATGCGACCCCCTGCTCGCCCAGCCCGAAGGCGTTGAGCATGGTGCCCAGCTTGGCTTCGGTTTCCGCCCATTCGGCCTGCGGGCAGGATGCGTCAACAATACCGGCACCGGCAAACAGGCGAACGGATTTTTCGCGCACTTTACCGCAGCGGATCGTCACCGCCCATTCGCCGTTGCCCTGGGAATCACACCAGCCGACCATGCCGGTAAACATGCCGCGCTCATAGCCTTCCAGCTCTTTGATTGCATCGCGCGACAGATTAAACGGAAAACCGCATACCGCAGGGGTCGGGTGCAGCAGGCACGCCAGTTGCAGCACGTTATAAGGTGAGGCTTGTGGATTGGCCGGCGGGTTGAGCTGGCCTTCGATCCGGGTCGACAGATGCCACATGGTTGGGGTATGGATCAGAGACGGACCGGCAGGCACATCCAGCTCGCGGCAGTAAGGCTTAAGTTGCTGGGCAATCTCATCGATCACCAGACGGTGTTCATACCTGTCTTTGACCGACTGCAGCAGCGCTTCACTGACTTGCTGATCAGCGTCTGCACTGGGCTGTCGCTTCGCCGAACCCGCCAGCGGGTTGGACAGAATATGCCGCCCTTCCTGGCGGATCAGCAGCTCAGGGCTGGCGCCCAGTAAGACAGACTGATCCTGCTGCGGAATGGCAAAATGGAACCCGGTCGGGTTTTGTTTGATCAGCCGGGCCAGAATGTCACTGGCTGATATGTCATCGCTCAGCTCAATGTTCAGTACCCGTGACAACACGGCTTTTTCCAGCTGAGTGCGCTGAAATTTTTCCACCGCCTGCGCGACAGCCTGCTTGAACACGGATTCTTCCGGCTCACTGCGCCTGGCCACAACCTGCAATGGTTTGCTGACTGACATCCCGCTGAGCGCGCCGAAGGCATCCGGCTGATGTTCGGTCACTTCAACACTTTCAGGAATGTACAGGCAGGATGGTTCGGAGACATCAAACGGAATCGAACCGATCAGGATAGGATTATCAACGCCTTTGGCTTTTTCGGCGGCGAACGCCTGATGTATGACCTGCTGGAATTCACTCTGGCTGTCTTCACCGTGAATGGCAGGGGTGGTGATAACTTGGCTGATCCCTTTCCCTCTGACAGTCCGGTACACAGACGAGAAGAAAAGATCACTATTCGGTGAGAATACCGTATTCAGTATTGGATTCTCACTTTGAGTCTGTTGCATGTCACAACTCCCTTTTTACGCAAGAATATGTGCAGCTTATGACGCATCGTAAACTGACTGATTGGGTGTTAATTCGTTAGGGTTTTAATTGTTAGAAAGTGACATCACATTGCTTGTGCTGGGGAAAAAAGAGCCAATTGTCATTGGCTCTTTCGGTGTCAGGTTATCCTGACTGATCTTGTTATCAGAAATCGTATGAAACACCGGCATAGACGCTGCGGGCTTTCAGGATGTAATCCAGTTTTGTCGCGGCTTCGTCCCGCTCTTCGTTGGTCAGGTTAGTGACACCCAGCTTCAGATTCAGATTGTTAATCGCTTCGTAGCGTGCGCCCAGATCCATGGTGCCGTATGCCGACAGTTTCTCCCCGGAACGGACATACTGAGAGCCTGTGTACTGATAAGAGGTGTACGCATACAGGTTATCCATCGCCTGCCAGTCAAGCTGAACATTGGCGGTGTGGCTTGGCGTCAGGATCAGATCTTTTTTGGTGTCTTTATCTTCCGCACTGGTGTACATGTAGTTCGCAGACAGGCTCACCGTGTCTGTGATATCCACCCAGGCCATGGTTTCCACGCCTTTCACTTCCGCTTCTGCCACATTGAAGTAGCTCAGCTCGGTGCTGACGCGGTCCCAGTTTTCGGCCTGGATCATGTCGTCAATGTCGTTCTGGAACAGTGTCAGACCCGCACCCCAGCGAGCCGCTTCATAGCTGGTGCCCAGCTCATAGCTCAGCGAGGTTTCTGCTTTCAGATCCGGGTTACCGACTACGCTACATTTACCACGGCAGGCCAGGACTGAGTAAGAGTCACTGTACTGGTTCAGACTCGGTGCTTTGAAAGCTTTACCCACGCCACCTTTGACGACCCAGCTGTCGCTGATTTTATAAACCGCATACGCACGCGGACTGAACTCACCGCCGTACACTTCGTGATCGTCATAACGACCACTCAGAGTCAGGGCCAGATTGCCCAGCGAGAACTCATCTTGCAGGTAAACCGCCGCCTGGCTGTAGTTCACAGAATCCGTGTTCAGAGTCAGGTTATTTTTCACCTTGGTATCCCGGTATTCCGCGCCGCCGGTTAGCAGGTGATCACCCAGGTAGCCGGACAGCTGCCCGTCCACGGTATTATTGGTCTGATCAATATTACCAACCGCGCCGTTCAGTTCTGAATCGTCTCTCAGCTCAGACTTATCCAGGTTGTAACGCAGGCGGGAGTCAAAGTTAGCCCAATAGCCATAATGCGTCAGGGCGACGTTATAACGCTCCATCTCCTGCACGTTGTTAGCCGCAGTCCCATAATTGTTCCAGTCGGCATCACGATCATCTTTGCTGTAGATCAAATCCAGATCGATATCCTGCTGCTCATTCACCAGCCACTTCAGGTTGGAGTACAGATTCAGCTCGTCGCGCTCTTCCAGCACATCGGTATCCGGGTTAACCGATTTATCCGTGCGCCAGGCATCACGATCGCTTTTTTCAACAATCAGGTTACCCAGCAGGGTTTCTGGGATCAGTGCACCGCTGACGTAAGCATTGATCTTATTGGTGTCGCCGCCGGAGCCTTCGGTGATACCGTCATACTGGTAACCGACAGAGCCCTGTGTTTCTTCCGTGGGTTTGCGCAGGATAACGTTCACCACGCCACCCAGTGCATCCGCACCGTAAAGGGATGACATCGGGCCACGGATAACTTCGATACGCTCAACCGCTGACATAGGAATGCTGGACAGGTCAAAGTCGTTGCCGTAGGCGCTGAGCAGACCATCACGTGAGTTGATACGGCGACCATTGATCAGCAGCAAGGTGTAGTCTGCACTTAGACCACGGATTTTGATTTCATTCCGGCCATAACCGGTGCTTGGATTGATATTGATACCCGGCAGCTTTTTGATCGCTTCGCCGACATCATTCACCACCAGATTATCCAGTTCTTCACGCGTGATATAAGACACAGAAGCAGGAGCCGTTAATTCAGGGTGTTCCGTCTGACTAGCCGTCACCACCATCACTTCTTTGTTGGCCACTTCGGCCATCGCCGTGAATGAAGAGACCATACCGACAACACATAAAGCCCGGTTCAAACGAGTTAACTTAATCACACTTTCTCCTTGTTGCTGAAACATTTCAACACTCCATTAATAACAATGGCGCAAATGATAATTATTGTTATTATCAACGTCAATAAAAGTTCAATCGAATTGATAACTTTTTTTATTCGCGTTCAAGTGCAACGGAAAGACTGAGACTGATCACTTATCAAAACGATGTTTTTATATGCGCCATAGGGAGTATTGGCGGGGAGAATAAAATGGATAAAAAAACTCCGGGATTAACCCGGAGCCTGTTGTGAAACCTGAGCCTGTTTCAGCGAAGGGATAAACCAGAAGGCCAGCAGTGGCACAGCAAGAGCGCTTGCTATTGTAGCGGTTGCCAGAACATCCAGTCCTAGCAATTGGTGCCCCGGCCCCGATGTCAGGTATATCGAGCCCATGATGCTGGCGGCACCGGCTGCCAGGTTTGACATCGTTGACTGATACGTCATAAAAGCCGCACGATACTGGGGCGGCGGCACCCTTGAAGTGAATGCTGCCAGCACAGCACTGCGCGCCGAACTCGATGCCATCAGAATCATAAAAATCAGATAGACCCATTTGTCCGTACTGTCACTGACAAACCCGTAGTACACCACTGCCGCCACCGTCGCGCTGAGACCGAACAAGGCCGCCTGACCTGAACCTTTATCCATCATCCTGCCGCAGTAGCGCATGGCGAGTATGCTCATGAGTCCGCCCAGCAGATAGAGATAGCTGATTTCATCCCGCGGGAAACCGAGATTGAACTGGAAATATGCCGACAGGTTCGGCACCAGTAAGAAATGCCCGAACAGGCTGATCCCCATC
Source organism: Photobacterium sp. TLY01 (assembly GCF_021432065.1). Classification (NCBI taxonomy): domain Bacteria; kingdom Pseudomonadati; phylum Pseudomonadota; class Gammaproteobacteria; order Vibrionales; family Vibrionaceae; genus Photobacterium; species Photobacterium sp. TLY01. The sequence continues at coordinate 2,598,421 of NZ_CP090364.1, forward strand.
ATTGTCATCGCCAGGATAAAGGGCATTGAGCGGATCATCCCGGACAGCCCGGCCGATTGGGGGGCTGGTTGCTCAGAGGGGTGTTTCGGTGGCACCAGCGATGGCATACAGATGCGTACCGCGACAGCCAGTATCAGGCCCAGCCCACCAAAAAAGAAAAACGTCATCTGCCAGTTCAGCCACTGCGCCAGCAGCAAGGAAGCCGGCACAATGATGATCGCCGCCAGTGAAAACCCGCTGGCCACAAAGGCCATAGCCCTGCCCCGCTCTGTTACTTTGGTCACATCAAGAACTGATGCCATGATCAATCCACTGAGCGGGCCGGAAAAACAGCCTGCGGCAATGAACATCAGCAGCAGCTGTTCCGGCGTGGCAGCCAGCCCGCACAGCGCAATCAACACAGAGCGGAGCAACAGAAACAGCGTCAGCGCTGCCCGCCTGTCATAGCGGTCCAGCACTGGTGCAAGAAAAAAGCCAATGATCGCGGAGCCGAACGTCGCACCGCCGCTGATGTACCCGATATGCTCGCCTTGCAAACCAATATCCCGGACTAAATCCGGCCCCAGCGGCATCACCATCATCAGGGTACCGACCGAGAGCATATTAATAAGCAGGGCAAGCCTTAACACTGGCTTAGTATTCAGCGTGTTACTGTCCATGACGACACGATCCATCCGCAAAAAAGAAAGCGATTGTAACTGTCGATAGGAATAAACTCAATAATGATAATTATTATCAGTAAAATACTCAGAACGGGTAAACGTCAGCACAGACTGTCCTATGCTGGAGTAGTAAACCTTGCCTTGCCGGCCGCAGGGTAAAGCTCCGGCCAACTCAGTGTTCAGTGCAAAATGCAGCCATTGTTCGTCCCTGCCCACAAACGACACATCCAGAAAATCAAAATAGCGCTGAACTTGCGGATATAACGCCTTAAAAATGCTCTCTTTAGCGGAAAAAATCAGGGTCATCAACTCGATTTGATTTTGCTCATTGATGTCCAGCCTGACCAGCTCCTGGTCATTGACGACTACGCCCGGCATACCCGTCGCCGTATCGGCTGTCACAGGCAATTCGATATCTAATCCCACACCGGCCATCTCATGGTGCTGAGGACAAATCACGCAGGCAGCCAGCTGCTCATGATGGCTGATACTGCCCGTCAGCCCCTGTGGCCAGACAGGCGCACGGTTGTCAGCAATTGTTATCTCAACCGGTGCGATGCCCTCCTTTTTCAGCAGTTGCTGCGCCAGATAACGGCCGGCCAGAAATTCCGCCTGTCGCTTGGGCACCGCCCGGCTGAGTGTCGCTGGCATGTTGACGCCAAGCTGGCTGAACAGGGAGGGCGAATAATGGCACAGATCAAACTCAGCCAGGAGCACCTCAGCACTGCATTCAGGTAAAGGAAATGAGCGTAGCGACTGGACAAACGCAGACTGCGGGGTCATAAACAGCAAAGCCAAATCAGAAAACAATGACTGCCATTATTATGATTGCAGTGCCGCCACACAATCCTTTGTTGGGTTTATGTATTCAGAGAGCCGGTGCAATGCGTGAGACTCACCGCTCAGTCACCCGAATCCGCTTTTCTCTCCTCCCACGCTTTCAATAACCTTTCCAGCCCTTTGATGCTGACATCACGTTGCGGGAAAGGAATGCTGACGCCCTGCTCGGTCAGCGTTTGATAGATATCGAACAACAGTTCGGATTTGATAATCATGTATTGCTTGATATCGCGGACAAAGCAACGGAGCTCAAACAGCAAAGCGCTGTCGGCCATCTCGGTGAAGACAACGGTCGGTTCGGGATAGCTGAGGATCATGGCATGTTTTTTTGCCGCGTCCATCAGCACTTGTTTGACGGTATTGAGATCGCTGCCATAGGCCACCCCAACAGGGACAATCAATCGGCCGTGGTCCGATCGCAGGGTCATATTTTTCACAATACCGGCGATCAGATCCGAATTGGGCACCACGACATCCTGCAGATCAAAGGTTTCGATGCGTGTTGAGCGCACGGCTATTTTGCGGACGAAACCCGAATGCCCGGACACTTCAATCCAGTCTCCCTCTTTGATCGGCCGCTCAATCAGCAGAATAATCCCAGAGACAAAATTCGAGACGATGGTCTGCAGGCCAAAGCCAATCCCGACCGACAATGCCCCGGCCACCACGGCCAGGCTGGATAAATTCAGACCCGCCGCAGACACCGCAATAATGATAGCCAGGGTATAACCCACATAACCCAGGCCTGTCACAATCGCGGTTCGTGCGCCAGGGTCGGTCTTGGTTTTCGGCAGCACGGAATGACGCATGACGTGCTGAATCCACCGGGTAAGCAGCACACCGACAAACACCACCACCAGAAAGGTAATCATCACATCCAGAGAAATACGGACATCCCCCAGCTCGATGCCATCAGACAGCAAGCGCCAGATTTCGGCGATGTCGGTCAGCCGGGCGCCCCATGTGAGTGCCAGCATGGGGGCAAACAGCATAAACATCATGACAATCAGCACGATGGGTAGCAGCCCTTCGCTGACACTCGCTTCTGTGTCTTGCGTTTTGTCACCTGCCATGATCCGGTTGATGACATTCAGCAGGCCGTAGTAAATGACCATAGCAAAGGCAATCAGCGCAATGGACATCACCATGGGTATAATAGCCTGCCGCGCCAGGCTGTCGTAGCCGACACAGACAAAAACGACACTGAGAATACTGGACGCCTTCATCAGCCAGACCAGCGCGTTCAGCACGCCACGACTGACATGATTGGCCTGCTCGCTTTGCGCGTCGGCCTCGTCGGCTTGCTTGGCGGCCTTGCTTAATACTTTCGCCAGTTGCCACATCAGCCAGCTACCGAACACGATCACAGGTAAGGTCAACAATGCCGAACTGGCCGCTGAAAAGGCATGATCCGTTTTGACTGCCGTCAAAAGGATAATCAGACCAAGGAAAATCCCGAGCAGCTGACAGATCCGCATGCCACGCCGGGCGGAAGCGTCATCAAGATGGATAATTCGCTGTTCTGCTGCCTTGGGCCGGAATATCAAAAAACCCAGCCAATGGCTGACCACGATATACACAGCCGCGCCCGCCAGTGCGCTGATCGTCGCTTTGACAGACGGTAAAGGCAGCTTCAGCTGGCCGATTGCCACGATCAACAGGAACGCGGTGAGCAAAGGAAAGAACAGCCGCAGTAAGGTTGAGAATAGATTGCAGATCAGAATCTGGCTTTTCCTGGTCAGGCTCTGGCTGAATCGGTCCAGCCGGTTGATCACCCAAGGCTGTACCAGCAGCATAGTCAGGAGAGCGAACGTCATGAACACCAGAAACGGGGTTATAGATGCACTCATCTCACGGGCTTGTTGCGGATCTTGCCTGACGGCTTGGAACTGCTGTCCTAACACGCCGACATACTGTTTCAGTTCGTTCAGCGCGCCTCCCCAGTTCCCCGGCCATAACGGCGTCGGGCTTTTATTGAGCAATTTTTCGGACAGGTTCTGGCGGATCACCCTGTCAACTTCGCCCACCAGGAGGTTAGCCCGTTCATACGCTGCGTCGGCCAGAAATATCGGTGCACTGACTGTGGCCAGTTCATTTTCCAGCTCGGCACGACGGCTGGCTATGACCTCGGGTTCGCTTTCCCCTTCCTTCGGTTCCGGACCGAGTGATTTAAGCTGTGCTTCCAGCCAGCGAACATCCACCGATTTATCTTGTGATAACTGATACGCCTCACCCCGCTGTTCAGCCAGGGTTGCGCGAATACGCTCTAGTTTGGGGGTCTCTGCGGTTTTGTCCTGCAGCAGCATGCGTGCCTCTGAGGCCGTCCGATCCCAGCTGGCATAGGGCTCTTTTTGGTGCAGCGCTTTCAGTTCAGGGGCTTCTGCGCTGGCTGCACTGGCACTCAGCACCCCCTGAAGCAGAATGACAAAGAAACCACTCAAGACGGCTGCGATAAGTCGATGCCACTGACCAGACCTGATTTGTTGCTGCATGCTTCAACCCAGCACAGAAACACAGACTGAGCTTAAGCAATCGCAGCGAGTGATGTCGTCATAAGAGTAAGAAATCCGGGTCGTTAACTGTCATCAGCACCAAAGTGACAGTGACCGGTTTTCCCTTCACTCACACACGGCATACCCGCATAAAAAATGCCGCACCAGGCGGCATTCGAAAATACTGGGCCGAGCCCGTTTTATTCCAGATTGGTGGCACTGATCTTATGGATGGCCAGATCCGCGCCGTTGAACTCGTCTTCTTCGCTCAGGCGCAGGCCAGACAGCTTATCTACCAGACCATAGACGATCAACGAGCCAACCATTGCAATCCCGATACCTATCACAGTGCCCAGCAATTGCACGAAAAAGCTGACGCCGCCTAATCCGCCCAGCGATTGCAGGCCAAAGATACCGGCCGCAATGCCGCCCCAGGCGCCACATACGCCATGCAGCGGCCAGACGCCGAGTACATCATCAATCTTGGTGTGATTTTGCATGTAAGTGAACAGCCAGACAAAAATAGCAGCCGCCACGATGCCGGTGATCAGCGCACCCAGCGGATGCATCAGATCCGAGCCGGCGCACACAGCCACCAGACCGGCCAGCGGGCCGTTATGAATAAAGCCCGGGTCATTTTTCCCCAGCACCACGGCAGCCAGAATCCCGCCCACCATGGCCATCAGCGAGTTGACGGCAACCAGTCCGCTGACACCGTTGATCGACTGCGCCGACATCACGTTAAAACCAAACCAGCCGACACTTAATATCCAGGCTCCCAGCGCCAAAAACGGAATATTCGATGGCGCAAAGTTCGTGTGTTTGCCTGCCCGGATCCGCCCTTTGCGCATGCCCAGCAACATCACAGCCACCAGCGCAATCCAGCCGCCGACCGCATGCACGACCACAGAGCCGGCAAAATCATGGAAAGCGGCGCCAAACCGGCCTTCAAACCACGCCTGCAGGCCAAAATTACCGTTCCAGATCATGCCTTCAAACAACGGATAAACAAACCCGACAATAAAGAAGGTCGAAATCAGTACAGGGTTAAAACGGGCCCGCTCCGCAATCCCGCCGGAGACGATCGCCGGGATCGCGGCGGCAAAGGTCAGCAGGAAGAAGAATTTGACTAAGGCAAACCCATTGCCTGCTGACAAGGTTTCTGCATCAGCAAAAAAGGTGGCGCCATAGGCCAGCCAGTAGCCGATAAAAAAGTAAGCAATCGTTGATACGCCAAAATCGGCCAATATCTTTACCAGCGCATTCACCTGGTTTTTCTGCCGTACCGTGCCCACTTCCAGAAACGCAAAACCGGCATGCATCAGAAATACCATGATGGCACCGAGCAACAGGAACAAAGTGTCCGCACTTTGCGTCAGCGCCTGCACGGCTCCCGTCACCTGTGTCATAGATTCAGTCATTGAACTCTTCCCTAAGTCACGCACAAAACATGTGCAAAAATGAACCACAAGCCCCAAATTAGGGCGAATCAATCCTATTGAAGGTGCAAGCAATAACTGTTCCAGTTTGACAGGCTCATCGCTAAATTCGCCAGTAAAACTAAGTGATTGAAAATCAATAACAAAAAATTACACTTGATGCAGTCAGTTCTCACTATGAAGTCAACACGCACCAATACCGTGCTATTCGCTCCACATTGGTGCAATTTCGATTCTTTTTCGTGCCCAATCCTGGGGAAATGCAACGCAGGTGCAAAAAAGCATCGGCCTGAGCCTCAAAGCAGGCAAGTCTCTCAGGCAACCTCGCTCTTGACTGACTCATTGTCGGGCTGGCAGATCAAATGGGCCGGATATACCAAATTGACATAATATTCGCTAGGTTTATTGATAACCTGCACATATTCACGATTAAAATGAAATCGATCTCATTCACAGAATGAATTCATCAATCACTCTGCCATTGGGCAGATCTTTAAGAAATCCTGTTTAACCTTGGGTTGCATATCATAAAATATGCATAAAACCCCCTATCCCATGCAGTTTCCTTATTTCTTGGTCGGAACTGATATGTTACTTTTGTCAGCAGTTGGCGGTATTTTTTCTTACGGGCTTATTTTACTGAAAAAAAATTGTCCCTTTTTTTACCCAATTGAGTGCAAATGCATATTCCTTTAACGAAATCCATCGCACTTTTCAGCTTGAGTAAAACCTTTAGACAAGGATATCAGTAAAATAATTTATGACTTTTGCGAATGCCTTTCGCATTCTTTTTTTACTGCGAGCGGGAAGCCATTCATATGGAATATTTAGAGCGGATTAAGCGCCTGGCCAAAATTCAGGGGATTAGCCAGAAACAACTGGGTGAAACGCTGGGCTTACAACAAGGCACTATGAGCCGTAAACTGTCAGGCAAATACGGCATTGAAGTGCGTGAGCTGGAAAGAATTGCTGAAACCCTGAACACGTCAATCAGCTATTTACTGACCGGACAGATTGATTCCGGCACACAGGCCACAACGGCCATCAGTCACGAAACAGGGCACAACACCACCTCAACCTATATCCCTGTGATCCATCGCAAAGACTACTTGTCCTATCGCGATGGCGGTAAAGTCGATGTCCTGAGCAAGCGGGCGATCCCGCATCACTTAGATCGTGACGATTGCCTGGGTCTGCTGGTCGATAACGAAAACATCGCTCAGTGTGCGCCGCTGGGCAGCTATGCGCTGGCCACCCGCAAAGCGCCTTATCGCCCGAAGCAGCCGGTGTTTGCGTCGGTACGTGGCAGCGAGCCTGATTTCTATCACATGACACAGCTGGCCGATGGCGTGGTGTTTTCTACTTCCCAGCCGGATTTTCCGAATCTGTTTGTCAACCACGACGAGTTCAAGATCCACGGTTACATTATCCAGTCTGACTGGTCATTCGACCGTCTCTGATGACACCGCGGGTGATCCTGCCGCCTCCCCCCTGATTGGCTCATGCTCCGGCAGATGCCCGTCAGGGGTGACAGCGCCCTTCCAATCCGTACAATAATGACGTGAACTGAAGGAGCCCATCATGCACACCCCCATTCCAGCACCAGCGCACCAGATTCGCATTATTGTCGCCTCGACAAATCCGGCCAAAATCCGGGCGGTCGAACACGCCTTCCAGCAAGCCTTCCCGACACAGATCATGCAAATCCGTGGTGTCGCCGTGGAGAGCGGCGTCAGAGCACAGCCGATGTGTGCCGAAGAAACCCTGACCGGCGCCCGTAACCGGATCGTCCATGCCCGACAACTGCAGCCTGGCGCGGACTACTATGTCAGTCTGGAAGCCGGGCTTGACGGCTGCGCGACGTTTGCCTGGATGGTGATCGAGAGCAGTACCCAGCGCGGAGAATCCCGTTCAGCTTCTCTGCCTTTGCCGCCCAAAGCGCTGGCCCGGCTGCATGCCGGAGAAGAACTGGGGGATGTGATGGACGATATGTTTCAGCAGCAGAATGTGAAGCAACAAGGGGGCGCCATCGCCATGCTCACTGAGCACAAGCTCAGCCGCAGCAGTGTTTATCAGCAGGCGCTGATCCTGGCTCTGATCCCTTTCATGAACCCGGGACTGTACGATCAGACAGGCACTGAGTTCGTACAAAAGTAATGTCGCTTTCGCTCTGAGGATTGACTAAGGGAATCTTCATGGTTTCAGTGAGCTCTGTTCGCGTTATTCGAACCCCACCCTAACCCTCCCCTTGCCAAGGGGAGAGAATATCTGTGGTTTCAGTGAGCAATGTACTGTCCCTCCCCCTTTTCAAGGGGAGAGAATATCCGTGATTTCAGCGAGCTCTGTACTGTCCCTCCCCCTTTTCAAGGGGGAGGCTAGGAGGGGGTGACTGGGTACTTCAGCCTTTCGGCTGCTGTTTGAGCAGGAATTCAGCTAACCAGTCGCGCGTCTCCGCATCATGGTGCTTGAGCTCGTTCGAGCCCCGTGTGATGGTCGCCACACCAACGCCCAGCAACTCACTGATTTTACGCTGGCTCCGCTCACCATTGAGCAGCTCGTGGAAGATATTTACCCGGGCGATCAGCGACTCACGCTCATCCGGGGTTAACAGCAGGCGAAGGAGTAACTCATCTTTGCCTTCGGCAGAGGCCTGACGAAACAGAGAGACGATTTGTTGCCAGTCAGAAAAGTCCGGCGTATCGGCTTTGGTTGACATGGTTTTCCTCAAAAATTGCCTGCATTGACAATTAGTAACCAATACAGGCGTATGAACTCTGCCCGGATTCTACCCCGAACCACAGCCTTGCACCAAACGTATAGCCGCAGTTTGTCTCAATACTTGGCGTTCAGTTCCTCTGTGGTCAGCAATTGGACCGGCTGATTGGTCAGCTTGTCGTAGTAGACCTCAAACATCAGCACATTCTGGACATAACCGCGCGTCTCACCGAAAGGAATGGTTTCCATGAAAGCAAAGACATCCAGCTTGCCGTCGCTGATTTTACGCCAGCTGGTAACTCTGCCCGGACCGGCATTGTAGGCCGAGAAAGCAAAAATACGGTTGTTGTCGTAACGCTCCAGCATCATTTTCAGATAGCCGCTGCCCAGCCTGATATTGACCTCTGGCTCAAAAAGACTGCTGCTGCCCGCGTATTTATAGTTCAGCTTACCTGCGGTTTCTTTGGCTGTGGCGGGCATCAGTTGCATCAGACCGCGGGCACCGACCGGCGACATCGCCTGTGGATTCAGTGCACTTTCCTGACGCGCCAGCGCCATCATAGTCGTCACAGAAAGCTCACGCTGCTGACCGAATGACTTGAAGGTCTCAGCAAAGGCCAGCGGGAAACGTAACGACAGGTGCTCCCACATCCGGCCATAAATCGTGGCCTGCACCGTCAGATGGTGCCAGTTTTTCTTATCTGCGTAACCAGCCAGCGGCCAGATAGCTTTCGGCTCGAGATCTTTCATCAGATACCACCACTCCAGGTTGGCATCAAACACCTTATCCTGGGCGATCATTTCCTCAATCCGCTTTAACGCCGGCAGATAAGGGGTCACGTCCTGCTCTTTTTCATTCAGGGATTCCACCGGAAAATCGATCACTTCACCGAGAACCGTAGCGGCCGCGGCACTGTAAAAGTTCCGCTCACCCAGCAATTGCTGATATTTCGGCTTGGCAACCACAGGATCGGTTTTGGCCAGCAAATGCGCCTGCCAGAACTTCCAGCGCAGCGTGTTCTGCTCTTCCGCCGAGAGTTGCGGGATCCATGCCTGCGCTTCGGTCCAATTACCTTCACGAAGGGCCAGCCGGATGCGTCGTCCAATTAAATCATCATCACTGCTTTTACGCAGGATGGCATCGCGCCAGCGGATCAGATCCGCGTCCTCAGCATCCATCAGTCGTGACGCCGTATAATCCGCCAGTGACTGCTTCTGTGCTTTATCCAGCTTTTGCCCGTCCGCAACCCGCTCTAACTGGCGCAAGGCTTCTTCGGTATTCACCCGTACCAGACGCTTGTAGGCCGCCACCGTCAATTGCCGGTTATAGTCCGTGACTTTGCTTTTTTTTGCAAAGTCTGCCACACCCTGAGGTTTGGCAAACAGCGCGAGCAACGTATCGCCTTCTTTTCTGGCGTTCCCTGTCAGCTGTTTATCGAGATATTTCAGCAGCCCCTGATTGCCGGCTTCAAACACCAGCAGCATCCGATCCAGAATCAGCTGATTGGTACGCTTTCCTGCTTTTGCCCAGGCATCCAGCATGGGATCACAATCGTCGTCAAGCGACTGGCCGGTCAGCCAGAGTGACTGCGCGCCCTGCCAGGCTTCATTCTTGCGGCCCACTTTGCTCAGCGCCAGATAATACTGGCACTGATAACTTTCTCTGAACGGCGGCTCCGTCTGAAAGGTCACCAGATCCTGCCAGCGATTCGCCTCTGCCAGCACATCCTGATAGGCATACCCCAGCTTGATGGTAAAAGGCAGATCCTGATGCTTTTTGATGAATGCGCTCACTTCGGCTGGGGAGCGCTTTTCCAGATCATCCTGAAACTGGCGATAATCGAGATATGGGGTCAGCGGATAGTCATTGAGCCTTGCACGATAGCGCTGATAAGCCGACTCATCCTTGCGTTCCAGCGCATCTTTCGCGGCTTCATACCATTCTCTCTGCTCTTCCAGCGAGGCGGCCTGTGCCACGCTTCCTCCCAACAGCACCCAGACTCCCAGGCCCAGAATCCAACGACTACAACGGTGCATCACGGCTTCAGACTGCATATATACTCTTTCCGGCTCCAGCTTTACTGAGATTAAAATCAGCACGTTTCATTCACACTGTCATCCTAACGTCCCATCCCTGCATCCACGTCAGCCCTGGGTCAGGCTCAGGTCAATAACGAAAATCTGCGGTGAAGGGCATGTATTCATCTTAACCGTCATTGTGAGACATTGCTGTTAAACTTAGGGCCAGAATGGTTAAAATACCCCTTTCTCCAATCATTAGAGATGACCTACAGAAATGGCTGAATACGTCTATACCATGTCGCGAGTGAGCAAAGTTGTGCCACCTAAGCGACAGATTCTGAAAGATATTTCATTAAGTTTCTTCCCTGGCGCCAAAATCGGTGTTCTGGGCCTGAACGGTTCCGGTAAATCCACCCTGCTGCGCATCATGGCGGGTATCGATACCGATATCGAAGGGGAAGCCCGCCCGCAACCGGGTCTGAATGTCGGTTATCTGCCGCAGGAACCGGTACTGGACGAAAGCAAGACAGTACGTGAAGTGGTTGAAGAAGCCGTCTCCGATGTCAAAAACGCCCTGACTCGCCTGGATGCCGTCTATGCGGCTTACGCTGAGCCGGATGCCGATTTCGATGCCCTTGCCAAAGAGCAGGGTGAGCTGGAAGCCCTGATTCAGGCCAAAGATGGCCACAATCTGGACAACACACTGGAGCGTGCTGCAGATGCACTGCGCTTGCCGGAGTGGGACGCTCAGATCAAATTCTTGTCGGGGGGCGAACGCCGCCGCGTGGCGATCTGCCGCCTGCTGCTGGAACAGCCTGACATGCTGCTGCTCGACGAACCGACCAACCACCTGGATGCCGAATCTGTGGGCTGGCTGGAACGTTTCTTAGTTGATTACACTGGGACTGTGGTCGCCATCACGCACGACCGTTACTTCCTGGACAACGCCGCCGGCTGGATTCTGGAACTGGACCGTGGTGAAGGGATTCCATGGCAGGGCAACTATACCTCCTGGCTGGAGCAGAAAGACGCCCGTCTGAAACAGGAAGCCTCTCAGGAGAAAGCGCGTCAGAAAACCATTGAGAAAGAGCTGGAGTGGGTTCGTCAAAACCCGAAAGGTCGTCAGGCCAAATCCAAAGCTCGTATGGCCCGTTTTGAAGAGCTGAACACCACAGATCACCAGAAACGTAACGAAACCAACGAGCTGTTCATCCCGCCGGGTGATCGTCTGGGCGACAAGGTGATCGAAGTCAACGGCCTGACCAAATCCTTTGGTGACCGTGTGCTGATCGACAACCTGTCTTTCAGCATGCCAAAAGGTGCCATCGTCGGCATCATCGGTGCCAACGGTGCCGGTAAGTCAACCCTGTTCAAGATGCTGAGCGGCTCTGAGCAGCCCGATGCAGGCACAATCGAGCTGGGTGAGACCGTCAAACTGGCCTCTGTCGAGCAGTTCCGCGACAGCATGAATGATAACAACACTGTGTATCAGGAAATCTCTGAAGGCAACGATGTGATTCGCATCAACAACTTCGAGATTCAGGCGCGTGCTTACGTGTCCCGCTTTAACTTCCGGGGCAGCGATCAGCAGAAACGCATTGGCGAACTGTCTGGTGGTGAACGAAACCGTGTCCACTTGGCAAAACTGCTCAAAGCCGGCGGCAACGTGCTGCTGCTCGATGAACCGACCAACGACCTGGACGTCGAGACTCTGCGTGCGTTGGAAGAAGCGCTGCTGGAATTCCCGGGCTGCGCCATGGTGATTTCGCACGACCGCTGGTTCCTGGACCGTATCGCAACGCACATTCTCGACTACCGCGATGAAGGCCAGGTGAATTTCTTCGAAGGTAACTACAGCGAGTATACCGACTGGCTGAAGAAAACACTGGGCGCGCAGGCTGCAGAGCCGCACCGGATTAAGTACAAGCGTATTGCCAAATAAGTCCATCGGACAGATGTGCAATCACGGAACTCAGGCTGCCCTTTGGGCAGCCTTTTTATTGCGCGATTACTTAATAAGCAAATCATCAAAGTCGCCTGTTTCATCTGATTCGGGGCTAATTCTGCACAGGGTCAATCGCATCCCGATTTCCCAGTGCAGCTGCAGTTCTGCAAACCGATATCGCGTCAACATAGAAAAAACAGACCCCAAAAGGCCAACAGACCCTAAACTCGACAATATAGGCTCATACAGGTAATCACAGACTATGAACGAAAGACGCCAGTTTATCCGTATTGTTTATCAGGCTCCGGCGCTGGTGCGTCAGGCTCAGTCCCACTGGTTTGCTGATGTTCGGGATATCTCGCTGCATGGTATTCTGCTCAGCCGGCCTGAACGCTGGCAGCCGGATGACAAGGCCCCGTTTGAAGTCGATGTCACCCTGCACGATACAGAAATTCACATGACCATGATCACTGAGCTGGTCGCCCATGACAGTGACTGTCTGCGGATGAAAATCGTGAATATTGATATCGACAGTATTTCACACCTGCGCCGCCTGATTGAGCTCAACGTAGGGGACGACGAACTGCTTTATCGCGAACTGGCACTTCTTGCCGATCTTGCAGACTGAAGCGGAGCGCTCAGCGATTCCGCCCGGAGAGAACCTCACGCAGAAAAGCTCGCGGTTGGCCCGCCCGCGCCATGTTCAGGCAAGCACAGCCTGGCAGGGTTTCAGATAACGGCACTCACCACAGCATTCCGCTGTTTCAAGCGTTTCTGTGCCGATCTCATTGCCTATCACGTTATTCACATCATCATTCATGTTCATATTGACAAGATACCTGAGGTGTATGGTAAGTATGCAGTTGCTTATCAAAAAAGCAGAAAAAATATCCATCTAAAAACAGAATATAATTAAAAGAATCTTCTGTTTCCTGAGAATCAAAAAGTCACCAGGCTAGTTAGTAACCATCATGAATTTAGATAAAGTGGACATGAAAATCATTGAGTTATTGAGAGATAACTCAAGAGAAAGCATCCAGAAAATTGCAGAACAGGTCAACCTCTCACGCAGTGCCGTAGACAAAAGAATACAAACCCTGATCCAGGAGAACATCATCACCGGCTTCACTATCAGTACTTGCTTTGATCAGCGCTTATCCCCTTCTGATGATATTCATTCTTACCTGTTGGTCAAATCCGGAAGCCTAGACTGTAAACAGATTTTCAAACACCTCAAAAGTGCTGGCTATGATTTTCACTTTGAATCTATCTATGGCGAATTTGACTGCCTGATCCGAGTCAACAGCACCCGACTGCCATTACTGTATGAAATCAAAAAATGCATCGTCGAAATGGGTGGCATTGAGTCCATCCATATTCTTCCCGTCTTAGACATTAAACACGAGTAAAGGGGCTGAACAGCCCCCTATTTTAACTCGCGTAAAAGTACATCTCATTGTTCAGGCTTTCAAAGACACTGACCAGCACTTCAGATTCAACAATAAATGTGTAACTGGGATCAGCTGGCGTAAACATCACTTCTTTATGATCCAATAAAGAGACATCTAAAATAATCGGGATCGAGGGTTCTAAGACAAAAGGACATAAAGCACCGGGAATACAGCCGGTCATGGTTTCCATTTCTTCGTTGTTGCAGATAGACACTCGCTCGCCAATGACTTCACGAATCTTCTTCTGATCGAAACGGTTTTCTTTATGGGTCACAAACACACAATAGCCGCCGCTTTTACGTTTCAGAAATAAGCTTTTACTGGGAGCTGCAGTCCAGCCTAACTCCTGCGAGACTTTCAGATCAGTGTCGTAATCCAGGATAGGTTCATGTTTATACGAACGATAATCCAGATTTAACGCTTCAAACAACTTCACATTGTGACTATATAAAGTAGAAATATTCATAATTACCTTAAGCTAACTCAACCTCAGAATCCCTGACTAAAGTACACTGGCACAAGAGTCTGTATTCACTCGGACATAAAGCCAGTATCTCTAACGTGCCTTTTTCGCCCTCATGGACTTCACCAAGATGCGCAATATTCGTAACCGGTTTAACCGCACAAGAACCACAGATGCCACGCATGCAATTAAATGGAACACTCCTGGGTCCGTCAAACTCAAATAAGTCTGAAACGGGTGTCCCGGCTTCTGCTTCTATTGTTTCATCTGTATCTTTAATGATTAACTTAGGCACCGATCAACTCCCTGTGAAATACACCATTCAGAATATGTTCAACTTCCTGAATGTCAGACTCTAAGTCAAAGGCATTATCGTTCGCTAACCACACCAGACACGGACAGGTAAATAAGTCTTCCGTCGCTGGCAGTGCTTGCCCCTCCTTCGCCGTAACAAAATAGTCAATCAGCGATGCGATGCGTCGTAATTTCCCATCACTGACAGGATCGACACCAGAAAAATTGGCCGCGTGTTTATTGACATGGAAATACACTCTTCCCTGTTTGATGAGTTTTGAGTCTTGTTCCGGGACTCGCTTTTCTGCCACCAGTAACGTCAACGCATCCAGTAAGCTTGGCGAATAACAGCTTTCAAATAGGGATGGAGCCACACCGCCGTGAATCCGCGTTGCTGCTTCAATCATGACCGGACCTTGTGACGGACTCAGCATCAGTTCCATGTGCACAAGCCCGTAGCGGATATCCAGCGCTCGGGTCGCTGCAACAGCGTACGCGCGGATTGGTGCCAACTCAGGGTCATCAGGATCCAGAAGTTCCAGTCGATTATAAACAAACGGATTATCACCAGACTGACCCTTCACGTATTTACAAATGGCCACTAAAGCGAGTTGGTCTCCATTGACTATCAGATCTAAAACATACTCCTCGCCTTCAATAAACTCCTGGACCAGAAACTGATCGTTTCTTTTTCCGGTGCTATTAATTTTCCCCCAGGGCAGCGAAGATATTTTATTAATGACCTCATCTCTGCTATTGCAGAAGTAGACGTTTTCAGAACCTGCAGAGTTCACAGGTTTGATGATGTACTTACTGCATTTCATATCATTGAGTTCACTCAGCCCTTTTCCATCCATATCGACCAGGAAGGTCTGAATGTAGGCTAAGCCATGCTGCTTCAATGCTTCCTGCATTTCATCTTTATTTCTGCGCAACCCGGTCGTCGATGGCGAGTTGCCCGGCAATCCCAATGCACTGGCGAGCTTATCTGCCAGCTCAACACCGAGTTCAGATCCGGCAATCACGGCATCATAATGCTCATTTTTCAACGCATCGAGACTGAAACCGGAAACATTCTGATCATAATTATCGATGTGAATCGTATCCAGCATGCCTTTCGGATCATGCTCCGAATCAAAATACACATCGCATCGAATATAATTGTCCTGCAATTTAGGTCTGATCATTTTTCCGCTGGATGCAGGATTTACTATCAGTACTTTACTTTTCATATGCACCTTCCAATGTGACTGTTTTTTTAGTTCGGGTTAACAGCAGAATAACGACAGCAGAGAAAACACCCACCAATATCAGCGATACACCATAAGCTTGGCTTGAGAATGAAAAATACGTTAAGCCCATAGTCACCAGCATTGGAATGGTGCCGGATACAATATAAAACAAATAATTAGAATGACTGATGGCGTTATTGACATCGCTCTGATCAGCATCAGATTTCAAAATTTCTGTTCTTGATGTAATTCTGACAGAATTAACCGCATAGCCAATACAGAAACAGAACAGCACGGAAAGATAAGGCATATCCATGAAAAACAGCCCGATATCCCCGACCAGTAACAGGACTGCGCTGAGTAAATAAACATGTTTATTCTGAGGAAGAAGCGCTGCACATAAGGCGCCTATCCCTGCCAACCCGGATGCAAATCCCAGAATATCAGGCCCCCACTCTCTGAACAGCTGATAATACACAGGCACAAAAGTATTGAAGGCACCAATGTGTAAGCCGGTTAACACCGACAAGGTCACCTGGATAATAAAACGTTCTCTTTTCCCTGACAGCGCCTGCTGATCACTTTTTTCAGCGACGGCCTCTTCTTTATCCACATCAGAAACAAACAGGTAAGAGACAGATAATAAGATAGACATCACGGCAATATAATAAATGAAGTTTTCAAACCCCATCGCTTTGAGATACCACCCGCCAAACAGCGCGCCAAAGAAAGCACCAAACTGAATGGTTGTCTGCAGGACTCTGGAGGCCTTCGAGGCTTCAATCAGTTTGCTTTTCACAAAACTGGAGTTTTTCACTTCAAAGGTATTGATACTGCAAACCATATTGCATGATGAGAAAACAGCAATCATAAAGATGATGTAAATCATACCCGTTGCATCAAAATATAAAACGGTCGCCATGCAAGCAAAGAAAACAGCCCTGAGTGTTGTGATTGTTGATTTCTTATAAAAGATATCTTTCTTTTGAATGATTTTGCTCAGTATGAAAGGTGTCACGGCACCAATGCTGACAATCATCCCCATATAGACAGTCGAACTTGTTATTTCAAGTATTTTCCAGATCATGACAATTTGAATTGACATATCAAGAAAAACAGAAAATGCAAGCAATAGATACGTTTTTAATAAGGTACTATTCATTCCCTATTCCTTCATTATTAACTTTCTGACCATATGCGATAGTTATCATTCGGCAACACCACATGAATTAAATCTTTATTGGAAATCGCTGGCAGCGAACTTCTTTTGATACAATGCATGCTGATTCTGTTATCGTGCCAGGGACAAACAATTGCACCTGTTTTTTCGCATTGTTTACCTAAATGTAGCGGGCCACCGCGGTGTGGACATTCAGACGGCAAGACCCAAACTTTACCGTCATGCTCAACACGCTTAATGAAAAACTTTTGGTCATTCACAGCAAGCCTGTTATTTTTTCTTGAATCAACAGAGACAACCGTCATTTACGCCACCTCAATATGTTTCACTGAATAACGACATGTGTCTGAAGTAATTTTCGACAGATGCAGGATGCCTGACGGTATGATGATTTTATCTCCTGCCTTCATATGCACCACTTTATCGGGTGAGAAATAAAGATCTAATTCTCCTTCATCAACCATGAATAACTCATCATTATTGTGGATATGCGATACCGACACCTCACCCAGGACTTCTTCAAATTTCACAGCACCGCTGACATCGTGATATTTTTTCGCTTTTGCGATCAACTCATCAAGCGAGTCGTGTACCTCGATATGACGGTACAACTCTTGATCAGCGACATCCTGCAGTGAGGCAAACTCTTCAAATCCGGATAGAATATCCGGAATAATATGCTCACCATGTAATTCCACCAACGGAATGATAATTTTTTCTAATGCCATTCTGCCATGATGAATATCAATATGACTGTGTTCATCAAAGTAGAGTGAGCTCACCCGACCTTGAAATACATCTTTGACAATTTTGGACTGGCTCTTGGTGGTAAATGCTAGCGTCGCTTCTGTATAATACAGCGCGCCAAGGTATTTAAAGAATCGACTGTGATTTTTAGAGATGTAATGAAAGTAATTAATGAGCGACAAACTGCCTGGCGTATAAAAATTCCAGTAGTAGTGAATCATTTCATTTAAGCCAACATCTTTCATCATCCCTTCAAAAATACTGGAGTGTTTTTTCTCGTGCACTCCGTATCCGTACTCGTCGATCAGCACTTTAAAGAGCTCAGAGGTCGCAGAACCATAATTTCCTAACACATTCCGCGCCATCGCTGACGCTTCTGACAAAAAATCCCCCGCACATTGAATAAAGAAAAACCTAGCCGCTGACTCAGGATCTTTCGACCCTGTTATTTTTTTATAAAGTGTTGACTCACTGTTGGCAACATCTTTGATTTTTGTTTTGGTATATTGAATAAAATCCTGCAGGGTCCAGTGACCTGACACATTGATGCTTTTTTCCAGAGATGAAAAAGCAAGCTGTTCAAAAGAAGGCAATATTGCAGCTGCATTTTGATAGTTTTCGTCACAGTAAAATGTTTTGAATTCCTTCAGGTTTACAGCTTTACTAAATGGCAGGAACACCAGATCTAACTCATAGGCGTTTAAAATCGAACGCTGGATGAACAGGTTTTCATTCGAAGAGTATTTTTCCAGCGAAACGGGCTCAGATAAATCCAGTGCCTTTAAATCTTGCGGCCGACAAGGACGTTGATACGGTGATTCCATGAAAACATCTTTCGGTGCATCTTTAAAATGAGAACAGCTCAGAAATGATTCAATTGCCATGTATGACCTCCTATGTAATGAGGCAATTTTACTGAAGGGCGATTGAAAATATTTACTAAAGATAAAGGGCAATTCACTTTTTTCAGCGTGAAATTAACACCCAAAGTGTGAAATTAACGACAGCGAATCGAACAAAGGGGGAGCTCTCTCGATAGCAGATGTATTTCGAGCGCATCACTCAGGCTGGGCGCTGGCTCCCTCTTCCGCGCCGGCGCTCAAAGCATTGAACCGGTTGCTGGCCTTGCGCGCAACAACCGGCTCAAACAGCAGAGTAAAGGCGTTGCTCGTCAGACGGCAACCCGTTCAAATGCGGCCAGCGCTTCTTGCAGATCCTCAACCGGCATGATCTCAATCCCGGGAAGTGAGCGGCTCGCATTGGCTTTTGGGATAATCGCACGGGTAAAGCCTTGCTTGGCCGCTTCCCGGATCCGCTCCACCCCGTTGGCGGACGGACGGATATCACCGTTCAGGCCAATTTCACCAAACACCAGCACATCTTGCGGGATCGGGGCGTTTTTGAAACTGGAGAAGATCGCCAGCAACACAGATAAATCCGCCGACGTTTCTTCAATCCGGATGCCCCCGACACAGTTTACAAAGATGTCCATGTCCGACAGCATCACCCCGCCATGACGTGCCAGCACTGCAATGGACATCGCCAGCCGGTTGGAATCGTACCCGACGCTCAGGCGGCGCGGCACTTCAGTCATCGACTGGTTACACAGCGCCTGAATCTCCACCAGCAGCGGACGGGTACCTTCCCAGAGCGTAGTGCAGACCGACCCGGCATGGTTTTTGTTCGAGCGGCTGAGAAATATCGCAGACGGGTTTTTAACCTGCTTCATGCCGGTTTCTGTCATGGCAAAGAAACAGGATTCAGAATCGGCCCCGAAACGGTTCTTCGAGGTGCGTAAGACCCGGAATTTTTCATCCGACGTCGATGACAGGGCGAACAAGCCATCAACGATGTGGATCAGCTGCATCGGACCGGCCACATTCGAGTCTTTATTGATGTGGCCGACAATCATGAAAGTCACGCCTTCGGTCTTGGCAAAACGGGTCAGTGCCGCCGCCGATTCTTTGACCTGGCTCGGGCTCCCCGCCGCCGATTCATTGTGCGCGACTGTCATGGTCTGGATCGAGTCAATAATCACGAAAGCGGCTTTCTGCTCAACCACGTGATTGAGGATCTGCTCGACCGAGGTTTCGGCCACCACCTGTATTTTATCGATATTCGGTGTTGCCAGACGTTTGGCCCGCTGCGAAATCTGGTGAATGGATTCCTCACCGGATACATAAAGCGCCTGACGGGATTCCGCGACCGCCCCGATGCTTTGCAGTAACAGGGTCGATTTACCGGCACCGGGATCCCCACAGAGCAGGAGCACAGAGCCCGGCACAATCCCGCCGCCCAGCACACGGTCAAGCTCGGAGATCCCCGAGCTGAAACGCGGTAAATCTTTACTTTCAACTTCCGACAACGTCTGCACTTTGGTCGACGAACCGGCATAGCTGCTGACCGCACCGCCACCACCTGCACCGCCCAGCGCAGATTTGGTTTTGGGGATCGTAAATTCAGTAATGGTATTCCAGGCGGCACACGCACTGCACTGGCCCTGCCAGCGTGGAAAATCGGCGCCGCAGTCACTGCAGACGTAAGCTCTCTTGGTTTTCGCCATTGTATCCCTTTTTCATCATCAAGCTGTGACCGAAAAGGGCCACTCAGTGCAGGTGCCAGCCAATCTGTGGCGAAGAAACAGACAGGACATGCGCCATGCCTGACTTTCCGCTTACAAGCTTATGACAATTCTTCGTTTTACTGCACAATAGGGATCATACCCGATAGAGACCTGTTGCTAAAACCACTATGTTGCTGGATGAATACAAAGGACTGATAGAACAACTGCTCCCGGCTTATGACAGCGGAGATTTTAATGACTTGTTTCAGCACCTGACCGCGGATCTCAGTGGCCCGGTTCGCTTGCAGGTCAAAATGGAGCTCAACCGTCTGATGGCGCCGTGTCGTCAGCCGGTCGATTTACGCGGCAAAGTCAGCGGTGAGTGCCGTCCTTATGACATGCACGGGATGACGCACTGGCTGGATGACGTGGCCATGAATGTCTATCGCCGCCGGATCAAAACCTATGGCGAACAATACCGGGTTGGCCTGTTTGAATCCCTGATGAATACCCGCAACAACTTCCGGGTCATGAAGCAGCAGGACACACCGGCGCCACCACCCGAGGCGCCGGCCGAAGCGCTGCCTTTTGGCGCCGAGCTGCTGCGCTTTGGTTACCACCTCAGCCGCAGCGAACAACGCATTCAGATCACCACCCCGGTTGTGCTGACACTGCCCTATTCACAGGAAGTGAACGGCACCACATCGGATATATCGCCTTCAGGCGCACGCTTTCGGGTCTCTTCCGCATTCCGCTACCATATCGGACAGGAGGTCACCGCGTTTTTCCCCGAACTGGCCAAGCAGCTCAAAGACGAACGGCTGGTACAGGGGATCCGTTACCGGATTCTGGGGGTCTCGCCCCATGCAGATAACGACAGCTATACCTGGCTGCGCCTGATGCTGATTGAATCCAGCGACGCGCTGAAAGATGCCATTGAAGCCCGCCAGAAAATGGCGGCCAGTCGCTCGCGCCAGAACCACGAAGACAAAATCATTCAGTCGCGTACCCGGGGCTACGAGCACTGCTTCCTCAAGCATACCAGCAGCATCCCGCTGTTTTTTGCCGGTCATGAGCTGAAGTATTGCCTGCAGACCGAACATAACCGTCACCTGTGGGAGCACTGGCATGACGAACGAAACCAGTCGGTGATCAATCATCTGCTGTCTGAAGATCGTATCCGCACGCTGGGCCAGGAAGGCCTGAGTCAGGGCAGCACTCTGATCTACAGTTTTACCCATCAGCACGAAGGCAAAACCTATTTTTATTCCGCTGCCTTGCCTGAGATGAGCGTTGAGGAGCGGCAGTTGTTCTGGCAAATCGGGGCGACACGAGAAAGCTGGCGGGTTGTCCGCCTGACGCTTTACCCGATCAGCCAGGATGACAAAATCCAGCTGCAGGAAATTGCTCCTGAACTGCTGGAAACCCTCTCCAGCCTGACCCATATCGGGGTGTTACAGAATCTGACCAACATGGCAGGTCGCAATGACTACCGGCTGACAGATAAGCCGGCCCTGCCAAGCAAACATTTACAGACCTTCCGTCACCCGCGAAACCCTGTTGCCGGCACCCACGCCATTTTCTTTGATCCCAAGCCGCAGCGCAGCGAATCTCGTTTTTTGTTCCGCACCCCGGTCTCCCTGCTGCAGCCCGGCACACAGGACCAGGAAGCCCGTATTCTCAGCGGCGCCAGCATCGATGTGTCCACCCGCGGCCTGAATCTCCGCCTGGCTGAACCTCTGGATGCCAAACGGGGCGATGTGCTGAAAGTCACTTTCGATGAACTGCTGAAAATGGCTAAAGAGGCGCCGCTCAAACGGATTCCTTATCAGGTTGTCCGTTTGAGTCCCGACAGACGGAATGTGCAACTGGAAACCGGCCGGGGTGATGATGCCACCCGCAGCGAGCATTTCCTGCGACGTCTCATCAAGCACAATGAAGAGCGACTACCTGTCAGTGAAGAAATCATGCCAGCCGGCCCACTGCTGCTGGCCATGCACCAGATGCTGCTGACACGGCTCAACAGTTTGCCCTTTTTCTGCGAGAAAATTGAGAATCAGGTGAAAGTGCGTGCCTTAGGTGCGAACCAGCCGCTGCCGCCGCTGGGTAAGCTGATGATGGAGCTGGGGGATGGCAAACAGATCAATCTGGCGCCCATTTTCCAGAACCGGGTGAAAACCCTGCTCAGCGAAACCATGCGTCCTGTGGCCGTCAGTGATCCCTATGTCCACGAAATGTACCTGGCGGTGCTGCCTCAGCCACTCGGGCAACCCAAAGTGCTCAGCAAATTATTCAGTGATTTTCCGACCGGTGACACCCGTCGCCGCTTTGCGCAGCAGGCCAGAGAGCAGGGGCATTTTCTGGCGATACGTATCACCGCTGTGCCGATGCTGGATCCGACCACTGCGCTGATCAGCCAGGAACTGGCTGAACTGTCCCGTCTGGCCATGCACCGCGCCAGAGCACTGGAAAATGAGTTTACCTCGCTGATCGGGTTTGGTGAATTCTACGACGTGACTGATGAAGTGCTGCTGAGGCTGGGCTTGTGACGCCTGTCCGGCTGAACGATTGATTGGCTTCTCCCTCGCAACAAAATACAGCTGTCACTTTTTTTGCTGTGAGGGAGCAGGCCCAGACATGACTAAAACACAGATTAGGCCCGCTTCTTATCGGCCAGTTCAAAATGGGCTATCTGATCCGCGTGTGCTTTTCTGAAAGCCGGACGCTCAGTTAAGCGAACGACATAAGCTTCCGAAGCCGGGCGATGACCGACAGCGCGCACTTGCGGGATGCGCAGCACATCAGCCATCAGCAGGTCCGCAACCGTAAACCGATCGCCAGCAAGCCAGTCTCGCTGGCTCAGTACAGCCTCGAGTTGCGTCAGACGTTTATCGACCCACCCGGTCAGTTCATTGTCCCTGTTACCGGATATCGTCAGAAACCACCAGGGCACACTGACCATTTCAATCGAATTGAGCGCAGCAAAGACCCATTGCAGCGTGTGCGCCTGGCCAGCAGCATCTTTCGGCATCAGCTGGTCAGACTGATGCGCAAGGTGTATCAGGCATGCACCACTTTCAAAGAGCTGCAGTTCCCCGTCGCTCAAAAACGGAACCTGACCAAAAGGCTGGCGGGCAAGATGATTGGTCTCGCGGTCATCAAACGGGATCGTTTGCACCTTATAGGGAAGCCCTGCCTCCTCACACGCCCATCGCAACCGCAGATCGCGCACAAATCCGCGCGGGCCTTGCGGCACCCAGTCTAACGTCCAGATAGTCAGCTCGCTCATGGTTCAGATCTCCTGCTGAGTCATATTGTGTTTCAGGGGGATTTAGCCAAGCTTAGCTGAATATTCCTGGTGAGGTTCATCCGGGCAAGGTGCTGACAACAGAAGCATTTTAAAAGAACAGCAATGCTTTACAGCTGTCCGAAAATGCATCAGGGACTACTCTGTCTCAGGTAACTGCAACGCTGTTTGAGCAGACGATTCACACAGCTGAGGCGAGATGGCAAGCACTGACAGCCCCACGAAAGCAATGGCAGCTCCCAGCCATATTACGGCATGCAGACTGAAACCTGCATCCAGTGTCAGGCCTGCCGCAAAGCTGCCGAACATAATCCCGGCATTAATCACAGAGGCGTGCAAGGTGTTGATAAAGGCTCGCTCTCCCTGGGGTAACGACATCAGTCGGCTGACCAGGGCCGGGTTGAGACTCACCCCACAAAAACCCAACAGGATCAGACAAATCACTGCCACCCAGCCAAGGTCGGCAAACAGTGCAAACGTCACAAAAACAGTGATCATAACAGCCAGACCGCCTATAATTGCTGCTTTCGCATGCTTCACAGCCAGGCCTGCAACAACATAGTTTCCAACCAGCATGCACACTCCGTAAACGAAGAGTAACCAGGTCACAGTCCCTTCCGGCAGAGCAGCCAGATCAGTCAGAATCGGTACAATAAAGCTAAAAGGCGCATAAACCGCACCAATCACACAAAAGCTGGTCGCAAAAACCCACCATAACCTCACATCTGCTACCCCTTTCAACTCTTGCTTTAACGGTTGCGAAGCTTCCGCAGGCAAGGACGGAACCGCCTTCAGCGTCAAGGCTGCGCTGAACACGGCCAGTGCCACGACCACATAAAAGCTTTCACGCCATCCCCAATATTCTGCAATCACTTTTGCCAGAGGCAAGCCGATAATGGTGCCCAACATGATACCTGCCAGCACCATTGCAACGGCTCGCAACGTGTCTTTGGGGGCGACCATCCTTGAACAAAGCCCAATCGATACCCCAAAGAATGCACCGGACACCATGCCTGTCACCGCTCGCGCCAGCATCAGCTGGGTATAGCCATGTGCCAGAGCGCCAAGGAGCTCGCCCAGGATAAAAAGGGTATACAGGCAAGCCAGAATCCTGCGTGGCGGGAAACGAGACAGTGCCAGCATGAGGATTGGGCCGCCAATGGCCATACTGGCAGCAAAAGCTGAAACCAGATAACCGACCTCAGCAATGGACACATCCAGATCGGCTGCCAGCGCAGGCATAAAACCCAACACCTGCAACTCGCAGGAAATCATGATAAAGATACCGAGACTAAGCAGGTAAATCCCTGAAGGTAGAGGAGATCGCATAAATTCATTCCAAATGACGTTTGAGATTCACTCAGTATCATTTATGAAATATGATTGATAAATACTTAAAAATCATTTCATTGATGACTTAAATCATGAATACTGATCTCAATGCCATCAGGCAATTCATTAAAGTGGCCGACCATCAAAGCTTCACCGTGGCAGCCACACAACTGGGTCTTACGCAGTCGGGTATTTCCAGGGCCATCAGCAGACTGGAAGCACAATTGGGTGTCAAGTTGTTACACCGCAATACCCGTAGCCTGAGCCTAACCGCAGACGGTGAATTATTTCTGTCTCGTGTCCGTCCATTAATTTCGGGCCTTTCTGATGCCCAGCATGAAATTCAGCATCATGGTCATGCGCCACAAGGCACGCTGAAAGTCAGTGCCCCTTCCGCATTTGGACGGGCGATCCTAATGCCAATCGTCAGTGAGTTACTGGAATCCCATCCGCAGTTAAACATCGAACTGGTTTTAACTGACCGAATCGTCGACATTGTTGATGAGGGATTTGATGCAGTCATTCGCAGCGGCCCCGTAGCCGATGCCCGAGTCATCGCCAGGCGCCTATCCCCGGCCAGTTGGGTCACAGTGGCTTCTGCCAAATACCTTGCCAGACGTGGTGTCCCACAATCTATCAACGAGTTATCACAACACAATTGCCTGAGAGTTCGTTTATCGTCAAGTGGATTGCTTAACCCATGGCGGTTTACGGATCATGGGAAGCCCATCAATATTGATGTAAGTGGAAACCTGATTCTGGATCATGGCGATCCTTTGGTTGAAGCAGCCGTCACCGGCACCGGAATTGTGCAGCTGCTGACTTTCTTCGTTCGGCCATATCTCGCCGACGGGCGCTTACAGGAAGTGCTTAGCCACAATGCACCGCCTCCCCAGCCATTGACTTTGCTCTACCCGCCATCACGTCAATATTCAGCCAAACTGACTGTGTTTCGCGAGGCGCTCCTGTCCCACTGGGGTGATCGAGCGGCAGACAGATGACGTGCAGGCGTGCTCTTGTTGACTGCAGTGCCGATCGACATCTCTTATCTCATTTCATGCAGCCGAAAACAGAATCAATCCATTGAAAAACAAAATTTATAAGAAGATTTGCTGCTGCCCAATCTCATGCGCATAACCGCCGACCATGACCTTGATGATGTCGTGCTCTTTCAGCTCAACGGCCGCAGTCATTCTTGAAGTGCAGTTCATCGCCCTGCCTTGCTCGAATATAAAACGATTCGAATGGTTACCACCAAGGTGCTTGGATAAATAGCAGGCTAAGGCACCACTGGCACTGCCAGTTGCGGATTCTTCCGGGATACCGAACAAAGGGGCAAAGTTTCTACAACTCGCAGTCAGGTCGCTGTCTTTCTCGCACAATTCAAACGCATGGAGACCCACAAGTTGGTGCTTTCTGCAAAAATCACTGAGTAACTCTTCATTGACCCGAATTTGATCTAAATACCCATGCGGCACGGGTACAATGATGTCATCCAGACCCGTGGAAATCACCTCGACAGGAAACCCGGTTGACGCCAGCACGGCTGCATCAATACCAATGAGCTCTGAGACAACCTCGTAACCCAGCTCCCCAAGATATTCAGGCAGCTTCTGCTCCATAACGATCTCGCCGTCAGGCGCGATAGTGACAGCCAGTAAGCCAGCTTTGGTGCGTTGAACATATTGCCCTTCGGATATCATCCCTTTTTGATACAGAGTAGAAAATGTAGCTAAGGTGGCATGACCGCAGAAATCGACCTCATCTGTGGTGGTAAAAAAAGACACTGCAAAATCGGCTTCGTCATCTTGAGCCACAAACGCGGTTTCTGAATAACCAACGGCCTTGGCGATGGTTAATTTTTCGTCGTCAGAAAGATGATCAGCATGTAACACCACGCCGGCAGGGTTTCCGCCGGTGCCATTGAAAGTGAAGGCGTTCACCAGATAAGCGTCTATTTTCATGAATCTGTTTTTCTCCGTAGAACAAATGGTATGCAATTCCTTTCAAAAGACTTTGCCACAGTGCGCATCATTAAGCCAACATGTTGTTCTGCAAAATATTTCAAATGACATCTATTGTTGCGAAACGCATGTCGTGCTTGCGTTCTGTGTTTTTTCGGCATGGATGGATGCGCGCCAGACACACTTTGTCTGCTCAAAGAGTGGCCAGAAAAGCCTTTTTGGATCTCTGGTGTTGTCCGGATCATTCATCTGACTAATGATGGGAAGACTCACAATATCAATTTTTGCGGAACATATGTCGCGCTTGAGTCCGGTGTTTCCTCAGCATTGTTTGAAGCGCGCCAGACACTCTTTGTCTGCTCAAAGAGTGCCCAGAAAAGCCTTTTTTGGATCTCTGGTGTTGTCCGGGTCGGTTGTAGGCGCTCCAAGCGCCGACAACCTAAAAATACATCCATGTATTTTTACCCTGGGGCTGTGACTGGCTATCCTTCTGAGGATGCTTTGCTGAATCCTTCAGTAATTCAAGCGACTGTCCTTGTCATTTCTCTAACTAAATAGCGGTGAGATTTACAACATCAATTCTTGCGGACATATGTCGCGCTTGAGTCCGGTGTTTCCTCAGCATTGTTTGAAGCGCGCCAGACACTCTTTGTCTGCTCAAAGAGTGCCCAGAAAAGCCTTTTTTGGATCTCTGGTGTTGTCCGGGTCGGTTGTAGGCGCTCCAAGCGCCGACAACCTAAAAATACATCCATGTATTTTTACCCTGGGGCTGTGACTGGCTATCCTTCTGAGGATGCTTTGCTGAATCCTTCAGTAATTCAAGCGACTGTCCTTGTCATTTCTCTAACTAAATAGCGGTGAGATTTACAACATCAATTCTTGCGGACATATGTCGCGCTTGAGTCCGGTGTTTCCTCAGCATTGTTTGAAGCGCGCCAGACACTCTTTGTCTGCTCAAAGAGTGCCCAGAAAAGCCTTTTTTGGATCTCTGGTGTTGTCCGGGTCGGTTGTAGGCGCTCCAAGCGCCGACAACCTAAAAATACATCCATGTATTTTTACCCTGGATTCGTGGCTGGCTATCCTTCTATAGTCATATCACAATTCATCGGCAAGTGATTTATTCTATGAAAACAGCATTAATCACTAGGTTCATTTGAACGCTTTTGTCTCTCAATAAATTACCCAAAACAGTATACTAAACTCTTGTAAACGCCGACTCACACTGGACTGCACACAAAAAAGCGAAACCGATTGGTTTCGCTTTTTGATTTTGGATATGGCGCCAGAATGCCTTACCAGCCGATTTTCTGCGGCCACAGGGTGGCAGACAGTATACACAGGACGCCGCCGAGATCGGCGTAGCGGACGGCGGCGGGCGCGGCGGCGACCACTTTTGGTTTGGCGTGATAAGCGATGCCCAGACCGGCAGCGGCCATCATCACCAGGTCATTGGCGCCGTCACCGACCGCCACTGTATTGTGCCTGGCGATGTCGTACTCTTCTGCCAGTTCGCGCAGGATGTCAGCTTTTGTTTGGGCATCGACCACGCTGCCGAGTACCTGACCGGTCAGCTTCCCGTCGACAATTTCCAGCTGGTTGGACTGGGCGTGCGTCAGGTTCAGTTCCTCTTTGAGATAGTCAGAGAAATAGGTAAAGCCACCGGAGGCAATCGCGGTTTTCCAGCCGTATTGATGTAACTCGGCCACCAGTTCGCGCATTTCCGGCATCAGCGGCAGCTGGCTGCGAACCTGCTCCAGAATCTCAGCACTGGCGCCTTTGAGGGTACCAACGCGCTGGCGCAGGCTCTGTTCAAAATCCAGCTCGCCCTGCATGGCGCGTTCAGTCACTTCCGCCACCTGCTCACCGACACCGGCCAGTTTGGCAATTTCATCAATGCATTCAATCTGAATGGCCGTAGAGTCCATATCAAACACCACCAGGCCTGGTTCGGATAAATCCGGCAAGTCTTTATAATGGGCGTAGTCAATCTTATTGGCGTCCAGCGCACGGATCAGAGAGTCGGACAAAGGGTTGGTCAGCAGCAACACGTCGTACTCGCCCACCTTCCAGGCGGCCACCAACGACAGGGTTTCCCCACTCTGGGTTTCCAGGCGCTCGATACGATCTGTGGTCAACGATTGACTGTAAATCACTGAAGCAACGTGTTTCACATCCAGGTTACTGCTGGCAACACAGTCTGGAAAGCGGGTATGAAGCGAAGTATGTTTTTTGATGGTCAGCACTGTATATCACATCCCTGTATAGGCGTATTCAACTCCCTTCAAAGTACCCTATTGCAATTTGTCAGGGCAAGTCCCAATATTGCTCAGTTAGCCTTATCGAAGAAGTCACGACTATGTTTAAGTTCAAAACTGTACGCATGCAGCGTATCTGGCAGTTTGTGGTATTGGCCGTTAGTTTTGCTGGCTTGATCACCATGCTGGAGTACGGCGCCCGGCTGAATCAGAATAACTTCAACATGCTGAGTGAGCAGACCCAGTCGCTGTCTCGCATTATCGCCCGTCAGGCAGCCAGCACGGCAGCGGGCGATATTCTCGACAAGCAGCAGGATAAACTGCAGGATCTGGTCAACCGGATTTCCGATGAACCCCTCATACTCGATGCCAGCATTTATGATCTTGAAGGGGTGCCACTGGCACAGACCGAAGATGCGATGCCGCTGGAACAGGTGTCCGGCCTGACCACGCCACTCTCAACCGCCAGCATCGGCCGCCAGCAACTGGTTCAACCCGTCATGACCGACGAAGGACAGGTGGTCGGCTTTCTCCGTCTGACACTGGAACACGGCAAACTGGTTCAGAACGCCGCGGATCAGATTGACAGTATGACCAACACAGTGCGCGGCATGCTGCTGGTCGCGTTGTTGATCGGTTTTATTCTGGCGTATACCTTCGGCCGCCGAAAAGACGTGTGGCATTTTCCGTTCCTGCTGACGGCAAACGCCAAGGATTAGCCACTCTCTCCTGAGCAGGAAAAACGATTGAAGCCCGGCCCAGGCACGAAAAGTGGAGACAAAAAAAGACGACCCTACGGTCGTCTTTTGCTTTGAGTCAGAGGCCGAAACCTCTTGTGCGCGTCCGCCTGTCTCCACAAGCGTAGACTCAAATTCAGGCGTCTTGATCACCCAGCAGGACAGATTCCAGGGCGATTTCCATCATATCTAAAAACGTGGTCTGACGCTCATCAGAGGTCGTCGCTTCGCCACGCAGAATGTGGTCAGACACGGTACAGATGGTCAGGGCTTTGGCGCCAAATTCTGCCGCCACCCCGTAAATCCCGGCCGCTTCCATTTCCACGCCCAGAATGCCGTACTTGTCCATGGTCTTGAAGAAGTCAAAATCCGGGTTGTAGAACAGATCAGCAGAGAACAAGTTACCGACTTTCACCGCGATCCCTTTGGCTTTGGCAGCATCCACAGCGTTTTGCACCATACCAAAATCAGCAATGGCCGCAAAATCGTGACCACCGAAACGGATGCGGTTCACTTTCGAATCGGTTGAAGCGCCCATGCCGATCACCACATCGCGCAGATTGACGTCATCACGCACCGCACCGCAGCTGCCGACCCGGATGATTTTCTTCACGCCGAAGTCTTTGACCAGCTCAGTGGCATAGATAGAACAGGACGGAATGCCCATACCGTGGCCCATCACAGAGATCTTGCGGCCTTTGTATGTGCCTGTGTAACCGTACATATTGCGCACATTACAGACTTCTTTCACCTCTTGCAGGAAAGTGTCTGCAATAAACTTGGCGCGCAACGGGTCGCCCGGCATCAGCACAACATCAGCAAAATCACCCATTTCAGCATTAATATGTGGAGTAGCCATCTGTTCGCTCCTTCAATTTGTTAAGTGCCTCATCCATTATGGACGAGGCCGTGACGCTTTCAGCGCCAAACCTCACCACACAGCGGTGCGGTTACAGAAAAGATTTACCGTAATCCATTGGCGAAGTACCGAAGTAGCTCGCCAGACTCTGGCCGATATCGGCAAAGGTCTCACGGCGGCCCAGTGAGCCAGCCGGGATCTTCGGACCACTCACCAGCACAGGAATGTGCTCACGGGTATGGTCGGTGCCCGGCCAGGTCGGATCACAACCGTGATCAGCCGTGATGATCAGCACGTCGTCTTCTTTCAGCTGCGACAGCAGCTCAGGCAGACGACGGTCAAAATATTCCAGCGCGGCGGCATAACCGGCCACATCGCGGCGGTGGCCGTAGGCGGAATCGAAATCAACAAAGTTCGTGAATACGATGGTGTTGTCACCAGCTTTATCCATTTGTGCCAGTGTGGCATCAAACAGGGCTTCCAGACCGGTCGCTTTCACTTTCTGGGTGATACCGCAGTGGGCGTAAATATCGGCAATTTTACCGACAGACACCACTTCGCCCTGCTTCTCTTCCACCAGTTTTTGCAGCACAGTGGCCGACGGCGGCTCAAGTGACAAGTCACGGCGGTTACCTGTACGTTCGAACTGGCCTTTGGCCGGACCGATAAACGGGCGGGCAATCACACGGCCGATATTGTAGTCTTCCAGCTCTTCGCGAACGATCTCGCACAGCGTCATCAGGTTATCGAGACCGTAAGTCTCTTCGTGACAGGCAATCTGGAACACGGAATCGGCTGAGGTGTAGAAAATCGGCTTGCCGGTTTTCATGTGTTCCTCGCCCAGATCGTCCAGCACCTGGGTGCCGGAAGCGTGGCAATTACCCAGATAACCCGGCAGTTGTGCGCGCTCGACAATGCGATCCAGCAGTTCCTGCGGGAAACTGTTGCTGGTGTCGCTGAAGTAACCCCAGTCGAACAAGACCGGCACACCGGCGATTTCCCAGTGGCCAGACGGGGTGTCTTTGCCGGATGAAATCTCAGCCGCGTGACCGTAGGCACCGGTGATTTCCGCCACAGGATCTAAGCCTTGCGGGAATTCACCGCAGGATTCTTCCGCCGCCTTGCCCAGACCCAGGCGGGTCAGGTTCGGCAGATTCAGCAAACCGCTGCGGTCGGCATTGTCGGCACGGCCTTCGGCACAGGCTTTGGCAATATGGCCCATGGTGTTCGAGCCCACATCGCCAAATTTGACCGCATCTTCAGTAGCACCCAAGCCAAAAGAATCGAGTACCAGGATAATTGCTCTTTTCATCATTGCTCCAATTTAGACATCTTCAGCACGGATACGGCGGTAAACCTCAGGGGTCGCCGCAGGTGCCTGCTCAGTGACTGTGACAGCCTGACGAACAGCCTGCGCAGCCTCCTGCCATTGTGCTTCACTGCGAGCATGGATCACGGCCAGCGGCGTCTGATTATCCAGTGTCTGCCCCAGACGGATCATGTCCGTCAGGCCGACCGCATCATCAATGCTGTCAGAGGCCACTTTCCGGCCACCGCCCATACTCACCACGGCCATGCCCAGTGCGCGGGTATCCATCGCCCCGGCAAAACCGCTGGTTTCCGCAAACACAGGTTTGATGATCGCTGCATTCGCCAGATAGTTGTCATAATTTTCAACAAAATCAGCCGGGCCGCCCAGGCCATGAACCATTTTGCCGAACCGCTCTGCTGCTGCGCCGTTATCCAGCACCGCCTGCAATTGAGCACGGGCCTCGCTTTCCGCTTTGGCCAGACCGGCGTTGAGCAGCATGTCGGCGCACAGCGCCATGGTGACTTCAAACAAACGCGGATTGCGGTATTCGCCGGTCAGGAACTGAACGGCTTCGCGCACTTCCACTGCGTTACCGGCGCTGGAGGCCAGAACCTGGTTCATGTCGGTCAGTAAGGCGGTGGTTTTGGTGCCGGCTCCGTTGGCCACGGCCACAATGGATTTCGCCAGTTCTTCCGAAGCGTCATAGGTTGGCATGAAAGCACCAGAACCGACTTTGACGTCCATCACCAGCGATTCCAGCCCTGCCGCCAGTTTCTTCGACAGAATCGAGGCAGTGATCAGCGAGATGTTATCGACTGTGGCGGTAATATCGCGGGTGGCATACACGCGCTTATCCGCCGGGGCCAGATCGCCGGTCTGACCGATAATGGCCACGCCTGCACTTTTAGTCACCTGGCCGAACACCTCGTTCGACGGCATGATGTTATAGCCCGGAATGGATTCCAGTTTGTCCAGCGTGCCGCCGGTGTGGCCCAGACCACGACCGGAAATCATAGGCACGAAACCGCCACATGCGGCGACCATAGGGCCGAGCATCAGCGAGGTCACATCGCCCACACCGCCGGTGGAGTGTTTGTCGACAATCGGGCCGCCAAAGTTCATGTAATCCCAGTTCAGCACCATGCCGGAATCTCGCATGGCACAGGTTAGTGCGACCCGCTCATTCATGGTCATGTCATTGAAGTACACCGCCATCGCGAAAGCCGCGATCTGACCTTCAGACACAGTGTCTTTGGCGATGCCCTGAATAAAGAAGTTAATTTCGTCTGGGGTGAGTGCGATGTTATCGCGCTTCTTGCGGATAATTTCCTGAGGTAAATACATAGGATGCCTCGACATGGCTGGGGAGAGACAATAGCGGCCCGGAGCGTCAGCAGCACGTGCCAACAGGCGCGGTCTTTCCCTTGAATTGGCAGTTTCCTGTGACAGCCAGCCGAGCCGGCTGCCACAGATCAGGTTCAGAATCGGTCAACCGATACCCAGCGGTATCAGTAGCCGCCTTCTGCAGCTTTTTCGCCTTCACCCAGCGTGTTGAGCAGGTTTGCCAGCAAGCTGGATGCACCAAAACGATAGTGGGCACTGTCTGCCCAGTCGGCACCCAGAATCCGATCAGCCATCGCCAGATACTGCTGTGCATCTTCTGCAGTACGCACACCACCCGCTGGTTTAAAGCCTACTTTGTCCTGTACGCCCATGTCTTTGATCACGGTCAGCATAATCTCAGCTGATTCCGGCGTGGCGTTCACCGGTACTTTACCGGTTGAGGTCTTAATAAAATCGGCGCCGGCTTTGATAGAAATTTCTGAGGCTTTGCGGATCAGAACCGCATCTTTCAGTTCACCGGTTTCAATAATCACTTTCAGCAGAATATCGCCGCAGGCGGCTTTACACTGTTTCACCAGTTCAAAACCCACGTCCTCGTTACCGGCAATCAGTGCGCGGTACGGGAACACCACGTCCACTTCATCTGCGCCGTAAGCAACAGCGGCTTTGGTTTCTGCAACAGCAATCTCAATGTCATCATTGCCGTGCGGGAAGTTGGTCACTGTGGCAATACGAACATCCGGCGTACCCTGCTCGCGCAGCTGCTTTTTAGCAACCGGAATAAAACGCGGATAAATACAAACCGCTGCGGTATTGCCGACAGGGGTTTTCGCGTTCTTACACAGTTCGATCACTTTCGCATCGGTGTCGTCATCGTTTAGTGTGGTCAGATCCATCAGTTTTAACGCACGCAGTGCAGCCGTTTTTAAATCGCTCATGACTTTCTCCAGTCGATTATGTTCTACCAAGTGTCCTGTTCTCTTTGCCCATTCAGAAAATGGCAATCCGAAGATTGTAGCCTCAGAGAAACAGAAGCGGACTTGATTCCATGAAGACTCAGGCGCTTTACCGCATGCCCGATCGACGTCCTTTTCACCGCGCAAGATGATGATCACCTTGCCAGCCATTCATTTTTACACCCTGACTCACAATATGATCAGGATGGTTGCACACAGACATCACTCATCTGCGATTTTACGCAGCCATTTTACCAAGGAGCCTAGTGGCAAACCATACAACAGGCGTTTCCCTGAGTGGATAATGTGTTGACTCGGCAAGCGGTGATCGTCTTCTGACCGCCCGACCATAGGATTACACTCAAGAGCCGGGCTCAGGAAAAGAAACGTTCGATCAGCCATTGATAAAGCTGTCCGCCAATAAACACGCCGACGATGCCCATCACCCCGGATAATACCGGGGGCGCCGGGATTGGCAGTTTGAGTGCGGAAAACATCAGCCCGACGATCACACCGGCCAGCAAAGCCACGATCACTTCATGCATACGGTCACTCCAGTTATGGGTGCCAGACCGGGAGAGCACAGCGGACCGGCCTGAAAACATTCACCGTTGGAAATACTCACAGAGTGTAGACCGCAGGCAACGAAGTGTCTGCTGACCCCTTAAGCATGCGCGCGAGGCTTGCGTGAAGAAAGAGCCAATTGTCCCTTTTTGCCGGCTTTTACCGGAAATGATTCAGATAGTTACTGTTTCTGTTGACTACCGCCAGCGTCAGCGGCAAAGAAAATGTGAGGCAAAAAAAACGCCACAGCGAGGCTGTGGCGTTTTCAATCTGATTGTTTCTGACTGAATTACAGTGACAGGAACAGACCTGCAATCGTTGCAGACATCAGGTTAGACAGCGTACCTGCGGCAACGGCTTTCATACCGAAGCGGGCAATGTCGTGACGACGGCTTGGTGCCAGACCGCCCAGACCACCCAGCAGGATCGCAATCGAAGACAGGTTTGCGAAACCACACAGGGCGAAAGAAATGATCGCTTTGGTCTTCTCAGTCATCGCTGCGCCAGTTTCAGCAACCAGCAGACCACCATCAGCCACATCTTTCAGGTATGGTGTGAAGTTCAGGTAAGCCACGAACTCGTTCACGACTATCTTCTGACCGATGAAAGAACCGGCAATCTGTGCTTCATTCCAAGGCACACCAATCAGGAAGGCCAGCGGCTGGAAGACATAACCCAGGATCAGCTCCAGCGTCAGTTCAGGCATACCGAACCAACCACCAACACCACCCAGAATACCATTGATCAGGGCAATCAGACCGATGAAGGCCAGCAGCATCGCACCGACGTTCAGGGCAAGTTGCATACCGGAAGACGCACCCGCAGCCGCTGCGTCAATGACGTTCGCAGGCTTGTCATCGTGACCTTCATCATCTTTATCAACGCCCAATTGATCCACAGGCGTTTCTGTTTCCGGCTTGATGATTTTTGCAAACAGCAGACCACCCGGTGCCGCCATGAAAGAGGCTGCAATCAGGTATTCCAGCGGTACACCCATAGAGGCATAACCGGCCAGTACACCACCGGCAACAGACGCCAGACCACCACACATCACCGCAAACAGCTCAGACTGAGTCATCTTAGGTACAAACGGACGCACAACCAGTGGTGCTTCAGTTTGACCCACGAAAATGTTTGCTGTTGCAGACATGGATTCGGCACGGGACGTTCCCAGCGCTTTTTGCAGTGCGCCACCCAGAATGTTAATCACAAACTGCATGATGCCCAAGTAGTACAATACGCTGATCAGTGCTGAGAAAAACACGATAACCGGCAGCACTTTCAGGGCGAAGACGAAACCGCCGCCACCGAAGACTTCAAACATCTTGCCTGAGACCAGACCGCCGAACAGGAAAGAAATCCCCTGATCGCCGTAACCGATCACATTAGCAACGAATTGTGATGCACCATACAGCACATCACGGCCTACCGGCACATACAGTACGAATGCGCCGAAGAAGAATTGAATGGCAAACGCGCCACCCACAGTACGTAAGTTAATAGCTTTACGGTTATCAGACAGCAG
Source organism: Photobacterium sp. TLY01 (assembly GCF_021432065.1). Lineage (NCBI taxonomy): Bacteria > Pseudomonadati > Pseudomonadota > Gammaproteobacteria > Vibrionales > Vibrionaceae > Photobacterium > Photobacterium sp. TLY01. The sequence continues at coordinate 2,634,621 of NZ_CP090364.1, forward strand.
CACAGCCACAAGCAGCAGCACAACCATCCCAACCAGGCTCATAAACACGCTCATAGTTTATGGCATCCCTATAGTTAAATTTTGGCGTCTCGACAATTCGGCTCTCTCAAGAGTCGGGCGCATTATACGCATGGCAACTTACAGCATGTAATGCACACATCACACTTTGATTGGAAACCGAGTGAAAGTTGAATATCAAGTGTGATGAAACTCACACCAAAGCACGACCTGATGCATAAAGAAAAGCCAGAGAAATGTCAGAATCATCAAATTTGAGAAGGCAGTGCAAACAAAACTTCTGCATTTTTGCTAGTAGCAGCAGCGAGTACCGCCAATGATTCTGATCTCAGGTCAGCCAGAGCCGCTAACACGAAGGCGACTCTGTCCGGCTGATTTGGTTCTCCCTGGTAACCGGCCAACGGCATATCTGGCGCATCAGTTTCCAGTAGCAGTGCATCAAGAGGTAACTGACTCATTGTAGTTCGAGTTTTGTTCGCTCTGCGATAGGTGATCGTACCACCGACTCCAATTTTGATACCTAGATCAAGAAGTTGAGACGCTTGCTGCAAACTGCCACTGAATGCGTGATAAACCCCTCCCCGAATTGGCGGGCAGGATTTCAGGCAACGGATCAGTTCAGGAAAGGCTTTGCGGCAATGAAGGATCACCGGCAGGTTAAAATGATTAGCGAATTCCAGTTGCCTGAGCAGCCAGTCCATCTGTTGCTGCCTGTCTGCCGCGGCAATCGCAAAATCCAGCCCGCATTCCCCGACCGCTACACAGCGGTTGCCCGCCTCCTGACTAACTTTTTCCAGCATCTTCTCCAGCTGGGCCAGTGTGTCGGCATCATGCTCGGAGGCAAAATACGGGTGCATGCCCAGCGCATAGTAGAGCGCTGGCTGTGCAGGTGGTGCCGGACGGGCACACAGGGTCTGGATAAGCTGCCAGTTTCGCGCCCCGACCGAAGGGATCACGATATGGCTGACACCAACCTGCCCGGCTTTAACCAGATAGGGCTCGGGATCAGCGGCAAACGGCGGAAAATCAAAATGGCAGTGGCTATCGATCAGCTGCACGCGGCTCATCCTCTGGTGCCGTTTCACAGGCCTTCCTTCTGGCAGCGCGCTGCGCCGGATGGCGGGCATCGTCTTCATCATAACGAACCGGAGCACAACAGCGCCGGTTTTCCGGTACAAAACCCATACGCTCGCACCAGGCATCGTAGCGGGCCAGCCAACGGCGGATCAGAGTTAACATCGCACTCCCCTTTTCGGATGCAGTGAGTTCGGAATGATTATGTCTGGCATAGTTTGAATACAGAACAGTATCACGCCTGAGCCGGGCGACATCAAGTCAACGGCTGGCAACAGGCGCGATACGATAAAAAAAGCCCCTGAAATCAGGAGCTTTTTCTTTCTTCAACGATTCACAGATTCATCATGAACCGTCAGGCATCAGTGCTCGCGGGTGGCGCGGAAATCCACTTCAGGGAAACGCTCTTTCGCCAGATTGAGGTTGACCATGGTCGGGGCGATGTAAGTGAGATTATCTCCACCGTCCAGCGCCAGATTGACCTCATTCTTGCGACGAAACTCTTCGAATTTCTTGCCATCGGCACATTCAACCCAGCGGGCGGTGGCAACGTTGACGCTCTCGTAAATGGCTTCCACGTTGTACTCAGATTTCAGACGGGCAACCACCACGTCAAACTGCAGTACACCGACCGCGCCGACGATCAGATCATTGTTCATCAGCGGACGGAACACCTGCACCGCCCCTTCTTCCGACAGCTGGACCAGGCCTTTCAGCAACTGCTTTTGCTTCAGTGGATCTTTCAGTCGGATACGACGGAACAGTTCCGGTGCAAAGTTCGGGATGCCGGCAAACTTCAGGCTTTCCCCCTGAGTAAAGGTATCACCAATCTGAATCGTGCCATGGTTGTGCAGACCAATGATGTCACCGGCATACGCATTTTCAGCGCGGGCACGGTCACCAGCCATGAAGGTGACGGCATCCGAAATGCTGACAGTCTTACCGGTACGGACATGGTTCATTTTCATGCCTTGCGTGTAAGTGCCTGACACAACGCGCATGAATGCAATCCGGTCACGGTGTTTCGGGTCCATATTGGCCTGAATCTTGAACACGAAACCGGAGAACTTCTCTTCGGTCGCTTCAACTTCACGCTCGTTAGCCTGACGTGGCAGCGGCGCAGGCGCCCACTCAGTCAGGCCGTCCAGCATATGGTCCACACCAAAGTTACCCAGTGCCGTACCGAAGAATACCGGCGTCAGCTCCCCTTTCAGGAACAGATCACGATCAAATTCGTGCGATGCACCCAGCACCAGCTCCAGCTCATCACGCAGCTGACCGGCCAGCTCCTCGCCGACGGCCGCATCCAGTTCAGGGTTGTCCAGGCCTTTCACTATCCGGACTTCCTGAATGGTGTGACCCTGACCGGTGGCGTACAGAATGGTTTCGTCACGGTGAATGTGATACACACCTTTGAACTCTTTACCACAGCCAATCGGCCAGCTGACCGGCGCACAGGCAATGTTCAGCTCACTTTCCACTTCATCCAGCAATTCCATCGGATCGCGGATGTCACGGTCGAGTTTGTTCATGAAGGTCACAATAGGCGTATCGCGCAGACGGGTGACTTCCATCAGTTTCCGGGTCCGGTCCTCAACACCTTTCGCCGCATCAATCACCATCAGACAGGAGTCTACGGCAGTCAGGGTACGGTAGGTATCTTCCGAGAAATCCTCGTGCCCCGGGGTATCAAGCAGGTTGACCAGACATTCGTTGTACGGGAACTGCATCACAGAGGTGGTGACCGAGATGCCCCGCTCTTTTTCCATTTCCATCCAGTCGGATTTAGCATGCTGGTTAGAGCCGCGGCCTTTGACCGTACCGGCGCGCTGTAAGGCGTTTCCGAACAGCAGTACTTTTTCTGTAATGGTGGTTTTACCCGCATCCGGGTGAGAAATGATGGCAAAGGTGCGGCGTTTGCCCACTTCAGTTAAAAAAGACATATTCAGTGAAGATCCAGTTATCGAATGAAGTCAGCCCAGGCGAGATCCGCGAAAACGCGGCGCCCGGTATGTCAGTTGAGTCTTGCCCGGAACTAGCCGGGTGATGGCTGATTAACCTGTGGTTACATCCTGGCCTCTGTTTGCTCTTCTGTGCCGTAACAGGCAATAGGGGATGACTTGGGTATATGATGGCGGAATTATACGCAAAGTCTGCGCAAAGAAACAGTCACTCGCCACGCAAGCTGCTGCCAACAGGCAAACGAAGAAGCATCACTGAACGGAAATCGGCAACAAGCCAGTCTGTGCTGCCCTGTCGCCGAGGATTTTTATGCGTTCGGAGCAAGCTTTTCTAGCCGGCAACCTTAACCCAGACCTGAGGAAAATCTGCTACCTCAGTCTGAAAGTTCAGGCTGAACAGTGTGTCATTATCGACCACGGTTTCCGCATAAACCTGTGAGAAAGGCAGATGACAAGCGTTGTTGGCGTCGACTGTCATCACCCGGATGGTTTCCAGCGAAGCCGATGCCGCAAAGCGCACACCAGACTCACAGTGCAGACCGGTAATACTGGCATTGCCCTGTTCGTCCAAACTCAGCGTGTATAGCTGCCCGTCCCAGATCGCCTGGTACTGGCCCGCCACGAAGCCAGCATGTTGGGCTGTCGAATCGGCGACCAGGCGGGTTGCACCTTCAGGGGTGTCGCACACAAAGGCGTTTTGCTGTGCCTGGCATTGATAGTGTATTTCAGCAAAATAATAGGTTGTTTGCTTCTGTCCGGCAGCAGGCTTTTGCGCCAGGAATGAGCTTTGGTGTTCCCTGTCATCCCAGAGGGTCAATAGCGGCAGCCGACCACTTTCTGCGATGAGCTGTACCTCAACCGGATTGCCGTCGGCATCCTGAGCCACAGCGCGATATACCCCGCTCAGCGCGGCCTGACCGGCATCTGTCGCGCCACTTTCTTTCCCATTGTCTGCGCTGTTCTCCTTGTCTGAGCCATTACACCCCGCCAGAACAAGCCCCAGCATCAGGCACAGAAGACGTGAATAGTTTTTCATCGCGACCTCCTAGTTCAGACCCAGCAGACGCTGCTCAGTCAGGGAAACCTTGGCTCTCGCTGCCTGAACATTGCCGTCTATGGTACTGATCGTGATATACCCCGCCTTCACCGCATTGCCTTCGGAATTGGCGTTGGCATCTCCGGCATCCCCCATGCCGAACGAGAGCCCTTGCTTGCCCTGCATCGCCGCCTGTGCGGTGGCTTGCGCGGTTACCTGATCCATGCCCCCGGCCATCAGCTTCTGCACCATATAACCCATCAGCACCGCATCACTGGACAGGTCATCGCTGAACTTCAGCTCGATACCGCCGCTGTTCCAGCCCACATCCGTCAACTTGTAGCCCAGATGATTTGACATATCTTCCGGCGTGTTGATATTCAGGCCGGTATAAGCCGGCAGTAACGGGCCACCAGCCGGACGGCTGCTTTCCAGCGTGGCCACCACCTCAACCACAGCATTTGCCACCAACTCAGACTGAGCCGCATCATGCGCAGTATTCTCATGGGCGCTGACGGCAATCGCCGGGATCCCGCGGCTCAGTGCAATCATAGTTGCCCCTAAAGTCCCTGAGTTGTTGTTCATGAAGCCCAGATTGTTTCCTTCATTCGGGCCGGAAATCACCAGATCAGGCGCCTTGCCCCAAACAGTTTGCGCAGCCACATCAATACCATAGAGCACAGCCATCACAGGTGTGCCTTCGGCATAGTCTTCAAACGCCACACTGGTGTCGGTATCGCCGACACAGAATTCATGCTCTGAGGCTTTCGTTTCATCCACACTGACCGGTTTCAGGAAGGTCATTGCCCCCCCTTTGCCGCTCTGGCCTGTACAGGGCGCCGACATAATCACGTGATGTCCGGCAGTCACCAGGGCTGCTTTCAGAATCTGAATATTTTGCGTATCCCAGCTGTCATCGTTGGTCAGCACAATATTCATGGCCATCACGGGCGCACTGATAACAGAAGCAGAGAGAAGGCCGGCAGCCAGCAGTTTTTCCATTGCGAGTTTCATTGTTATTCCTACAGTAAGTTCAACATCATCCTCCCTGTATCAGGAGGGTGCGCTTACTTTTGCGAAATCACATGACGACTCTGTGACACGGCGGACCACACCGGCATTAGAGATATCTAAAAAATAAAATCTATTATTTTCAATCAATTAAAAGTTTAGCTTGCAATGGTGATTTTTTCTGGAGATATCTTTAAACGGTATTCAGCCTGTGGATTGTCATCCCCTTTCCGGCTGGCAAAGAGCGCGCTTTCTGAGGCTTCCTCACCCAGCACCGCAGAGAAGGCTTCTTTGATCTTACTGCGGTTCTGATCCAGCGATTTGGCTTTCAGCCCGACCTGTTCCAGCTCACGAATGGCCCGGCCATGCCCTGCGTACTGATGCATCAGTGCCAGCAACGAGTGAGCCAGCTCCCTGTCGGGTTTATTGGACGGCGGATTTCTCACCCATCCTTCAGTGTCCTGCTCTTTGCGTTTCAGGGCATACCAGAACAAGTACAGCGCCGGGGTAACGGATAAAGCAATGGGGATTCCGGCAAAGCACACCTGCACTTTGCCGCCGGTGACATCAAAATGCAGTTCAGGGGGCTGACTTGCGCGCGTCAGCAAAGACATCACATATTGCTGCTCCGAGCTGAACGTCGCTCGGTTCGTTTTGATCAGTGTCTCGAGCAGGCTGCCGTTGATATTCTGTGCCGGGTACAGGGCGCGAAAATGGAGAACACCGGCTTTGATTTTCGAGCGTTTTGGCACCCTGTTCTGATGAAGCCAGGCAGTTTCTTGCTTGAACAGCAGCGTGATCAGATGTTGGTCTTCGTCCCGGACAGGTTTGCCAATCCAGTGCCAGCCCAGCGCTGTGACTGACGCCAGCAACAGCGTGAGACTCAGCCAGGGCAGCGGCTGGATGCGACAGTCGATCTGCAACCAGGGCTGCGGGGCTTCCGCTGAGTCGTGCCACCAGCTCATCGACCAGGGCAACCAACGGCTGTGGCCGGCCGATCCCGGCTCTCCTTGTCGGCCAAACTGATACAGAGAGCTGTGGCACTGCTGGAGCTGAGACAAGAGCAGATTGCCCTGAACGCCGTCCAGTTCCCGTGCTAATCGCTGGCCCAGCAACTGTTCCAGCGCTGGCGCAAACTGATAATCTGCACTGTCCTGCCAGGCGGTCGCAAGCACAGGCTCGACATGGTCTGCAATCACGCTCAGGTAGGCTTGATAGCGCCCGAATGAAGAGCCCGCCAGTATGATCAGGCCATACAACAGCGACAACCACATCAATGAGGAGGAACGAACTAATGTCATGATGAACAACCTGAGCAATGCCTGATCACAAAGACGATAAGGTCTTTTGAATGGCCAGTAACGTTTGAGATGAAGAGACCCGGGAGCTGATGTACCAGGCCCCGGAAGAAACCTGAGCGGCAATCAACACTTTGGACCGCACCGCCGCAGAGCGGGACAGCGGGCTGAAACTCGTATCCGCGACGACATCCACCTCGCCACTCAGCAAGGCTTGCCCCAGAGCGTCCCGCGAGGGATAAAACCGGATTTGCCTGTTATCCGCTGCGATTTGCAGGCTATTGAGCTGATTCATAGGTAACTGATAGCCGGACTGACTGAACGGATCATCCAACAGGCCCACTCTGAGCTGCTCAAAGTCACGGGGATTGCCCTGAAAACCTGCTGCAGTGGCATACCAGTAAACATCATATCCGGGCAACGTCAGCAAGGGTTGGTAATAGTCCAGATAACTTGGACTCATACCGTTCAGCGCATAATCCCGCCCCCACATCACATCATAAAACTGGCTGTAAATGTGTGCCGGAACGAACGCACTGCGCGATTGCCAGAACACTCGGACATCGCTGTAATGGTTCAAAATTGCAGACTGGGCGCACAATCCTTTCAGAATCGGCAGGGACAACTGGTGAACCGGCGTGAAGACTCGCAGCGGTTCGGTTGCGCGCGCCGAACCCTGAGCGGCACCGATATCACGGCAAGACACCTGATTGTATGCTGACATCGTCACGACCGGCGCCGCCGGAGTGAGACTCCAGGCCAGCAGTAAAAGTACAGCCAGCACCACAGCTGACCGCGCCCCAAAATAGAATAATTTTCCCCGCCATTGCTGCTCAACGCACGGGTGATCTTTTCCCGCCCATTGCGCCGTGAATCGCCGGGTTTGCCGTTTGACTGCATCCATGCCTGTTCATACCCGCATCCCTTTGCTGCAAGCAGCATAAACAGCCACTGTGAACCTTGTATGACAAGTTAGTCAGTACCGCACAATGTTGCCGCTTTGGACAGCAACCCGTTGAACGATACGGGCAATTTATCAAGCTCAAGGCTGTCCAGCAGATTTTTGACCGCCAGACCTAATTCCGTATCTCCCGCCATCGTTAACCGGCGCTGGAAGAAAAGCGTATCGGGATCCACCTGACGGGCAGCGATACGGATGAAATCCTGGCTGCAGGCTTTCATCACCGCATTCGGTGCAGGCACAGAAGGCAACACCACCAACCTTCCGGTTATCAGCGTCAGGGTAAACGACCAATCCAGATCTGCGATGGCGATCGTCACCGTCCGATCGGCCAGAAAATCCAGCTCCCCTTCAGATAAAGCATCTTTCAACACCACAGCCAGCGCCTGCTCAATCAAGGCCTTGTGGACAAAAAACGGCGCCAGCCGGCAATGGTATTTCAACAACTGCGGTGCCAGCTCTGTAAAGCCCGGCAATCTTTGCAAATGCACTGTGAATCCCTCTGTCATCATTGTGAAGGCATCAGCTTACGGGAAATACAAACGGCACTTACTGCGATACATCAATCATCCGGACCAGCGCAGTGCCCCCAAAGGGGTATCGTGTTTGAAAACAAGAAAAAACCTGCGTGATATCAAAACCGTCTCCCGCCAGCTTTTTATGATGTCCTTTTCTTTTAACACTCAGGGAGCCCAGTGATGGAACTGCTCTGTCCGGCCGGTAATTTACCCGCACTCAAAACCGCCGTCGATCATGGCGCCGATGCGGTCTATATCGGCTTCAAAGATGACACCAATGCCCGCCATTTTACCGGCCTGAACTTTGACGGCCGGAGACTCGAACAAGCCGTGGACTATGTCCGCCAGCACAACCGAAAACTGCATGTCGCCCTCAATACCTTTGCCCATCCCGACGGTTTCAGTCGCTGGCAGCAGGCGGTCGACAAAGCCGCCGCACTGGGTGTTGATGCCCTGATTGTGGCGGATATCGCGATCCTGGATTATGCCGCCCGCCGCTACCCTGAGCTGGAACTGCACCTGTCGGTTCAGGCCTCGGCGACCAATACAGCAGCGATTGCGTTTTACCGTGATCACTTCAACGTCAAGCGGGTCGTGCTGCCTCGTGTGCTGTCCATTCACCAGGTAAAACAGCTGGCCCGCAATAGTAAGGTCGAGCTGGAAGTCTTTGCCTTTGGCAGTTTGTGCATCATGGCTGAAGGCCGGTGTTATTTATCTTCTTATCTGACCGGTGAGTCGCCCAACACAGCCGGGGCCTGCTCGCCGGCTAAATTTGTCCGCTGGCAGGAAACCGGAGACGGGCTGGAATCGCGCCTGAACGGTATTTTGATTGACCGTTACCGCCAGGGTGAAAAAGCCGGTTATCCCACTTTGTGCAAAGGTCGATTTGACACCCAGGTAAACGGACGGGAACAACGGGGACATGTTCTGGAAGCACCGACCAGCCTCAATACCCTCAGTCTGCTTCCTGAGCTGTTCAGAACGGGGATTACCTCGGTCAAAATTGAAGGCAGGCAACGCAGCCAGGCTTATGTCGAGCAAGTCACCCGCACCTGGCGACAGGCAATCGACAGTTACCAGGCCAATCCCGAAGCCTATCAGGTTCAGTCCGCATGGGATCTCACGCTCAGCCGCCTGTCGGAAGGCGCACAAACCACACTGGGCGCTTACCAGCGGCAGTGGCAATAACAGGAGCAACGCATGAAGTATTCATTAGGGCCACTGTTGTACTTCTGGCCAAAAACGGCGGTCGAGTCTTTCTATCACGCAGCCTGCAGCAGTGACGCCGATATCGTCTATCTGGGCGAAACCGTGTGTGCGAAACGGCGGCTGATGAAACCCGCCGACTGGATGCTGCTGGCCCGGGAGCTGGCCGCTGCGGGTAAAGAGGTCGTCTTGTCCACGCAAGCGCTGCTGGAAGCACCCAGCGAAATCAATGTCATGAAGAAATACATTGAGAACGGCGAATTCAGTATCGAAGCCAATGATGTCTCCGCCATCCATCTCGCCCACCAGCAAAATATTCCCTTTGTGGTTGGCCCGGCGGTCAATTGTTATAACGCGCAGACCTTACAGATTTTCGTCAGGCAGGGCATGACACGCTGGTGCATGCCGGTCGAGCTGTCGCGGGACTGGCTGAATCATATTCTGACCGATTGCGATGCTCTGGGGATCCGTCACCAGTTTGAAACGGAAGTCTTCAGTTACGGCTATCTGCCGCTGGCCTATTCCGCCCGTTGCTTTACCGCCCGAGCGGAAGGCAAAGCCAAAGACGACTGTCAGACCTGCTGCATCCATTACCCGCAAGGCTTGGCTGCAAACAGTCAGGAAGACCAGCGACTGTTCACCCTGAATGGGATTCAGACGCAATCCGGCACCTGTTATAACCTGATCAAAGATCTCGCCAGCATGGAAGGACTGGTAGATGTGGTGCGCATCAGCCCGATAGCCAAAGAGACTCTGGCCACGCTCAGTGCATTCAAACATGACGGCGCGACAGCTGAAACGCCTTCAGTGACCCATAGCATGCATTGCAATGGTTACTGGCACCGGCTGGCGGGTATCGACACCGGATCGGTGTGATTCTAAACCTGGCATTCAACCTGCCGGACACGACTTCCGGCAGGTTTCCGGGCTAGCGCTCAGCCAGTAAAGCCAACAATGCCTCTGTGGTGCCTGTTTCACCCAAACGGGGAAAGATACGTTCCAGTGAATTATGATGCGCGTAGACATTCATGTCCGTCATGGCATCTGTACAGAGGGTGACATTCAATCCAATCTCATACGCCTGACGAGCGGTCGATTCCACACCAATACTGGTCGCGATACCGACCACCACCACTTGCGTCACCGACAAGGCATCGAGCCTTTCTGCCAGATCCGTATGGCTGAACGCCCCCCAACTGCGTTTGGTGATACAGATATCATCTGCTTGAGGTGACATCGCCGATACCAGTTCGGTCCAGTCGCTGGCTGGCTCGCCGCCACTGCGGGCTTGCTCAGTCCGCCCAGGCGAACCGCCGGCCACATTCACCAGAACAACCGGTAACTGATGATGCCGAAACGCCTCTGCCAGCCTTGCGGCCTGTTTGACAACAGCCCCCGCATCATGGGCCAGAGGCAACCCCACGATGCCTTTTTGCAGATCAATCACAATCAATGCAGTACGACTGTCCAGTTGTGTCAGCGGCATACCACCACTCCTTAAAGTTTCACCTACCGATACACTATAGTGTCGAAACCGTCAGCACTGCTGAATTAGTCCTTCAAAACAAAAAACGGCCCTGAAAAAGGGCCGCATTTTTGTTCTCAGTCTTGCATCTCAGTTGCCAGTTCAGCGCTCTCCGAACTCGGTAGCTTGAGGTATTTGAGCACAATAAACACCACTGCCAGCACAGTCGCCGCAACGCCCAGGCTGGTCAGCTGTACACTTTGCGTAAAGGCCTGTGAGGCAGATTCGAGCAGAGAATCCGCCCATTCACCACTCAACGTCTGGCTCACTGCATAAGCGCCGGGTAATGTTTCTTCTGCCTGCATCACTGCGGAGACATCAATCCCTGCTGGTGCCACAAAATGAGCCCGATATAGCCAGGCAACCGCCCCACCAATCAGTGTCGTCCCTAACACCACACCCGCTTCATAGGCAGTTTCACTCACGGAAGATGCACTGCCTGCGCTGTCGGCCGGAACCGACGACAGAACCAGATCATTGGTCACCGTCGTAATCGCCGCCACCCCAATATTCAAGAATGCAAACGCAACGGCAATGGTCAGCATCGAGATATCAAACAGCGCAAAAATCATAAACGCAGCGCCGGCTAATACCAGGCAAAACGCAATCACCCGGTTGGGTGCGATCCGCTGTACAACAGGTACCACAGCCATCCCAGCGACAATCGCTAAGACCTGGCCCGGCACCAAATTCAGGCTGGCCACTAACGGGGAACTGCCCAGGACAATTTGCATCAACTGTGTTGCGAGATAGATAAATCCGATCAGCAGACCAAGGCTGACCAGATTCACTGCAATCGACACTGAAAATGCCGGGATGGTGAACAGCTTGAGATCCAGCAACGGATCTTTTAAGACCAATTGCCGGCGTACAAACAGCACACCAAACACCAAGCCGCAGATAAAGGTCGAGATAGCCCATGCATCAATGCCTTCTGTTGCACCATGTTTCAGCGCAAACATCAGGCTCACCATGGCCACCAGGCTTAACGTAATGCTCCAGTAGTCGATACTGAATGCAGGTTGCTTTTCCGATTCAGGCAGACAGAACGGTGCAAAAAGGATGACAGGGGCTAAAAATGGCAAGGCGACTAAAAATACCGATTGCCAGTCGTAATACTGCAGCAAGACACCGCCCACCAGAGGCCCCAGCGCCGAGCCAATGGTCAGACACGTGGCCCAAACGGCCACCGCGATGCGCCTTTCTTCCCTGTCTTCAAAGGCCGAACGGATCAAAGCCAAAGTCGCAGGTAAAATCATCGCCCCGAAAAAGCCCAACACCGCCCGACCCGCAATCAGATGCCAGGCCTGTTGGGAAAACACGACAATCAGCGACACAGCGGCAAAACCGCTACAACCGATAAACAGCATTTTCCTGTGGCCGAGTCGATCGCCGGCTCCCCCCATGGTGACGAGTAGTCCGGCCAGAACAATAGAATAAGCATCAATAATCCACAATTGCTGAGCGGCAGAAGGGCTCAGTGCAGACGCAATGCGCGGCAGTGAAAAGTTCAGAATGGTGTTATCAATCGTTACCAAAAGAACTGGCAGCATGATGACAAACAGTGCCAGTGCTTTTGAGCGATCTTTCAAAATAGCAACCAGTGGATTAGCGGCTGTGCTCATCTTGTCCTCCCGTGTTAAGCGTCATTAATGTCTGAAAAATACACGCGGCCTCCTGCTCAGACTGAGGCAGTATTTCCTTTAAATGTTCTCTGGCATCAACCAGCTGAGCGACAAAAGCCGAATAATCATCGCTTTCTACCTGTGAATTTAATCCTGAAAGTGAAGCCATCAGCCCATCGCGCTGCTTTGCGGCCGCTTGGTTACAGGCCTGAATATCCCAGTAGGTTTCAGGCTCATTGGCGAGGATCCGGGCCGCCAGGCTCAATAATGTTTTCATGGGCGGCGGGGCGATTTGGTAAATAACCTTGATATCGCAGCCTTGGTTCACCAATGCCGTCAGGAAAGACAGAATTGCAGCATGCGGCAACGCCTGACAAAGCGCCATATTGTTATCATGATCATCCGGGTTCATCTGCGAGACCTGCATTCCCTGCCTGGCCAGCAGTGCCGATATCATGGCACCGGCCTGGCTCTGAGCCGGTTCACAAACGACAACCGGACGTCCGTGACAAGCCAGTTTGGGTGAAAACATAGGATTCACTCCGACACTACTGACAGACGGCAGGCAGTCTGCCGCGATCTGATGGAAGGGCACCTGTACTGAGCAGGTATTCACAACGACATCCACTGAGGTCAGCAAAGGGGCATAAGTCATCAACGAGGCCGCTGCAGCTGATTCGGGCAGCGCAAAAACAACACCGGAAGCCGCTTTTATTTTTTCTGTCAGTGCGCGATCAAGATAGCGCACATCACTGATCACATAGTCCACCGGGTATGCAGGCGCAACTTGATCTGCAACGGTGACCGAGTGGCCTTCAGACGCAAGTAATGTCGCCATGAACTGTCCAACGACACCCGCACCACCGAATATTACATATTGGCTCAATGTTTTGTCTCCGTGCTAGTTGTTAAGGAATAAAACGGCACACTGGCTTTCACTAAGGTTTCTTCCATCTCTTCAAGAGGACAAGAGGCGGACACGATGGCACCGCCAATGCCAAATTCGGCCATCCCCTCTTTGATCACTGCGGTCCGAATCACGATGCTCAGATTCGTGCAGCCATTCATCCCCACCCAGCCCAGGCTTCCGGCGTAAATGCCCCGCGCAGAAGATTCCAGATCATCGATAATATCCATCGTGCGCCGCTTCGGTGCACCGGTCATGGATCCGCCCGGAAAACACGCTTGAATTGCACGAAACGTCCCAAGATTGGGTTTGAGCTGCCCTTCAATCGTCGAGACCAGTTGATGGACCGAACTGTAAGTTTCAATATCAAAAGCTTTGGGGACATGGACCGTCCCGGGCACACAGATACTATTCAGATCATGTCTGACCAAATCAATAATCATCAGATTTTCTGCCCTATCCTTTTCAGAGCAAGCCAGTTCATGCTTCAGGGCCTGATCCTGAGCTTCGGTCTGTCCTCTGGGGCGGGTGCCTTTAATCGGTTTGGATCTCACGGTACGATTTGAATCAATGTGCAAAAACGTTTCTGGTGAAGCACTTAAGATCGCAAAATCGGGCGTTTTCAGATAAGCCCCATAAGGCACCGGGCTTGCCGAGCGCATCGTCATATAGGCAGAAAGCGCGTCTTGGTGAAAGGGCAGCCGCGCCCGGTTGGTCAGGCAGATTTCATAGGATTCACCGTCGCGGATCTCTTTGAGACAACGATGAATTTTGTCGATATACATTTCTGCACTGTCTTCCAGCGCCAGCGACTGTTCTGGCACCGGTCCGGGCTGAAACAAGGACACATCTTGCGTATGGCTCACTGGTGCAGCGTCCGGATCAAACGTCATTGGCTCCCCCCATAAATGGCAGAGGTAAGCAGTGTGCGCTTGATGATCAAAAATCACTAAATTCTGGGGTAAAAAAAACAGCGCATCAGGTGTGGCAGAACGGTGTTTATTGGGACTTCCCATCAAGGCTTTCAGTTCATAACCCAAATAACCGACCAGACCACAGCCATAAGGCATCAGTGCCTCAGTGTCTGAATCTGGCTTCAAACAAGCCACAATCCGATCCATCAGCTCAAAGTAATCCCCCTGGATAGCACTTTCGCCGCATGGGCCACTCAGATGCAAGGTACGTGTACTGACCTCATAACGAAACACCATGGCTTCATTGGGTTGTCCGCTGCCCATTAACGAATACCTGGCAGACCGCGCATCTGCCATTTCACTGTCGAGCCAGAATGCGGAAGTTTTGCCCGAAAAATAACGCGTAAACATGTCAGCGGCATTCATTGTTCTCTTCAGGGGTTCATAATTCACGACCAATGAAAACGTCCCCGCCGCTTCTTGGATCACGCGTTGTATTTCATTATCGGTGCCAGAATCAGAGCCAGCCCGTTCACCGTGCTTGATCATCTCAATGAAATTACCAATCAGCGTATGCCCGTACTCTGACTCGATCGATTCCGGATGGAACTGGACGCCCCAGATCGGTTTTTCGCGATGCGCAATGGCCATGATCAGCCCATCTTCTGTGCGGGCCGTCACCTCAAGGCACTCAGGAACCTCAGTACATATCAGGGAGTGATAACGAACAACACTGAACGACTGGGGGATGCCGGAAAACAGGCCTTCACCATGATGAAAGATCGGGCTTTTATAACCATGAACCGGTGCAGGCGCATGCGTGACATGACCGCCAAACCGGATATTAATCCCCTGATGCCCCAGACAAATACCCAAAATTGGCATACGGCATTGATCAATGATTTCACCGCAGACCCCAAAATCTTCGTCGCAGGCAGGATGTCCAGGACCCGGTGACAAAATCACACCCGAAAAAGATTCAATGTTTAATGACTCGTATGAGACCGAGTTCGGCACGACCGTCGGCATCACTCCTGTCAGTTCGAAAACATACTGAGCAATATTATTGGTAAAGGAATCGTAATTATCGATGATCAGAATATTCATGGTTCACTTCTCTTTTTCTTCTGACAAGGCTTTGATGATGACAAGTTCCTCTTCACACGTTTCATGGATAATACGCTCGAAAATATCTCCTATGTATGACGGATTTAATTGATAATCCACCGAGAGCGATTTCATTTTATTCAATGTGAATTCAACTCTGTCCTTTTGCATCATCGGGATATTTTCTCGGGATTTAACATTTGCAATTGTTCGGCAAATGTCCATACGACTTGCCAGCAAAGCAATAATCTGTTCATTAATTTCATCCAGCTTGTCTCTGTACGGCTTTAATTCACGAACCACAACTGCATCATTTATCTGTTTATGAACAACCATGCCATCACCTTCGTCTTAAATTTCAAATAAAGAACGCATCGCAGCCAACACACCAATATTTCATTGGTGTTTTATTTGAAGTTGGCTGTTATTCCAGGGATCGAATGTAAAATTACCCAGAAAGGGCATTAAGCTTTGTGGCCAGAAAATCAATCTGCTCTTGGCTATGATTTGCTGAAATGGCAAAACGTAACATCGCTTTATTGGTTTCCACGATAGGATAAAAAACAGGAAACATAATTAACCCTGATTCCCGCAATGTTGCCGCAGCCGATAAACCTTGCTGCTCACTGGCAAAGTAAGCGCCTCTGATGGGTGCTCTCTGTCCGGCGTTCATCATGATGCTTTCAACTTTTTCATCGAATCTGTCGATGTTTTTCCATAACGCAGTTTGTAATTCATCGATTTCAGAAGATAGATGGATCTTCGCGGCAGCCACATTCGCCGCCTGAAGCGGAACAGGCACAGTATGGCCAAACACAAGCGGATTCGCTAATGCCTTCAGCTGTTCATTGTTATAGTCTTTACGCAGCACAATAAAACCGCCTGCACCACCAAATGCTTTACTTAATGAGCCAGCAATTAATGTGTTATTCGGTAAACAATGTTCAAGGTTCTCAAACGCATAACCTGCACCGTATTTCCCTGAAATAGAAATCCCGTGCGCATCATCGACATATAAATACCCTTCGTATTGATTGAGCAATTCAGCCAGCGCCCTGACCGGAAGTAATCCGGACATGGAACCAACACCATCAATCAATAATATCGGCGTTACCCGATCAAGCTGGCATTGCTTTAATGTGGTCGTTAACGATTCAGTATCGTGAGTATCCACCCGGACCACCTGGCCAAACTGACCAAGTAACCCACGCAATACCTGCATCGAGGCATGTGCCGTTTTATCGACCAGCCAGCGAACGGCGGATTTAGTCGGATAGAGATGCATATTGCCACTACCCAATAAAGGCAACACACCTAAATGCGCATTACTTGTCGATGTGAACACAGTCACTGAATTGCCCTGATAAATTTCTTGCAGTAAGTTTTCCAGTTGCGGTAAGTACACCGGGCTCATTGCACTCCGGCTTGCCGATAAATGAATCCCCACATGATGAAGTGCCTGATAAGCGGCCTCAATTAATAATGGATGGGACTCCAATCCTAAATAAGAGCAAGAGATGAATTCGGTATATAACTTGCCATCATCCAAAATAACTTGCTTTCCACATCGCTCCGTCACGATAAATGAGGTGAGTCCCTCACCGGATGCCTGTTCAAAGGCATCCGTTGTACGGGTACTACGGATAGACATCCAATTACTGTCATGCAATGGTTTTTTATCAACACTTGTCATTTTTTTGTACCTAGGGTCATGACTGCAGGCCCAGTCTGATCAGAAAAAAGAGGATCAGTATGAGTGAACACAGACTCAAACTGATATCGGGTGAACAAGTCTTTCACCATGGCGATTTGTGATTCTCCGTGTTCGACAATCACAGTACCGCCAGGCTTGAGTACAGTCTCTGCCAGACGCAGTGAAGCATCGATGATCTCGCTGCCATCCTTGCCTGAGTAGATAGCCTTTTCCGGATGATGTTTTTCCCATTCAGGCAATAAACTCTCTGCCTCAGGGACATAGGGAGGATTTGATATCACAACATCCACACTTTGCCGCTTATCCAGAAAAAATGAGAGGTCAGTAATATCCTTGTTGAGTGCAACAACGCTGCCTTCATCCGCAAGACGATGAATATTACGGCACAGATACTGATACGCGGTTTCATCATTTTCCAGACAATAAACCCTTGTCCCCCGGTGCTGCCGCCATGCTGATATACCAATAGCCCCCGTTCCCGAGCACAAATCGTAAATAACCGCATCAGACGCAACGGGGAGCCGTGTTTTTAGCCATTCAAGCAGCATTGCACTTTGCTGACGCGGCACAAATACCCCGGTTCCGACAACAAACCGGCAATCCATAAAATCACTGTATCCCAGGATATGGCCTAACGGGATGCGATTGGCTCTTTCCTTCAGGTCGGCACGAAAACAAGCGACATCAGATTCAGCCAGCACCTCATCAGACGATACATATTTTTTGACTATCGCTTGAAAATCCCCATAGGGATCCCAGACGCCTGAAGCAATCAGGCTCTGGAGTTCCTGCTGAAATGTCTGTTCAATCTGGGCTTGTTTCATGACCAAGCCTCATAATATTCCGCCAGACGGTCATACATGGACCGGTGCAGATAGGAGAAAGCAACCAGTTCTGGTGGCGGTGTGTAGCTTGGATGGAGGCTTTCAATAAGATCGGCGTAAAAGCCCGTCATCCCTTTGTCGAGTAACGGCAACCAGTAGGGTTTAATGTCCCAGCGGAATTCGTAACCGGTCGCAAACATCTGTTTGACCGTTTCGTTCACTGTGTCTTCTCGGGATAATCCAGGCAATGGCTTGCGAATGGGCGTGAATACGTCCAGATTCATTTCCGGGCGGCGGCCCTGAATTTTGTCGGCCATATACGCAGCCAATAATGGCGACTGGTGCAAGCCGTCACGGTAGGTTCCTGTCGCTAACCACAATCCTTTGAAATGACATTGCCCAATTAACGGATAACCGTCAGCCGGAATCGGCCGGTTCCCGACCTGGATGGCTTCCACTTCAGCATCATTCAGATCAAGGTGTAACTGGTCTAAGGCACACCCCAGCAGAAACTGTACATCAGATATCAGTGCATTTTTTCTGGGTGACTCAGACAAAATATTTGTCGCGCCAATATAAAGCAGATCTTTCTCCCTGGGGACACAATGTAATCCACAGGCAAAGGCCCGGTTTGGCGTTCTGATGACACTGTCAGGTACCTGGTGCCCAGGTTTTAACCTCGCCAAAATAGAAACACCGTATCCTGCAAACATAGGCGGGATACGTTTTTTGACTTCCGGATAGGCATCAAGTAAATCGAGCGAATGAACGCCCGCAGCAATCACAACATTGTCTGCTGAGATCAAAGTGCCATCTGTTAATTTCACACCCGTTGCTACATCGGCTTCCGTTAATATTTCGGCGGCATTTTCATTGATGATTTCTCCGCCTTTCCCCAGAAAAGCAGCATCCAGTTTTTCCAGCAGAAGATGTGAATTGACTGCATTTTCTTCAGGAATATATAAAGCTTGCATCGGACGAACCAAATCATTGGCTTTAATCCAGGGAAGATCAGAAGCCGGAATGTCCTCATAAGGTTCATTGTAGTTCTGTAGCGTTTTTTCAATCGCTTCATAATTCACTGTATCAACTTCAGCCATCCCGGCTGAGTTTAAGATAACATGTGTGCCTTTCGCTGTGAGCAGATTATCATGAATGCCAGACGCTTCAGACAATCTTTCAGACCAGGTTTTCCATTCATTTTTTGCCTGAATATCCATGTCGACTTTAAGTCGGCCATAATCACTGCTGATTAACCCGCTCGTGATTTCACCAAAACAACCGTTCATGGCACCGGCGGCCTTCGATGCTGCATTGGTACGCTTTGTTTCACCGACCCTGACAACCTTTAAACCGCGAGAAGCTAATTCAAAAGCAATGGAGCCACCAATCGCTCCAGCGCCAACAACAATGGCATCATAATTCATTGTTTATTCCCTTATTACGATAAAGTTTATTTAATAAGACAGATGTGATTATTCTGCTGAGTCTGAGATTCAGTCAGTCGCTAATCATTATGAAAGGTGAAAGTTTTCTGATACAGGTAACGCGCGATAGAAAAACAAACCGCCCTTAGCTTCTATGACATTTAAGAAGTCATCGTCATCAAATTGTTCAACGGGAAAAGATAAGGCAATCAGTTTATCTTTCCCTTTTCTATTCACCTTACCCATTCGGTGAAGAATGACCCCTCTTCTCAAAAAATAGCGCTCTATTGCAACGGTCGTCACCGCGACCAAATGCTTAACACCATGCATTCCTGCAAGTTGCATTGCGAATTTAAAAATATCAAAAGGAAGAGATTCCAGTTCATGTCCATATGCCGCATAGCGTGATATCTCCCAAGTCGCTATATCTCTTGGGAGATCACTTTCACATAGATATGGAAATACATCTGAGAGTAAGTAAGGAGAATACGTGGGAATCAGCCTGGCACATCCTACAATTTTATCGTTGTCATTATAGGCAATGACATAGCGTGCAGACTCAGTGTCAAATTCATCCGTCTCAATCCCCTCTTCTGAAGAGGTAATATTCAGATCCCACTTGAGTTGCTTGATAAAAACATCATGTCGGAAACGCCCAAGATCATCTAATTCATTTTTATCAAAATTCAAAAATTGTGTGCATACCAGCCGATACATGCTCTGAGCGCCCCTGTCAAAAGCTAACCTTTTATCGATTCCGCCATACTATAAAGCCCCAAGGTCATCGAGCAACTACCAAAAATGGTGAGGAGACAGTTAAATAATACCTAACGCCGCGGAGTAAGCCGCCGCCAATGTACGATTGGTCGAGCCAAATTTTTTCTGAATGTTTTTGATATGGTAATTCACCGTATTTTCTGAAATACCCAAAATATCAGAGATCGCACTTGAGCATTTACCATCAGCGATCCAGCGCAGAATCTCTTCTTCACGATTGTTGAGGTTAATTTCATTTTGGCACAACGAATCAAGGCCTTCTTTGACACTATTCTCTTCGATCAACTCAATCAGGCAACGCATTTTGAGCTTTAACATCAGTTTGTCATCAGGATTGATGAGCGCATCACTTCTTGAAACCCCCAGCATACACAGTGAATGATCCATACTACGTAATGTCAGAGTCGCACCGATATTGATCCCCCACTCCCTGGCTTCTTCGAAGATAAAGTGAGTCTTAATATGATGGTCATCCTGCCAGATAACAAACTGCTGATCACTGGCTCGGCTTGCAATCGAGGGGTCTTGCTGACAATAGTGTTTATCCTGATAGCGCTTCAGCCACGCCTCCGGATAGGTGCCAAATATACACACTTTTGAACGAGAAAAAGGCACAGCCTGTTTTTTACCGTAAGCAAAGTTATCAAAACCAAGCTTATTGATTTCAAGTGAGACTTTTTTAATAACTTCATTGTTAGTAGTGCAAGACGAAAATGCAGCGTTTACAGACAACCACCAATTGATAAATCCTGTATTTTTATCCATTTCCCTTTCCAAATAAGCCATATAAAGCACAAACATCTACAACAGAGTAATACGTTTATCAAATAGATATTTTTTTATTATGTTTCACTTTGTTTCCAGATACAGTCACTTGAAGTATTCAGTCTGGTGATCAATAGCAGAATGCTACGCCTGCAATTTGAGATTTTCAATTTTTCCTCTGCCCCCCGATAATTACAATTAACTCAATAAATGACACCAAATAAAACAAGCTTCACCGAAATAACAAGACCAGCAGCTTTGATGGTGTTTATTAAAACAACAAAAAAAGCAGCCGGGTCATGACCCGGCTGCTTTTAAGGCGGTGTGAATTTCTTAGATTATTTAGCCCGCAAAGATTTCGCGGCGGCCACCATATTTTGTAATGCTGGCACGACTTCTGCCCACTGGCGGGTTTTCAGACCGCAGTCCGGGTTCACCCATAACCGCTCAGCCGGGATACGCTTTGCGGCTTGCTGCATCAGTTGCACCATCTGCGCTTCAGTCGGAATATTCGGAGAATGGATATCATAGACGCCCGGACCAATCTCATTGGGATACTTGAAGTGATCAAAGGCATCCAGCAATTCCATATCAGAGCGCGAGGTTTCTATGGTGATCACATCGGCATCCATATCAGCAATGGACGCAATAATATCGTTGAATTCGGAATAGCACATGTGGGTATGGATCTGTGTCTCATCGGCCACCCCATTTGCCGTGATGCGGAAAGATTCCACAGCCCAGTTCAGATAGTCCTGCCACTCAGACCGGCGCAGCGGCAAACCTTCACGCAGGGCAGCTTCATCAATCTGAATCACTTTCACCCCGGCTTGCTCCAGATCCAGCACTTCGGCGCGAATAGCCAATGCCAGCTGATAACAAGAAACGGCGCGAGGCTGATCATCGCGCACAAAAGACCAGTTCAGAATCGTCACCGGGCCGGTCAGCATGCCTTTCATGGGCTTTTCGGTCAGTGATTGGGCGTACAAGGTCCAGGCCACTGTCATGGCCGCCGGACGGCTGATATCACCGAACAGGATCGGCGGCTTGACGCAACGCGAACCGTAAGACTGCACCCAGCCAAACTGACTGAAAGCATAGCCGTCCAGCTGTTCACCGAAATATTCCACCATGTCGTTACGTTCCGCTTCGCCGTGAACCAGCACATCGAGATCCAGTGCTTCCTGCTCACGCACCGCACGGGCGATCTCTTCTTTCATCAGGCTGACATAGGTGGCCTGATCCAGCTCCCCTTGCTTGAATTTCAGGCGGGCCTGACGGATCTCGGCGGTCTGAGGAAACGAGCCGATCGTGGTGGTTGGATACGCCGGCAGGCTCAGATGCGCTGCCTGCTTCGCAATACGTTCGGCATACGGACTCTGACGCTGGCCCAGTTGCGGGGTCATCGCTGCCACGGCGGCCTGCACGTCAGGATTATGCACCCGGCCGGACTGACGGCGGCTGTCGATAGCGGCCTGATTGGCAGCCAGTTCAGCGGAAACAGAATCGCGGCCATCATTGAGTGCACGGGACAGCACGGCCAGCTCGTCCAGTTTCTGCAGGGCAAAGGCCAGCCAGGACAGAATTTCGGTATCGAGTTTCTGCTCGCTGTTCAGATCAACCGGCACGTGTAAGAGTGAACAGGAAGGTGCCACCCATAAACGCTCACCAAAATCGCGGGCAACAGGCGCCAGCCAGTCCAGCACGGCATTCAAATCTGTCTTCCAGATATTCCGGCCATCAATCACCCCCAGCGACAAAACTTTGTCTGCCGGCAGCGCGGCAATCACAGCGTCCACCTCATTGCGGCCACGCACCGCATCAACATGTAAGCCCTGAACCTGCAAATTGGCCGCCAGCGACAAGTTCTCTTTCAGCTCACCGAAGTAAGTGGCCAGCAAGAGTTTGACCTGACCTTTGTTTAACGTCTGATAGGCTTTGCTCAGCGCCTGCTGCCATTCAGCGGAGAGTTCAGTCACCAGAATAGGCTCATCAATTTGCACCCATTCGACGCCGTTGTCGGCCAGCAGCGTCAGCAGTTGCTCGTACACAGGCAGCAGCTGGTCAAGTAAATCCAGTTTGTTCGAATTGTCTTTTTCCTTACCGAGCCACAAGTAGGTTACAGGGCCGATCAGCACAGGTTTGGCAGCGACGCCCTGCGCTTTGGCTTCCGTCAGTTGCGCCAGCAGACGCTCAGGGTTGAGCGCAAAACAGGTATCGGCGGTAAATTCAGGCACGATATAGTGGTAGTTGGTATCAAACCATTTGGTCATCTCACCGGCATGCACACACTGACAACCGCTGTCGTTGGCCGAACGGCCACGAGCTACACGGAAGTAGTTGTCCAACTCGTCACCGGCCAGATCTTTGACACGGCCCGGGATATGGCCGAGTGTAAAGCTGGTATCCAGCACCTGATCATAAAAAGAGAAGTCGCCAACCGGGATCAGATCGAGTCCAGACTGCTGCTGCCAGTGTTTTTGCCGCAAGCCAGCGGCCAGTTCAGTCAGCTCGCTTTGGCTGCTTTCACCTTGCCAGTATTTTTCCAGTGCGAATTTCAGTTCACGGTGAGCGCCAATGCGCGGGAAGCCTAAATTATGAGTTTTAGCCATCTGTACGTCCTCCAAAGTTATTGAAGACATCTTATGGCTATCTTGTAATGAATAAAAATGGCATTATTTCATTAATCAATGAATTCTAATCATGAGTTAAGGATCAGAATGATCGAGAGAAGCCATCTGGCGATTTTGCGCGAAGTACACAGGCTCGGCTCGCTGACAGCAGCAGCAGAGGCACTGTATTTAAGCCAGTCAGCACTGAGCCACAGCATGAAAAAACTGGAACAGCAGATGGGGACCCCCGTCTGGACCAAATCTGGCCGAAACCTGCACTTTACTCAGGCAGGGGATTATCTGCTGCGGCTGGCGGAACGGGTGCTGCCGCAATTTGAGCATGCGGAAGCACAGATGCAACAGTTTTCCAAAGGCCAGCGCGGCACGCTGCGAATTGGCATGGAATGCCACCCCTGCTATCAGTGGCTGCTCAAAGTCGTGAATCCTTATCTCAAAGCCTGGCCGGATGTTGATGTCGACGTGAAACAGAAGTTCCAGTTTGGCGGTTTAGGTGCGCTGTTCGGGTATGAAATCGATGTGCTGGTCACGCCGGATCCGTTGCTGCGGCCTGGGATCCGCTATATTCCAGTGTTTGATTATGAACAGGTGCTGGTGGTAGATGCGAACAGCCCTCTGGCACAAGCTGAATATATTGCGCCTGAGATGTTGCTGGATAAAACCCTGATCACCTACCCGGTCGAGCAAAGCCGACTGGATGTGTACAACCAGTTTCTGACACCGGCCAAGTGCAGCCCGCGTAAGCATAAGCTGATTGAAACGACGGATATTATGCTGCAGATGGTGGCGGCCGGACGGGGCGTGGCAGCATTACCCAAATGGCTGGCCAAAGAATATGAAGAGAAAATGCCGGTTGTCGCTGTTCGGCTGGGGGAAAACGGCATTCACAAGCACATTCATCTGGGGGTCAGGGAAACGGATTTGGACATCGATTACCTCAGTGCGTTTATCAGCCTGGCGGACTCTCTGTCTGAACACCAAGCACCGGCAAGCCTGTAGCCTCAGAGTTGGGCTTTCATGATCAGCGCATCTTCGCGGCAGTGAGTACTCACCGTGCTGTCGGCACGGTAATAATCCGGCCGGCGACTGACCAGCTCAAAACCATGGGCCAGATATAACTGGCTGGCCCTGATGTTGCCGGCCCGCACTTCCAGCCAGATCTCCTGCCCGCCGGCCGCTCGGGCGGCCGAGACAAACGCCGCCAGTAACTGACGCCCTAGTCCCTGTCCCTGCCACACAGGATCAACAGCAATATTCAACAGGCTTACTTCACCGGCCACGGACTGGCCAAAACAGTAGCCCGCGACCTTACCGTCAACCAACATCACCAGGTTCAGGGCAATCCGGGACGGCGTTTCCCTGATCTGGCTTTCTGTCCAGGGAAACGGGTGCGCACGCTGCTCAATCGTCCACACCGCATCCAGCTGCGCTTCTGTCATCGGCAGGAATTCAATCATTGAAGGCACAGATTTGCTGCCACAATACTTTCTTGCTGGCGGGATGATCATGCATCTGCCGCAGCGAGGCCGAGTGCAGAATCTGGCAATCAGAGGGTTCAACGCCCTGACAACCGGCAAACCAGCACCAGGTCAGATGATGTTCGCCCAGTTCAGACAAAGCGTGGGGCGGCAGCGTTAATGCCTGCTCCGGACTGAGCTTCATGCTGCGCAGAATATTGCCGAACAGCCAGGCATCGTGTTCATCCATCTCGTCTGGAGTTACCAGCAGCAACTGGCAGCTATCGGGCAAATCAATCACAGACTGAGCCCAAGCAGGAAAACACTCTGGTTTTCTGATTTGCCAGTGGGTCAGTCCCATTTCCTGCAATAGCTGCATGTCTCTTTGTTGCATCACGTATTTACCGCATTTCATGTTCTGTCAGGCCGGGAGCACTGAAAACGGGGCGCTGTATTCTACCAGCCCTTGATGACCGCTCAGGGCAGGTGGCAGTAATTCCTGAACCATAAAAGCCTCTTCCGGCACCGCCCAGCTGCAACGCAGACCGTGTTCCGCTGCCGTCACATAGCCAGCTTTACGGTAATAACTGTGGTCACCCAAAACCACCACCACAGGATAACCCAGCTCTGCCAGTATTTCGGCACCTTCTCGCATCAGCGTCTGGCCGATCCCTTGCCCGCGATATTCCGCTTTGACGACAAGTGGCGCCAGCCCCTGCCAGCCTAAGTCCTGGCCGCCGACGGTCACCGGGCTGAAAAAGATATGGCCGACCACCTCACCTGCCTCATTGCATGCCACCAGCGATAAGGTCATATGGCCATTTTCACGCAGGGTCATGACCAGATCCGCTTCCGCTTCTGTATCAAAGGAGTGACGCAGCAAAGCATCGATCGTCAAAATGTCCGCCGGCACTTCAGTTCGAATCAGCATAGTTATCCTCGAAAAGACAGTCATCAGACCGTCATTGGATGGTGCGGTTATCCGCCCTATTTATCCGGCCCTATTTTGCGGCCAGGCTACCGGGATAACAACCTCTTTCTCGCCCGCTGCAGTTCGGCCCCAGAAACTGGATATAAGCACAGATTCATAACAATGATAGATGCTCTGCAGCCACGGCTCCGACCGGAATTACATCCGTCAATCAATCCGCGATTTGTATTTGTGTCACTGACAGGGCAATGAAAAGCCACAAGGACTGGCAATAACCTGATATTTTTCTCTTTTTATGGATTAAAGTAAAAAACGAACCGCTGAAACAATCTGATTTTCAAACATGATGTGAGACACATCGACCACCATGCCACCGGTTTGTTTTTTGTAACTTGTATCAACAAATCCATTTTTTTACATTTCAAATCAAAATTTTCTCATGAAAATAGGAATTTTTGACAATCCGACATTTTCTGACGTTATATTACGGGTACGACTTACCCAGAAAGGGACATCCGAGCGATGTCAGCAGTAACAGACAATTTCGCCATGCCGACTGAATTCATCAACAATTGGTTTTTTCAACTGACAGGCAATAGCCCATTCCTGTTCGCCATTCTGGACAAGCAACACCACTATGTCGCGGTCAATCAGCACTACTGCCAGCTCAGCGGCCTTAGCCGGGAAGAACTGGTGGGTCGCCGTGACAGCGACATACTCGGTGAGACCTTTTATCACACCCTGCAGCCCTACTACGAACGCGCCCTGAACGGGGAGTTCGCGGAAGGGGATGTGATTCTCAACGAACACAGACATCACACCTGCCTGCATTTCTGTGTGTCACCACTGCGCGATGAGACAGGCCAGATTACCGGCCTGGCTCTGCATGCCATTGACACCTCTGAACGCTTGCACCTGGCCAACGCCATCGCTGAACGAGAAGACCACTTCAATCAGCTCAGCCAACTGATGTCCGATGGCTGCTTGCTGATCGAAAGAAACCTGGTGCTGTCTGCCAATCCGATCGCTGCTCATCTGCTGGGATTTGCCTCGCCGGATGACATGACAGGCCAGGATTTAGGGCAGTTGTTAATCGACAGCAGAAATAACCGTCCTTTTGGCGAACAACTGGCCGGGCTGAGCAACGGCAAAGCTTACCACTGCCTAACCAGTCAGCTGTGTCCGGTTGAAAATGTACTGACGCTGACCCTGAAAGATACTCAGGTGGTTGGCTCCCCCGCCAGCCTGGTTGTCCTGAGGCAACCACAGACAGCACAAGTCCAGCCTGAACAGGTGGAGCAGCTGATACATACCGATCCACTCACAGGTTTGTATAACCGCCATGGTTTCAGCCGTCGTCTGGAGCAAATGATCAACCGGCAAACGCCATTAGTCATGCTGTATCTGGACATCGATAATTTCAAAAACATCAACGATTCGCTGGGTCATCACATTGGCGACCGGGTGCTGCAGGAAATTTCTCAGCGCCTTCGGCAGCTGCTGCCGGAAAATGCCGTGATCGGTCATCTGGGCGGGGATGAATTCGGCATTCTGCTGCCGGACCCCATCCATGCTGAAATTGGTGAGCAGGTCTCCAGGAAAATTATTGCCCTGGTGAATCAGCCGTTTGACCTGATGCACTTTAGCAAACATCTGGCCTGTTCGATCGGGATGGTCAACTACCCCGGTAATGGCAGTGATGCGCGCTTGCTGTTGCAGCATGCCGATACCGCGATGTATGAAGCTAAAAATCGCGGGCGCAACCGTCTGGTCACCTTTGACGAAACCATGAACAAAGAAGCCAGAATGCGCTTGTGGCTGGAAATTGAACTGCAGAAAGCGTTACAGAATAAAGGGCTGGAGGTTTGGTATCAGCCCAAAGTCAGTGCCCGGGATTTCTCGATTCACGGCGCTGAAGCCCTGGTGCGCTGGAAACACCCGATTGAAGGTTACATCAGTCCGGCGCAGTTTATTCCGGTTGCAGAACGTTCCGGCCTGATCGAGCAACTGGGGCAGGTGGTGATGAAAGAAGTCTTCACGACGGTCAAATTCTGGAAAAAGCAGGGGATGCTTCAGGGCAGAGTGGCCATCAACCTGTCGCCGCAGCAATTTGGTAATCCCAACCTGATTCAGTATGTCTCCGACTTGCAGCGAACAACCGGTGTCAACCCGGATGACATCACTTTCGAGCTGACTGAAAGTGCCATGCTGGGAGAAAACGAACACACCATACAAATGCTCAACGCCATCAAAAAACTGGGATTTGCCCTGTCGATTGATGATTTTGGGACCGGTTACTCTTCTTTATCC
Source organism: Photobacterium sp. TLY01 (assembly GCF_021432065.1). Lineage (NCBI taxonomy): Bacteria > Pseudomonadati > Pseudomonadota > Gammaproteobacteria > Vibrionales > Vibrionaceae > Photobacterium > Photobacterium sp. TLY01. The sequence goes on from NZ_CP090364.1 coordinate 2,662,617, forward strand.
TATCTGGCCCGGTTCCCGCTGGACGAGCTTAAAATCGACCGAGCCTTCATCAAGGATCTGGAAACGGTTCCCAAGCAGTTGACCCTGATCGAAAACATTATCAATCTGGGGAAGTCACTGAATATGAGTGTCGTCGCTGAAGGTGTGGAAACACAACAACAGGCCGCCCTGCTCTCCAATCTCAATTGCGATTACATTCAGGGCTTTCACTTTTTCCGCCCGCTGCCGAAGACTGATCTGGAAACTATCCTGATGAAAAACTTCCGCGGCAGATATTAAGCCTGACGCACAGTCATTACGCCTGCTGGGCCACAATCTCTTCTGTCCTGCGTAGCAGGTAATCCTTAAACGCCTGACATCGAGCCGGCATCGGATGCCTGGGGCGAAAGTACAGATTGATATCAAACTGGCTGGCCACATAATCAGTCAGAAGCACAGTTAATGCACCAGACGCCAGAGCATCCTTAATCACAGAATGTGGCAAATAGGCGACACCGGCCCCTCTGATTGCCATATCGCGCAGTATCTCACTGTTATCGCATTCAAGCGCATCGCTGATCGCCACAGCGCGGTTCATGCCATTGAAACGAAAATACCAGCGATTGCCGCCAACCAGTGAGCTGGCATACAGGCAGCGATGCGCCCTTAAATCTTCCGGTTCCATAGGTCTGCCGCACCGTGCCAGATAAGCAGGCGACGCGCAGGCGTATAAAGGCTCACTGAGCAATAACCGGCGGATCAGTAAAGAGTCTTTCTCTTCCGTTTCCCGGTTCGTCGCTTTGGCCCGGATAATAAAATCCACATGTAACGGATCCGTTTCCCCGGCTTCAATGAACAAACGAAAGTTCACCTGCGGATGCATTTCCATGTATTCCGCAATGATTTCACGCAGATAATAGCTCGCGTACAGTGGTGTCGACGAGATACTGATAATACCCCGTTGTTCATCCGCCATACTGCCCACTTCAGCGCAGATGGTATCAATTTCGGGTAACAGGGAAGAAAAACGGCGATATAACATCTCTCCTGCATCAGTCGGCACAAGCTGGCGGGTACTGCGCTTGATCAGTTCAACGGCCATCAACCCTTCCAGCTCCTTGACCCACCGGCTGGCCGCCGCCGCTGAGATGCCCCACACTTCCGCCGCTTCGCGAAAAGAGCCGTGTTGAATCACCGAACAAAAAAACACGATTTTGTCTAACTGTTGCTGGCGGGGATTAATCCCGACCAGTGACTGAGTCATAGCAGATTCCTTATACGTTGAGCTCTCCGGCATCTTGATCAGACAAGACTGGGATGTATGAGTTTCCATAATACCTGCGCCATTCTGGCTTCACTAATACCGACAGCTCGTCTTACAGCTTGCTTCACAGTCTTATCATCCACATCCCGCAATTGAAGTGTTTTTCTGCCCAAACCGGGGAGAGAAAATCTCTGCCGGCATCAGGGACAGACCGGGGTCCATCACAGGCGTGAATGACATATGCGCCAGAATATCCCGCTCCAGATCCACACCCGGGGCAATTTCTTCCAGGACCAGACCTTGTGGCTCAAGCCGGAACACGGCACGTTCTGTAATATAGCGCACCGTTTGCCGGGTCTGGACGGCCCGTGCAGCAGAAAAGGTAATTTGCTCCACGGTCTCGACAAACTTATTCTGCCGGCCTTCTTTCAGAATCGCCAACTCACCGTTCCTGACAGCAACCTCTAACCCGGCAGCGGTAAATGTACCGCAGAAAAACAGTGATTTTGCATGCTGGCTGATGTTGATAAAACCGCCGCAGCCCGGCAATTTATCGCCGAAGCGGGACACATTGATATCCCCTCGGGCAGAGCACTGTGCCAAGCCGAGAAAGGCCTGATCGATCCCGCCGCCATCATAAAAATCGAACATCTGATCCTGCGTAATAATCGCCTGAGGATGTCTGCTGGCACCGAAATCCAGGCCGCTGGCAGGCAGACCGCCGATAGCGCCGGGTTCGACGGTGAGTGTCATACGACCAAGCATACCCAGTTTTCCTGCGACAATGGCAATGTGTTCCGGCACACCAATGCCCAGATTCAGCACAGCGCCGGGGGTGAGCTCCTGCGCAGCACGGCGGGCAATAATGGTTTTGGCATCCAGTTGATCCGGCCCGCTGTCGCCCACGGTACAGCCTGACGGTTGCGTCCCTGCACGGGCCCGTCCGACAAAATCAGGGTTAAAACGGGTGGCAAAAGTCTGCATGTGTTCCCCGTCATCATGGCAAAGCACAATCGCGTCAACAAAAATACCCGGAATTTTAATGCTGTGAGGATCGAGTGTGCCCGCCGGCACCACACGCTTGACCTGGACCACCACTTTGCCGCCCTGATTGCGGGCGGCCTGGGCTGCAGCGAGATTTTCCACCACCAGACACTCATCTTCCATGGTGATATTGCCATTTTCATCGGCCGTTGTGCCGCGCAAAATCGCCATATCCACAGGCAAGCGCTGGTAGAACAGGTATTCTTCGCCATTGAGATTCAGCACAGAGACTAAATCTTCACGGGTTATCGCATTAATTTTACCGCCTTCCAGTCGGGGATCGACAAAGGTACCCAGCCCGGTTGTGGTGATGGTGCCTGGTTTACCGGCTGCCGTATCACGCAAAAGGTGTGAAATCACGCCCTGGGGCAGATTGTATGCCTCAATCTCATTGCTCAGTGCCAGTTTCTGTAAATCAGGCACCAGCCCCCAGTGACCGCCGATCACCCGCTTGACCATACCGGGCCTGGCCAGATGATTCGCTGCGCGTCCTTGTCCGTCCCCCTGCCCAGCCGCAAAGATCAAGGTCAGATCACGGGGAGAGGCATCATTGCCGTAACGATCACCTAAAGCCCGGATGATCGACTCTGGCACCACAGAACCAATAAATCCCCCCAGCATGACGGCCTGCCCGTCAGTAATCCATGCCGCCGCTTCTTCAGCCGTAAGTTGGGTGACTGCCATGTGCAACTTCCTTTTACCGTGCAATTGCCTGAAGTGTATGAATCCCACCCCCTGGCTTTAATAGCTACAGATGAAATTGTGTTTTTCGAAACTGGCCGCAACCCTGCACAGTCACACGCTAAGATGTTGATATAAATAAAAAACTGGGTTATCAGTTAACACAAATGAGGCTATTTCTCCGTGAGATAGCATGATGTCGCTCGCACTTTACCGGTGAATATAAAAATTGGACCGACCAGTGATGTTTTCAATCGCTTCTCAGACGTCTAGGATGTTAACGACCTGTTACAACTATAACCATCAAACGGAGAGAAAATATGGATGTTGCTGTGATACTGCTCACGCTTGTGGGTTTGATGTACTTTGCCTACCGAGGCGTGTCAGTTCTGATCCTTGCCCCCATTTTAGCCATGGCCGCTGCACTGCTGACCAGCGACTTCCCTTTTCTGTACGCGCTATCGAATGTCTTCATGCCGGCTGCGGCGAATTACATCAAGCTCTACTTCCCGATTTTTATCGCTGGCGCCATCTTCGGCAAGCTGATGGGTGCTTCCGGAGCCGCCCGTGCTTTATCCCGTTTTATCATTCAGCATCTAGGCACCAAACACGCAATCTTGTCAGTGGTACTGGCGACCGCTTTGCTGACATACGGCGGTGTTTCACTCTTTGTCGTGGTCTTTGCCATGTATCCGATTGGTGCGGCCACTTTCCGCGCGGCTGGCATTCCGAAACGCCTGCTGCCAGCGGCCATCACTCTGGGGGCTTTCACCTTTACCATGACGGCACTGCCGGGCACGCCGCAGTATCTCAACACCATGCCAACCATCCCCTTTGGCACCACGATTTACGCTGCACCGGCACTGGGTTTGCTGGCCGGTACGATGATGCTTGTACTAGGAATACTGTGGATCAAATACCGGGCGCAGAAAGCCATGGCTGCAGGTGAAAATTACGGCGACCATGATGAGAGTGATAAAGATCTGGACGACAGCTCGGCAACCCCAGGCGTTTTCATGGCACTGGTACCAATTCTGCTGGTCTTTGTCATCAACTTTGCGCTGACCAATTTTTACTTCAAATCGCCCGCGGTGATTGCCGAGTATGAAACACTGGATACCCGAATCAATGGCACCTGGCCTGTAATTATCGCGCTGGCTGTCGCCATTGTTTTCATGCTGGTGAGCTATCGCCGCTATTTGTTTGATACCAACAAACATGTATTTGACGGTTCGGTCGGCTCTCTGCTACCGATTTTCAACACGGCTTCTGAGGTCGGTTATGGGGCTGTGATTACCGCGCTGTCTGCTTTCGTGATCATCAAGGCAGGTATCGCCGCCATTGATATCCCGGATCTCTTCAAAGTTGCACTCACATCGACCAGTCTTGCCGGGATTATTGGTTCATCATCAGGCGGAACAGGCATGGTGCTGGCCCTGCTGGGCAATGATTTTCTCAATACCGGAATTAACCCTGAAGTACTGCATCGCGTGGTCTTGCTGGCCGCGGGCGGTTTAGATACGCTACCGCACTGTGGTGCTGTGATTACCTTGCTGGCAGTTTGCCGCCTGACGCACAGACAAAGCTATGGAGACATTGCCGTGGTCACGATGGCGATTCCGCTGATGGCAGCCTTTACTGTGATAGTGGTCCATCTCAGTACCGGCCTGGTCTGACAGTCCCAGATCAACAACGCCCCGAATAATGCGGGGCGTTGTGATTCGTTAGTTTTCGGCAATATTTGACGCTGCTATTCGCTGTGACAAGGCTGAATATAGATCGCATCTGACGGAAAACGGCCATCCTGGCTGGGATGCTGGCGGTGTAACCGGCACAAGTCCTGAAAAATACTGATCGCTGTGACTGTAAAAGGTTCTGCCTGCCAGCGATCATCCTGCTTCACCTCAATCATCACATCGTCTCCCTGGCTGACATGCTCAGGCAAACGAATATCGTAGGTATGGCTAAATGCCAGCAACCAGTAGCTATCGATGGTCACCAGGCGGCCTTCTCCGGGTGTCGATACCGAATCAACATAATCCAACTGCTGGGCTTTAGCAGTACTGATCGTCAGCATTGCAATCAAGGTGAAAGCGACATAAGGCTGAAACATAACCGCCACCTGCAGAACACTCGTTCTAACACTATAGTGATTGCAGCTGGTCAGTATTTTCTTAACTCAGCGACAGAGCGGCTTAAAGTTCATCACCCAGGTCGCCGCTGGTATCCGCTTCACCCTGTAAACTCGCCAATAAACGATTGAGTTCCAGAGAAGCGAACCTGTGTTCAACAAACTCGTAGACATTGCCAGCCAGCGCCAGCTTATACAGCTGCACCGCTTCTGCGTACCGGTTGTTATGCTGATAACGCTTGGCCATATAGAAGTAACTCTCGGTCAAACGCTCCGCCATCTGTTCATTGGTTTCACTGTCTTTCACTATGCTGTCAAGCAGCTGTTGCTCAGACTGACCATCAAGCAGCATACCGGCAATGTTCCAGCCCCAGTCTTCACGCTCTGCCCGGTCAAATCGGTTCTGCAGATTCTGCTTTGCTTTGTCTGGTTCGGATTCCAGTTCGACCATATACAGCCAGATAGCACGATATGGATCATTAGGATCCTGCTGATAATGTGCCAGTAGATCTTGTTTGGCTAAGTCAAACCGACCGCCATAATACAGTGCAATCCCGCGGTTTCGCTGTGCAAACGGATGGCTGATATCCAATTCCAAAGCGGAATCAAACGCTTCATAGGCCGCGTCAAAATGCGCGCTCTGCGTAAAATACACCCCAAGAATATTAAAAATATCAGGCTGCGCGGGATACAGAGACAGCGACTGGTTAAAGTCCAGTCGGGCCAGATCACGCAGGCCAATCCCATCATGAAGCAGCCCGCGCTCATAATAGATCTGCGAACGGGTTTCATCGTTGAGATCACTGCGTCCCAACAGCTGATCAATACGTGCTAACTGGATTTGCTGCTGTATGGTTGGCTGCAGCGGGACCGCAATCAACGGCTGCTCCCAGCTGGAATAGGTACTTGTCGAACACCCTGCCAACATCACGGCCATCGCAATGGCTACGTACTTACACCTCTTTGCAAACAATGCCATTCTCCCCTGCCCGTGTGAACCCGTTGCTGCTCATCAACACTTGATGAGCCAAAGGTAGCGATTCGGTTTTAATCGTTCATTGGTATAAAAAAGGGGCCATCACAGCCCCACTTTTATTACTTCATGAAGATAGGCTTATCCAGATGGATTAAGCATCTTCACCAGCGGCTGGTGCCTGCTCAGGTTGTGCTTCCTTCATGCTCAGACGGATGCGGCCCTGACGGTCGATTTCCAGTACTTTGACCTGGACTTCCTGACCCATTTGCAGGTAATCAGAAACCTTCTCAACACGCTCCTGAGCGATTTGAGAAATGTGTACCAGACCTTCTTTTGTACCGATCACAGAAACAAAAGCACCAAAATCAACAATTCGCACTACTTTACCAGTATAGATGCGGCCAACTTCAACGTCTGCGGTGATTTCTTCGATACGGCGAATCGCTTCTTTCGCAGCTGTCCCTTCGGTAGCTGCAATTTTCACGGTACCGTCGTCTTCGATCTCAATCGTTGTACCGGTTTCTTCGGTCAGCTGACGAATCACAGCACCGCCTTTACCAATCACATCTTTGATCTTCTCTGGGTTGATCTTCATGGTGTGAATACGTGGTGCAAACTGAGAAATGTCATCCCGAGCAGTGCTGATTGCCTGATCCATCACACCCAGGATGTGAATACGGGCGCCTTTCGCCTGGTTCAGAGCAATCTGCATGATCTCTTTGGTAATACCTTCGATCTTGATATCCATCTGCAGGGCAGTGATACCGTCGTTAGTACCAGCAACTTTAAAGTCCATGTCACCCAGGTGATCTTCATCGCCCAGAATGTCAGACAGAACCACGAAATCGTCGCCTTCTTTCACCAGACCCATCGCGATACCCGCGACAGAGGCTTTGATTGGCACGCCGGCATCCATCAGAGCCAGAGAGGTACCACACACAGACGCCATAGAAGACGAACCATTTGACTCAGTGATCTCAGACACGACACGAACAGTGTATGGGAACTCGTCAACCGTTGGCATCACCGCCTGGATACCACGTTTGGCCAGTTTACCGTGGCCGATTTCACGACGCTTCGGAGAACCCACAAAGCCTGTTTCGCCCACACAGTATGGAGGGAAGTTGTAGTGCAGCAGGAAGTGCTCTTTGCGCTCGCCGGTCAGCTCGTCCAGGATCTGTGCATCACGCTGGGTACCCAGGGTCGCTGTCACCAGCGCCTGCGTTTCACCACGGGTGAACAGAGAAGAACCGTGTGTACGTGGCAGTACGCCAGTACGGACGTCCAGAGCACGAACCATGTCTTTTTCACGGCCATCAATACGCGGGTTACCGGCAATGATACGGCTGCGAACCACGTTCTTCTCCAGAGAGCCCAGCATGTCGCGGATTTCACGCTCATCCAGTGCTTCATCTTCTGCCAGCAGTTCAGCAATGACCTCAGCTTTGATGGCGCCGACTTTCTCGTAACGTGCCATCTTTTCTGTGATTTGGTAAGCGTCAGTCAGGCGAGCTTCTGCTTTCGCAGCAACGCGGGCTTTCAGATCTGTGTTTACGGACGGAGCAACCCAATCCCACGCTGGCGTCGCGACTTCAGCGGCGAATTCTTTGATCGCATTGATCACGGTTTGCTGCTGGTCATGACCAAAAACAACCGCTTGCAGCATTTGCTCTTCTGTCAGACGGTCAGCTTCAGACTCAACCATCAGCACTGCAGATTCAGTACCGGCAACCACCAGATCCAGACGGCTTTCGGCCAGTTCTTTGTTGCTTGGGTTCAGGACCAGTTGGTCATTGATGTAACCCACACGCGCTGCACCAATCGGGCCGTTGAATGGAATACCTGAGATCGCCAGTGCCGCAGAGGTACCAATCATGGTCACGATATCTGGGCTGACATCCGGGTTCACAGAAACCACAGTCGCAATCACCTGTACTTCGTTTTTGAACGCATCAGGGAACAGCGGACGGATTGGACGGTCAACCAGACGGGCCGTCAGGGTTTCGCTTTCAGAAGGACGGCCTTCACGTTTGAAGAAACCACCCGGGATTTTACCGGCAGCGTAGGTACGCTCCTGGTAGTTCACAGTCAGCGGGAAAAAGTCCTGGCCTTCAACCGCTTCTTTCTTGCCCACAACAGAAACGAAGACAGAAGTGTCATCCATGCTGGCCATTACAGCCGCAGTAGCCTGACGCGCCATCACACCGGTTTCCAGTGTGACGGTATGGTTACCGTACTGGAAGGTTTTAACGATAGGATTCACGTGAATTTCCTTAAAATATTGATCTGCTTTTCTATTTGCGTCTGTAAGTATATCCGACACAGCAAAAAGCGTCATGTGAAGTGGGGTACTTTAAGCACATTTCACGCATCGCGACTAATGGCAAAAGCCGATTTGAGCAGCCTCTGGCAATAGCCGCGACCTCTAGGTCGACGAAAACGACTCGTGAACGCGTTTCAGTACCGTTGAAAACAACTTGCCGGGCAGAGATTGACATCCCTGACCGGCAAATGCAAAAAAGAAAGGAGCCAATCGGCTCCTTTCTTCCAGCAATCTTAGCGACGCAGACCCAGACGCTCGATCAGAGACTGGTAACGACCCAGATCTTTGCCTTTCAGGTAGTCCAGCAGCTTACGACGGCGAGAAACCATGCGCAGCAGACCACGACGGCTGTGGTGATCGCCTTTGTGCTCTGCAAAGTGACCTTGCAGGTGGTTGATCTGTGCAGTCAGCAGTGCAACCTGAACTTCAGGTGAACCCGTGTCGTTTGCGCCTTGCGCGTATTCAGCAACGATAGTTGCTTTCGTTTCTGCATTCAGAGACATAACTCATTCCTAATACAAAATAGTAAAGTTTGTGCCAGCCAATCTCTGATTCAGCCGGCACCCGAACCGCGAATTATACGCACCTGTCCGGAAGGCCGCAAGCGGAATCTAGTTCACCGCACAGGCCGCTCCGCGGCTTAATTCTCTTGGTCAGCTTTGTCCCGATTGGCCAGAACGCGTTTCGGTGCCACCATATTTTCGGCATTGATTTCACCCACACCGATGAAGTCACGCCGCTCGCCAGCTGTCAGCCGAACCAGGGTGCCTGCATCTGGCACACGACCGGCCTGAACAGGCTGACCGTTCAGTACATAGCTGGCGACACCCGGCAATAAATTCACTTCCGGCAAATCCTGTACCGCTGAGTCGGTCGGCAACAGCAGCGGATCCAGCAGCTCTTTCGGCTGAATATCCTGCTCTCTGGCCTGCTCCAGCAACGCTTCAAGCTGTTCCAGTGTGACCATTTTGTCCAGCGGGTACTTGGACACGCCAATACGGCGCAGATAAGTGACATGTGCGCCGCAGCCCAGCATCTCGCCCAGATCATCGACAATCGTGCGAATATAAGTGCCTTTCGAGCAATGGACTTCCATCTCAACTTCGTTGTCGCTAAAACGCAGCAGTGAGATTTCATACACTGTGATATCACGGGCCTCACGAGGAACTTCTTTGCCTTCGCGGGCATATTCGTACAGCGGACGTCCCTGATATTTCAGCGCCGAGAACATGGACGGGATTTGCTTGGTTGTTCCGCGGAACTTGGCAATGCAGCGCTCCAGCAGGCCCCGGTCGACCTTCACTTCGCGGGTTTCAACCACTTCACCGTCTGAGTCAGAGGTGTTGGTCCGCTCGCCCAGCTTGGCGATCACCCGGTAGCGCTTATCCGAGTCCAGCAGGAACTGGGAAAACTTGGTCGCTTCTCCCAGGCAGATTGGCAGCATCCCCGTCGCAAGCGGATCCAAAGCGCCGGTGTGGCCTGCTTTTTCGGCAAAAAAGATACGTTTTACTTTTTGCAGGGCATCATTGGATGTGATGCCGCCCGGCTTATCCAGCAGCAGAACACCGTCTACCGGACGCCCTTTACGACGACGCGCCATCAGTTATCCTCACCTTCATCCTTCGGGTCGTCAACGCGGCGTGCTTCATCATCACGAACCACCTTGCTGACCAGGTTGGAGATGCGCATGCCTTCAGTCAGTGACTGGTCAAAAATAAAGTTTAACTCAGGTGTCACGCGCAGACGGATTTGTTTACCCAGCAGTGAACGAATGTAAGGTGCCATCTCACGCAACGCTTCCAGGCTGTCTTCCGGTGTTTGTTCGCCGATCGTCAGGAAGGTGACATACACTTTGGCGTAACCCATGTCACGGGAGACTTCCACGCTGGAAATTGTCGCCATGCCAATACGGGGATCTTTAATTTCGCGTTGCAGAATCACTGCCAGCTCTTTTTGCAGCTGCTGAGCAACACGTTGTGTGCGGCTGAATTCTTTCGCCATTTGATTCTCTCTCTAAAAGTCGGCCGCTGACCTCGACACAAAGGGGAGCCGAAGCTCCCCAGTGTTCATGCCAGGTCAGCGAGCAACCTGATTAATCCAGCGTACGCTGAATTTCAACGATTTCGTAAACTTCAATCTGGTCACCAACGCGAACATCATTATAGTTCTTCACGCCGATACCACACTCGTAACCGTTCTTCACTTCTTGTACGTCATCTTTAAAGCGACGCAGTGATTCCAGTTCACCTTCGTAAATAACAATGTTATCACGCAGGACACGAATTGGGTTGCTACGCTTGATGGTACCTTCGGTCACCATACAGCCGGCAATCGCACCCAGTTTCGGTGATTTGAACACATCACGCACTTCAGCCAGACCGATGATTTCCTGCTTGAACTCAGGCGACAGCATGCCACCCATCGCTGCTTTCACTTCATCAATCAGCTGATAGATGATGGAATAGTAGCGCAGATCCAGGTTCTCAGCTTCGATGGTCTTACGGGCAGATGCATCGGCACGGACGTTAAAGCCCAGCAGAATCGCGTTAGACGCAGCAGCCAGTACGGCATCCGTTTCAGTGATACCACCCACGCCGGAGCCAACGATGTTCACTTTCACTTCTTCCGTTGACAGCTTACGCAGTGAATCAGCAATCGCTTCCACTGAACCCTGTACATCAGCTTTCAGGACCACGTTCAGTTCAGCAACTTCACCGGCAGTCATGTTCGAGAACATGTTCTCCAGCTTGGCTTTTTGCTGACGCGCCAGTTTCACATCGCGGAACTTCCCTTGACGGTAGAGTGCCACTTCACGCGCTTTACGCTCATCGCGCACCACTGTCGCTTCGTCACCCGAAGACGGTACACCGGACAGACCCAGAATCTCAACCGGGATAGACGGGCCGGCTTCTTCAATTTCACGACCCAGTTCGTCACGCATCGCACGAACACGACCATATTCCAGGCCACACAGGACGATATCACCTTTGCGCAGCGTACCTTCCTGAACCAGCACAGTCGCAACCGGACCACGGCCTTTATCCAGACGGGATTCAACCACCACACCTTTCGCCATGCCTTCAGAAACGGCTTTCAACTCCAGGACTTCCGCTTGCAGCAGAATCGCTTCCAGCAGACCGTCAATGTTGGTGCCTTGTTTCGCAGAGATGTGAACAAACATGTTCTCACCGCCCCACTCTTCCGGCATTACATCGTACTGAGCCAGCTCGTTCTTCACGTTGTCTGGGTTCGCATCTTCTTTATCGATCTTGTTCACAGCAACGATCAGCGGTACACCCGCCGCTTTCGCGTGCTGGATTGCTTCGATTGTCTGTGGCATCACACCATCGTCTGCTGCAACAACCAGAACAACGATATCTGTCGCCTGAGCACCACGAGCACGCATGGCGGTAAACGCGGCGTGTCCTGGTGTATCCAGGAAGGTGATCATTCCGTTGTCGGTTTCAACGTGGTATGCACCGATGTGCTGGGTAATACCACCAGCTTCGCCGGCTGCAACGTGTGCTTTACGGATGTAATCCAGTGTGGAAGTTTTACCATGGTCAACGTGACCCATGATGGTCACCACTGGCGCACGAGGGACAGAAGCCAGATTCTCATCGCGATCAGACAGTACCGCTTCTTCCAGCTCGTTCTCTTTGCGCAGAATAACCTTGTGACCCATTTCTTCAGCAACCAGCTGAGCGGTTTCCTGATCAATCACCTGGTTAATGGTCGCCATTGCGCCCATTTTCATCATCACTTTGATGACTTCAGCCGCTTTCACTGCCATTTTGTTGGCCAGCTCAGAAACCACAATGGTTTCACCGATCACAACATCTGCTTTCGCAACTGTGGCTGTCTTATCAAAACCGTGACGCATTGATGAAGGCTTGCTCATCTGCTGCTTGCCACGACCACGCTGGTTACGGCCGCCACGTTGAGGCATTGGACGCTCACGCTGCTCGCGGTCATCACTTTTAGGGCCGCTTGGCGCCTTTTTCTTCTTCGCTCGACGGCGAGATTCTTCCTCGCGGCGATCTTGCTCATCTTCCGCCGCACGGGCATAGGTGGAGGTGGTCGTGTGGTAGTCTGATTGTTCCATAGCACCTGTTTCCTGGTCCTTTTTCGACCAGTTCTTTTCATTGATTTCTGCCATTTTGCGTGCCTCTTCTAGCTGACGCTGACTTTCTTCCTCGGCTTTACGCTTGGCTTCCTCTTCCCGGCGGCGTTGCAGTTCTTCAGCTTCTTTTTTAGCCTGTTGCTCAGCAGCACGTTTCGCTTTCTCTTCCGCTTGGCGTGAACTGTCATCCACGGCATCACGTTTCGCTTGCTTCTCTGACTGCTGGGCTTTCTCTTCTGCTAAGCGCTTTTCTTCCGCTTCACGCTTGGCTTTTTCTTCCGCTTCGCGTTTTGCTTGCGCTTCTGCTTCACGTTTTGCTGCTTCTTCTGCAGCACGCTTAGCCTCTTCTTCTGCCTTCCGCGCTTCTTCAGCACGTTGCTCTTCCTCTAGGGCTGAGCGCTTGACATAGGTGCGCTTTTTACGCACCTCTACTTGAATGTTTTTGCTCTTACCGCCAGTACCAGACACACTCAGCGTGCTTCGGGTCTTGCGTTGCAGAGTCAGGCGGGTCGGTGCTTCGTCAGTGTGGCCACCGTGTTCTTTTTTCAGGTGGCTCAACAGGGACTCTTTTTCCTGTTGATTGACACTGTCTTCAGCTTTTTTGCTGATACCAGCATCGGCAAACTGTTGAAGCAAACGATCAATCGGGGTACCGATTTCTTCGGCAAGTGCCTTAATTGAAACCTCTGACATGCTGCTCCTCCCTTGCTAATTAATTATGCTTCGTCGCTGAACCAGCAGATATTACGGGCAGCCATGATCAATTCACCCGCGCTGGTTTCATTCAGGCCTTCGATGTCCAGGAGATCATCAGTACCTTGGTCAGCCAGATCTTCCAGCGTACAGATACCTTTTGCGGCCAGTTTGAACGCCAGTTCGCGTTCCATACCATCCAGGCTCAGCAGGTCTTCGGCAGGCTCAACGCCATCCAGAGACTCTTCCTGGGCAAGGGCAATAGTGGTCAGTGCTTCTTTCGCACGGTTACGCAATTCGTTCACTGTGTCTTCGTCCAGGCCGTCAATTGACATTAATTCCTGAACCGGGACATAAGCGACTTCTTCCAGGCTGGTAAAGCCTTCTTCAACCAGAACAATCGAGAATTCTTCCTCGATTTCCAGGTACTTCACAAACAGGTCAATTGATGCCTGCGCTTCAGCCTGATGTTTTTTCTGCAGATCATCTACAGTCATCACATTCAGTTCCCAGCCCGTCAGCATCGATGCCAGGCGAACGTTCTGTCCGCTACGGCCGATGGCCTGCGCCAGGTTATCTTTCTCAACCGCGATATCCATGGTGTGGTTGTCTTCATCCACAATGATGGAGCTCACCTCAGCCGGCGCCATTGCATTGATAACGTACTGAGCAGGGTTTTCGTCCCACAGTACGATATCGATGCGTTCGCCACCCAGCTCACCGGATACCGCCTGAACACGTGCACCACGCATACCAACACAGGCGCCAACCGGGTCGATACGCTTGTCATTGGTCTTCACTGCAATCTTGGCACGAGAGCCAGGATCACGAGCCGCGCCCATCAGTTCGATCATCTCTTCACCGATTTCCGGCACTTCGATGCGGAACAGTTCAGACAGCATTTCTGGCTTGGAACGCGTCATGAACAACTGGAAACCACGTGCTTCCGGGCGCACAGCATACAGCAGACCACGGACGCGGTCACCTGGACGGAAGTTTTCACGCGGCAACTGGTCTTCACGCAGAATCACAGCTTCAGCGTTATTACCCAGATCAACAATAATGGCGTCGCGGTTCACTTTCTTCACCACGCCTGTAATCAGCTCACCTTCGTTATCGATAAACTGTTCAACAATCTGCGCACGCTCAGCTTCACGTACTTTCTGCACGATCACCTGCTTTGCCGTTTGGGTCGTGATACGGTCAAAGGTCACAGAATCGATCTGCTCTTCAACGTAATCACCCAGCTCAATGCTGTCATCGTCATACTGGGCCGCTTCCAGAGTAATCTCCAGCGTTGGTGCCGTGACTTCATCCACAGCTTTCCAGCGACGGTAGGTATCGAAGTCACCCGTTTTACGATCGATCGCAACACGGACGTCAATTTCTGCTTCGTACTTTTTCTTTGTTGCTGTTGCCAGTGCAATCTCCAGTGCTTCGAAGATACGCTCACGCGGAACAGCTTTCTCGTTGGATACCGCTTCAACGACAGCCAAGATTTCTTTGTTCATTTCTAATGCCCCAATTTAGCGGTTAGAATTTTGGAACCAGGTTGGCTTTGGCAATATTGCTAAGCGCAAAGGTTTCTTCATCGCCTTTCACGTTCAACGTGACCAGCTCGCCGTCAACGGCAACAATGTCACCTTTCCACTTACGGCGATTGTTCATCGCCATTTTCAGGACCAGGCTGACCTCGTGGCCAATAAACTGCTCATAATGTGCCGCTTTAAACAGCGGACGATCCAGACCCGGGGATGAAACCTCCAGGTTATAAGCAACAGTAATCGGATCTTCTACATCCATCACTGCACTGATCTGACGGCTCACATCGGCACAATCATCGACTGTGATACCGTTTTCGTGGTCAATGAACACACGCAATGTGGAATGTTCACCCGCACGAATAAACTCCAGACCCACCAGTTCATAGCCCAAGGCAGTGACTGGCGCTTCCAATAGTTCAGTTAGTTGCATCTCTAAAGCGGTCAAGACAACCCCCTGGAAACAAAAAAAGGGCATTAAAGCCCAGTAGATACCTGAATGGTCATGTTGCAGATAATAAAAAACCCCGAATTACGGGGTTTATTATCTCTGGACCCTGATCACTACAACCTCTAAAGGTTATAGCAGAAAAACGAAATCGATTCTGTTCCAGGAATCGTCGTTTTTCAAAACTCGGTTATGGTGCCGGTTTAATCTGGGCGGCAATCCATCGATGGCCTGAGAAAATCACTCAAACCTTCGTCCAAGTTGGTTGCGGGGGCCGGATTTGAACCGACGACCTTCGGGTTATGAGCCCGACGAGCTACCAAGCTGCTCCACCCCGCGTCCGTAATTCTGAGGGCGATTATATCCCTCAGCGGTTACTCTTTCAAGTAACGGAAACAATGGTGCCGAGAAGGGGACTTGAACCCCTACACCTTACGGCACTAGCACCTCATGCTAGCGTGTCTACCAATTTCACCATCTCGGCAAATCTGTTTACTGAGGAATATCGCTGTTTACAGGCGCTTGCTCAGTTTTCTCAACAGTTTGTTCTTGCTGTGCTGGGGCAGTTAAGTTTTCCCAGCCACTGGTTGCATCCGCTTGTTTCGAGCTTAAATTACCCAGAACCAAGCTGATTGCAAAAAATACCGTTGCAAAAATTGCAGTCATTCGGGTCAAAAAATTACCAGAGCCGCTGGCACCGAACAATGTTCCTGATGCACCAGCCCCGAATGAGGCTCCCATATCTGCGCCTTTACCCTGTTGAACCAGAACCAGGCCAATTACACCAAGCGCAGCCAACAGATAAATCACAAGTAGAATTTCGTACATGGGTTCCACCTATGTTCCATAGTGTTGTGCCGGCTTTGCAACAGCAGTGCCAGCGTCCCCCTTTGTCAGGAGCGAGGGAATACTAGCGAATGCCGACAGGAGTGACAAGCGATTTTTCTCACAATGTCGTGATCGATGAATCGCTTGGGCAATAAATAAACAGTTTACGAAGCAGGATTCCGGTTACAGACGAAGAAACCGGAACCCCTTTTCAGGCAAGCGTTTAACAGCACTCTTTTACAGCAGCAGCAATCGACAAGGCCGAGTCACTGACCAGCGTCCCGTCTTCACCTTCCACCATGACACGAATGAGCGGCTCTGTACCAGACTTACGCAACAAGACGCGACCACGTTCACCAAGTTTGGCTTCTGCAGCGGCTTTCGCGGCCAGTACCGCCTCAGATTCCAAGGGGTTGGAATCACCAGAGAAGCGCACGTTTTCCAGGACCTGCGGGAACATGGTCAGCCCCTCGCACAGTGACTTGAGGGACTGTTGGCTACTGACAAGCGCAGCCATCACTTGCAGGCCCGCCACGATGCCGTCACCTGTGGTCACTTTGTCCAGCACGATCACATGCCCGGAGTTTTCCGCGCCTATGCTCCACTGGTTTTTCACCAGCTCTTCCATCACATAACGATCGCCGACCTGCGCACGAACAAACGGGATCCCCAGTTCTTTCAGCGCCAGCTCCATACCCAGGTTGGTCATCAATGTCCCCACGACGCCCCCTTTCAGTTCGCCGCGTCGCTGTGCATCACGGGCGATGATATAAGCAATCTGGTCGCCATCGACCTTGTTGCCCGCTTCATCGACCATGATCACCCGATCGCCATCACCGTCCAGTGCAATACCGAAATGCGCTTGTTCCTGCAGGACTTTGGCCTGCAAGGCGCGAACATCCGTTGCCCCGACTTCGGCATTAATATTGATACCATTCGGCTCGCAGCCGAGTGTGATCACTTCTGCCCCCAATTCGCGAAAGACATTCGGCGCAATGTGATAAGTGGCGCCGTGGGCACAATCGACCACAACCTTATAGCCTTCCAGACTCAGGTGGGAAGGAAAAGTGCCTTTGCAAAATTCGATATAGCGACCGGCCGCATCGTTAATCCGGTAGGCTTTGCCGAGGCTGGCAGATTCGACACAGACCAGCTCTTTATCCATTTCTGCTTCGATGGCAGCTTCGACAGCGTCAGGCAATTTGGTTCCCTCTGACGAGAAGAACTTAATCCCGTTATCATAATAAGGGTTATGAGAAGCCGAAATCACAATGCCCGCTTCAGCACGGAATGTGCGCGTCAGATATGCCACGGCAGGTGTCGGCATTGGCCCGGTAAACGCGGCTTGCAAACCTGCGGCTGCTAATCCGGCTTCCAGCGCAGATTCCAGCATATAGCCAGAAATACGTGTGTCTTTACCAATAATGACTTTCTTGGTGCCCTGCTGCGACAACACCCGGCCCGCCGCCCAGCCCAGTTTCAAGACAAACTCAGGGGTGATCGGTGACTGGCCAACACGGCCACGGACACCATCGGTGCCGAAATATTTACGTTCAGCCATTAATCTTCGCTCCTAGCGCTTTATTTTCCTGTTCAAGCGTCATCCGGCAGACAGCCAGTACATCCTGTGTTTCACGGGTATCATGAACACGGATAATCTGGGCGCCCTTCATCGCAGCAATTGCCGCGCAGGCCAGGCTCCCTGCCAGTGCTTCCGCAGGTGTTTTATTCAGTAATTTACATATCATGGACTTTCTGGACATGCCGACCAGCAGCGGTAAGCCAAACTGATGGAATTGCTCCAGATGTGCCAGCAACTGATAATTGTGTTCCAGGGTTTTACCAAAACCGTACCCGGGATCCAGCAGCAGTTTTTCGCGATGAATACCGGCATTTTCACAGGCGTGAATTCGTTCAGAAAGGAACGTACCCACATCTGACAGCAGGTCATCATAATGCGGCTGGTGCTGCATTGTACGCGGTTGACCTTGCATATGCATTAAACAAATAGGGACATCAGCCGCGGCCGCGGCTGCCATCGCACCCGGTTCAAGCAGCGCACGAATATCATTGATCAAATCCGCGCCGGCATTGACTGTCTCAGTCATGACTTGCGCTTTACTGGTATCAACTGAGATCCAGCAATCGAATCGCTGGGCAATCGCTTCTACGATGGGCACAACGCGGTCCAACTCTTCCGCGACGGACACTTCAGCCGCACCGGGTCGCGTCGATTCACCGCCAATATCGATGATACTGGTTCCGACGGCCAGCATGTCTTCAACGTGCCTTAGTGCCTGATCCAACTGGTTATATTTCCCGCCATCAGAAAATGAATCCGGTGTGAAATTGAGGACTCCCATGGTATGCGGGTAAGAAAGATCCAAAGTTTTTTCTTTGCTTTTCAGTAACAAGGCCCATTACTCCTGGCTGGGGGAGCACTCATACTCTATTGAGGCTCACTTGTTTCTTATCAAGCGAGAATACCTGACACAGCAGAAACAAAAAACCCCGAGTCGCCCCGGGGTTTCGTATTCACCGCCAGGCATCAGGCCTGCGGTTTATCATTTTCTTCGCTGTGGTGTGGCTGCTGCACCTGCTCAGGCTTTTCAGCCGGCTTGTCACCTGCCGCCTCACTCGCTTTATTTTGTGACTCTGTCGCTTCCGCTTTCAGGGTGTCGTCTTTGTCACCCCAGCCTTTCGGTGCGCGAATTTCAGATTTACGCGCCATCAGGTCATCAAGCTGGCCGGCATCAATGGTTTCATACTTCATCAACGCATCTTTCATTGAGTGAAGAATATCCATATTGCCTGTCAGAATTTCACGGGCACGCTCATAGTTACGATCGATAATGGCACGCACTTCAGTATCAATGGTACGCGCAGTGTCATCAGACATATGTTTTGTCTTCGTCACTGAACGGCCCAGGAATACTTCACCTTCATCTTCTGCGTACAACAGAGGACCCAGTTTCTCCGAGAAACCCCACTGAGTGACCATCTTACGCGCGATATCGGTGGCACGTTCAATATCGTTTGACGCACCGGTAGAGACTTTTTCTACACCGTAAATCAGCTCTTCTGCCAGTCGGCCACCGTACAAGCTGGAGATCATCGACTCCAGATACTCTTTCGAGTGGCTAACACGATCCTGCTCCGGCAGGTACATGGTCACACCCAGTGCACGACCCCGAGGGATAATGGACACTTTGTAAACCGGGTCATGATCCGGTACCAGTCGGCCGATAATGGCATGTCCCGCTTCGTGATAAGCGGTCGATTCTTTCTGCTCTTCAGACATCACCATAGATTTACGCTCAGCGCCCATCATGATCTTGTCTTTCGCCAGCTCGAATTCCACCATAGACACAGTTCGTTTGTTGCCACGGGCAGCAAACAGTGCCGCTTCGTTCACCAGGTTTGCCAGATCAGCACCTGAGAAGCCGGGTGTACCACGGGCAATCAGTGATGGTTCAACATCCCCATCCAGCGGTACCTTGCGCATATGCACTTTCAGGATTTGTTCACGGCCACGTACATCAGGCAGACCGACAACAACCTGGCGGTCAAAACGACCCGGACGTAACAGAGCCGGATCCAGAACATCAGGTCGGTTGGTTGCTGCGATCACGATAATCCCTTCATGACCTTCAAAACCATCCATTTCCACCAGCATCTGGTTCAGTGTCTGCTCACGTTCATCGTGACCACCACCGACGCCCGCGCCACGCTGACGACCAACCGCATCAATTTCATCGATGAAGATAATACAAGGCGCCGCTTTCTTGGCTTGTTCAAACATGTCACGGACACGGGATGCACCCACACCGACAAACATTTCGACAAAGTCAGAACCCGAAATCGTAAAGAAAGGCACTTTGGCTTCACCGGCAATGGCTTTGGCCAGCAGGGTTTTACCCGTACCAGGAGGACCAACCATCAGCACACCGGTTGGGATTTTACCCCCCAGTTTCTGGAAGCGGCTCGGGTCACGCAGGTAATCCACCAATTCTTTGACGTCCTCTTTGGCTTCATCACAGCCAGCAACGTCATTGAAAGTCGTTTTGATCTGATCTTCGCTCATCATGCGCGCTTTCGATTTACCGAACGACATGGCACCTTTGCCACCACCGCCCTGCATCTGGCGCATAAAGAAAATCCAGACCCCAATCAGCAACAGCATCGGGAACCAGGAGATGAAGATAGAAGCCAGTAAGCTCGGCTCTTCCGGTGGTGTCCCAACCACTTTTACGTTGGCATTAATCAGATCGTCCAGCAATTTCTGGTCATTCAAGACAGGCAGGTAGGTCACATAACGGGTGTTATCACGCTTAAATACCGTAATTTCACGATCACTGAACCGTACTTCCCTAATCTGATCCTGACCGATTTCCCGGACAAAAGTCGTATAGTCGACTTGACGGCCAGCACTATCTCCCGGACCGAAGCTCTGAAAAACAGACATCAGCACCACGGCGATGACTAACCACAAAATCAAGTTTTTTGCCATGTCACTCAAGGTGTTAACCTCGCGATAACTTTAAAGATGAATGTAGGGTACTACAGTTTATAACCTGTAGCCACAATATAGACTTCACGGGAACGATCCCTTGAGGAGTCTGGTTTACGGATTTTAACTGCCTTGAACATGCTGCGCACCTCGGCCAGATACTGGTCGAAACCTTCGCCCTGGAAAACTTTTACCGCAAAACTTCCATTGGGCGCAAGCACCTGCCTGCACATATCTAATGCTAGTTCAACAAGATACATTGCTCTAGGCTGATCTGATGCCAGATTACCACTCATGTTCGGCGCCATGTCAGACAAAACAACATCAACCATATCCGGCTGAATTCGCTCAAGTAATGCATCCAGCACAGCTTCTTCACGGAAGTCGCCCTGTAAAAAGCTCACACCAGGCAGGGAGTCCATCGGCAGAATATCACAGGCAATCACTTGCCCTGAATCCCCCACAACACTGGCTGCATACTGAGACCAGCCCCCGGGTGCAGCGCCCAGATCGACAACTGTCATCCCTGGTTTTAACAACTTATCTTTGTTCTGGATTTCCTCCAGTTTGAAAATGGCTCGGGAACGGTAACCCTTTTTCTGGGCTTCCATGACATACTTATCATCAAAATGTTCCTTCAGCCAGCGTCCGGAACTGGCAGAATGTTTCTTTTTACTCATGCATTACCCAATGCGAATCAACCCAAACACCTATGGTTCCCGATCTGGTTCAACAGTACTACTTTTACTGTGGCCCAGAGTTGGCAGGAACACCAGCGCAACGAAACAACGTTAGTCATATTGACTAGATGGCGTTAGAATACCCTGTTTTCAACCCTTGTTATAGATATTGAGTCACCATGAATCTAAGCACCAAACAGAAGCAATACCTGAAAGGCCTTGCTCACAGCCTCAAGCCTGTGGTCCTGATGGGCGCCAACGGCCTGACTGAAGCCGTGCTGTCAGAAATCGAACTGGCCCTGAACCATCATGAACTGATCAAGGTGAAGGTTGCCGCTGAAGAGCGCGAAACCAAGCAACTGATTGTTGATGCCATTGTGCGCGAAACTCAGGCTGAAAAAGTACAGGTTATCGGTAATATCCTGGTGCTGTACCGTCAGTCGGAAGACCGGAAAATCGAGCTTCCCCGCAAATAAAAAAGGCCGCCAACGCGGCCTTTTTTACTTCATCAAGGCCCGGTTGCTGTTACATTTATTAACAATAAAGCACCAGACCCTGCCCCTTAAACGTACTCGACCTTTTCGATCTCAAACTCTTTGCGGCCACCCGGTGTGGCAATACTGACTTCATCGCCTTCCTGCTTGCCAATCAAACCGCGAGCAATGGGCGAGTTAACCGAAATCAGCCCTTTCTTAATATCAGCTTCGTCATCCCCGACAATGCAGTAAGTCACTTCGGCATCGGTATTCACATCCAGCAAAGTTACTGTAGCGCCAAAAATCACTTTGCCGTGGTTTGTCATCTTGGTGACATCAATCACCTGAGCAACCGACAACTTATATTCAATATCGCGAATCTGTGCTTCACAGATCCCTTGCTCCTCTCGGGCCGCGTGATATTCCGCATTCTCTTTCAGGTCACCCAGCTCACGAGCTTCGGCAATGGCCTCTGTAATCTGTGGACGACGTTTCATCAAGGCGTCCAGCTCTTGACGCAGCTGCTGTTCGCCGCGGACTGTCATTGGGATCTTTTCCATAAAGTAATCTACCTCGAAACGCCAAAAAAGCAGGATTGCTTTTCGGACAAAAAAAAAGCCAGCCCAGCACAAGTCTGGGCTAACACATGAATAGAAGAAACGGCTTTTCTGTCTAACAAGATACCTAATACTCGACCTCGGATGCAACCTCTGTCTGCCGCTTGCTGTTGCGTCCCTGACGATTCATCACATTCCGTCGCTTGCCACCTTTGTCTGACTTCTCTGATGCACAAGCGAAGCGGTCTTAGATATATGAAAATATATCTTACAGGATATTAACGAACTTTCATTGCCACCCTGCGCTCTTACCCCCTATGATTCCCAGTTAGGTTTACAACGGCTCGTCATCACTATGAAAAAGAAAGTTGGCTTATTTTTCGCAGCACTCGTCTTCTCTCATTCGGCTTTGGCCGAATTTTCTCCTGAGAGGGCCATTGCCTTACTCCCCTCAGGTCATGATCTGGCTCTGCTGATTACTGATCCGGCAACAGGACAGACCATTTTCAGTCAGCGTGCAGAACAATTACAAGCACCTGCCAGCACCCAGAAGCTGCTGACAGCACTGGCAGCAAGCCTGTACCTGGATCAGAATTTTCGCTTTACTACGCGGTTAGAGCAGAACAAAGCGGACTATATTATCCGTTTCAGTGGCGATCCAACGCTGTCACGGGAAGATCTTGCAGCTATGTTGCGCACGCTCAAACAAAAAGGCGTGCATCACATCAAAGGCAATCTCTACCTCAACGGCAGCCAGTTTACCGGCTACGAACAGGCATCCGGCTGGCCCTGGGACAGCCTGGGTGTTTGCTACAGTGCCCCGTCCAGCAGCATCACCCTGGAACACAACTGTGTTCAGGCGGCCTTATACAGTGACCGGCCACTGGGCCAGTCAACACGGCTTCATATTCCGGCCCATCAACCCATCAGTGCCACCAGCCTTGCAACCATCGTCAGCAAAGCACAGCAAAAATCGACCTTCTGTTCTTTAGAGCTGCAAACCCAACCCGGCAACCATTATCAGCTGAACGGCTGCCTGCCGCAGCGGGACAAGCCTTTGCCGCTCAATTTTGCGGTCGTGGATACCGAGGCCTATGTCCGCGAAGTGCTCCTGCAGGAACTTGAGCGAACCGGCATTGCTTTTGAAGGCAACATTGTGCGCGATGACAGTCAGGCTGGCCATGTAATCACGACGCATCGCTCAGCACCTTTACCTGTCTTGCTGAAAGTGATGCTGGAAGATTCTGATAATCTGATTGCCGATAACCTTGCCAAAACGCTGGGGCAGCGCTTTTTCGATCAGCCTGGCAGTTTTCGCAATGGGACCGAAGCCATCAAGCAAATTATCACGGAGCATACCGGTATCGATCTGAGCCGGGCTGTCTTGGCTGACGGTTCTGGTTTATCCCGCGATAACCGCATCATGGCGAGCGATATGATGAAAGTAGTGACTTACATCTATCAGCATAATGCCAGCTTGAACCTGCTGGCTGACTTGCCCGTTTCTGGCCAGACGGGCACCCTGCGCTACCGCCAGAGCATCCGGCATCAGCCACTGCAAAATCAGCTGGCCGCCAAGTCAGGCTCTCTCTATGGCACATTCAATTTAGCCGGCGTGATGACAACCAAATCCGGGAAGCCTTTATTGTTTGTTCAGTTTGTCACGAACTACCTGCCACCAGAAAAGCAAGAAGATGCCACGGCAGTCACACCTGAGATTTTCAGTTTCGAACGTCAGTTATATACAGATCTGTACGAATCATACTAGCCAGATTCAGGCTTGTGCGATGAACCGCCGTCTTCATCGCGCGTAAAAAATAACACAAAAAAAAAGCCCGTCGTTTCACAACGACGGGCTTTTGATTGCTTTTCCAGCTGGCTGTTACGCCTGATTCAGCCTTGCATGAAGCTCTTGCACTGAGGTCACTTTATTGCGGTCATCCGCTGTCAGTGCCATACAGGTTGCAAACGCAGCGTTCAGGGTCGTGGTGTAGTTCACCTTCTCCAGCAGAGCGCCACGGCGCAGCACTTTAGAATCTTCAATCGCCTGACGGCCTTCAGCGGTATTGATGATATAGCTGTACTCGTTGTTCTTGATACGGTCAAGAATATGAGGACGGCCTTCATGCACCTTGTTCACCAGGCGTGGATTAATACCCGCTTCACCCAGAATCACTGCAGTACCATGAGTCGCATCCAGCTCGTAACCCAGCTTCACCAGCTTGGCAGCCAGGTCAACCACACGGCGTTTGTCGTTATTACGGACAGACAGCAGTGCACGACCAGCATTTTCACGGCTGTGCTCTTTACCGCAGCCCAGTTCCGCTTTAGCAAACGCTTCAGCGAAGGTATCACCCACACCCATGACTTCGCCGGTTGAGCGCATTTCCGGACCCAGCAGCGGGTCGACACCCGGGAACTTGTTGAAAGGCAGCACCACTTCCTTCACTGAGTAGTAAGGCGGAATGATTTCCTTGGTGAAGCCTTGCTGTTCCAGTGTCTGGCCGGCCATCACGCGGGCAGCGATTTTCGCCAGAGGCGCGCCTGTTGCTTTGGAGACAAAAGGCACAGTCCGTGCGGCACGAGGGTTCACCTCAATCAGATACACTTCGTTATCTTTGACCGCAAACTGGGTATTCATCAGGCCGCGAACACCCAGTTCAAACGCCAGCTTCTCAACCTGACGACGCATTTCATCCTGAATTTCCTGGCTCAGGGTATAAGCTGGCAGTGAACAGGCGGAGTCACCTGAGTGAACACCCGCTTGCTCGATATGCTCCATGATCCCGCCGATCACCACACGCTCGCCGTCACAGATGGCATCCACATCCACTTCCGTGGCATCGTCCAGGAAGCGATCCAGCAGCACAGGTGATTCGTTCGAAACGCTGACCGCTTCGTTGAAATAACGGCGCAGGTCATTTTCGTCGTACACGATTTCCATCGCACGACCGCCCAGTACATATGAAGGACGTACCACCAGCGGGAAACCGATTTCTTTCGATTTCTCAACAGCCTGCTCCATGGTGGTCACAGTGGCGTTTTCAGGCTGCTTCAGGCCCAGACGCTCAACGGCAGCCTGGAAACGTTCACGGTCTTCAGCGCGGTCAATCGCATCCGGGCTGGTTCCGATAATCGGCACACCGGCCGCTTCCAGTGCACGCGCCAGTTTCAGCGGCGTCTGACCACCGTACTGAACGATGACACCTTTCGGTTTCTCGACGCGAACGATCGAGAGGACATCTTCCAACGTCACTGGTTCGAAATACAGGCGATCTGAAGTGTCATAGTCAGTAGAGACTGTCTCAGGGTTACAGTTCACCATGATGGTTTCGTAACCGTCTTCGCGCAGTGCCAGAGACGCATGAACACAGCAGTAATCGAATTCGATCCCCTGACCGATACGGTTCGGGCCGCCACCCAGTACCATGATCTTGTCACGATCGGTCGGGTTGGCTTCACACTCTTCATCATATGAGGAGTACATGTATGCGGTATCTGAAGAGAACTCAGCCGCACAGGTATCCACACGCTTGTAAACCGGGTGGATATTGTGGCGGTCACGCTCTTTGCGGATTTCCAGCTCAGCCACACCCAGCAGTTTCGCCAGTCGGGCATCTGAGAAGCCTTTGCGCTTGAGCTGACGCAGGAAATCACCGGTCAGACCGGCAAAGCCGTCTTCTTTGACCTTGGCTTCCATTTGGACGATCTCTTCGATCTGGACCAGGAACCAGCGGTCAATATTGGTCAGGTTAAACACGCCATCCACAGACAGCCCGGCACGGAAGGCATCGGCGATGTACCAGATACGCTCAGCACCCGCTTCTTTCAGCTCGTGGCGGATCTTGGTCAGTGCTTCCGGATCGTCCAGATCCACCATTTCATCAAAGCCGTTGGCACCCACTTCCAGGCCACGCAATGCTTTTTGCAGCGACTCTTGCTGGTTGCGGCCAATCGCCATCACCTCGCCGACAGACTTCATCTGAGTGGTCAGACGGTCGTTGGCACCGGCGAACTTTTCAAAGTTGAAGCGTGGGATCTTGGTTACGACATAGTCGATGGTTGGTTCAAACGACGCCGGTGTTGCACCACCTGTGATGTCGTTCATCAGCTCATCCAGCGTGAAGCCAACGGCCAGTTTTGCTGCCACTTTGGCAATCGGGAAGCCGGTCGCTTTCGAGGCCAGGGCAGAAGAGCGGGAAACACGCGGGTTCATCTCAATGATGACCATGCGGCCATCTTTCGGGTTAATCCCGAACTGGACGTTTGACCCACCAGTCTCAACACCGATTTCGCGCAGTACGGCCAGCGACGCATTTCGCATCAGCTGGTATTCTTTGTCCGTCAGTGTCTGGGCAGGCGCAACTGTGATCGAGTCACCGGTGTGAATCCCCATTGGGTCGAAGTTTTCAATGGCACAGACGATGATGCAGTTGTCGTTCTTATCACGAACCACTTCCATCTCGTACTCTTTCCAGCCAATCAGTGACTCGTCAATCAGCAGCTCGTTGGTTGGGGATAAGTCCAGACCACGGCGACAGATTTCTTCAAATTCTTCTTTGTTATAGGCGATACCGCCGCCTGTACCACCCATGGTGAAAGACGGACGGATGATACAAGGGAAGCCGACCATATCGAGGACTTTGTAGGCTTCTTCCATGGTTTTCGCAGTATCGGCACGCGGACACGCCAGACCAATCGACTTCATGGCTTTATCAAAGCGCGAGCGGTCTTCAGCTTTGTCGATCGCATCGGCTGTTGCACCAATCATTTCGACACCGAATTCAGCCAGTACGCCGTGTCGCTCCAGATCCAGCGCACAGTTCAGTGCGGTCTGGCCGCCCATCGTCGGCAGAACGGCATCAGGGCGCTCTTTTTCAATGATCTTGCGCACCACTTCCCAGTGAATCGGCTCAATATAAGTCGCATCCGCCATTTCCGGATCGGTCATGATGGTGGCCGGGTTCGAGTTCACCAGGATAACGCGGTAACCTTCCTCACGCAGCGCTTTACACGCTTGTGCACCTGAGTAGTCAAACTCACACGCCTGGCCAATCACAATCGGGCCGGCACCCAGAATCAGAACACTTTGTATGTCAGTACGTTTTGGCATCGTTTTACTACTCCGGCTTAGGCGCTGTGCTGTTTAATCAGGTCGATAAAGTGGTCAAAAAGTGGTGCCGCATCGTGCGGACCCGGGCTGGCTTCAGGGTGTCCCTGGAAGCTGAACGCCGGCTTGTCGGTACGGTGAATGCCCTGTAGAGAGCCGTCAAACAGTGATTTATGCGTCGCACGCAGGTTATCCGGCAGTGTGGCTTCATCAGCAGCAAAACCGTGGTTCTGGCTGGTGATCATCACCACATTGCGATCCAGATCTTTGACCGGGTGGTTGGCACCATGGTGACCAAACTTCATTTTCACCGTTTTTGCGCCGCTTGCCAGCGCCAGGATCTGGTGTCCCAGGCAAATGCCAAACACAGGCAGGCCTTTGTCCAGAAAGGTTTTGGTCGCTTCAATCGCGTAAGTACAAGGTTCCGGGTCGCCAGGGCCATTTGACAGGAAGACGCCATCCGGATTCATCGCCAGCACCTCTTCTGCTGAGGTTTCTGCCGGGACCACGGTCAGGCGGCAACCCCGGTCAACCAGCATGCGCAGGATATTGCGCTTGGCACCGAAGTCATAAGCCACGACATGGTAAGGCAACTCGCCAGCCTCTTTGGCTTCCGGCAGTCCGCCTTCCAGCGTCCAGGAGCCCTGCGCCCAGCTATAGCTTTCTTTGGTCGACACAACCTTCGCCAGATCCATCCCTTTCAGGCCAGGAAACGCTTTGGCTTTTTCCAGCGCCAGCGCCGGATCCAGATTGGCACCAGCCATAATGCAACCATTCTGCGCGCCTTTCTCACGCAACAGACGGGTCAGCTTACGGGTGTCAATGTCAGCGATACCGACAATATTTTGGGATTTCAGATAATCAGACAGGGTCTGCTGGGAGCGGAAGTTTGAAGCAATCAGAGGGAGGTCGCGAATTACCAGGCCTTGCGCGTGGATTGCAGTAGATTCTTCGTCTTCGGAATTGGTTCCGGTATTGCCAATGTGGGGATAAGTAAGTGTCACAATCTGTTGAGAATAAGAGGGGTCAGTGAGAATTTCCTGGTACCCCGTCATCGAGGTATTGAAAACAACTTCACCAACGGCCGAACCATCTGCACCGATGGATACGCCGTGGAACACAGTCCCGTCTTCAAGGACTAACAGCGCCGATTTGTTCAAGACAACCTCCAATCTTCATAAAAACGCAAATAAAACAGATAAAATTGCATTTACCCATTCCATAGAAAGTCAAAACCCCAGTCAAGCCGAATTTTGACAAATTGCGCGCATTCTAGTGATCCATGCCCAAACTGTCAACAACAGGGAATAATTAAATTTTAAATATCGACCACTCCGGCCGCTTACGCTGCCAAACCAGAGAAAGCATATCTTTTCCTGCCTTTTTCTGTGGGCCATCCGAGCTGCATGTTCAGGCAACCGTTTGCCAAGCCTTGCAGACACGCAGCACAAATTATCAACCAGGAAAATCACAAAAATCAGGCGACATAACACCTTCTTTTGAGCCATTGGAATGGAAATGGCGCAGCCAGCAGATAAAAAACCAAGCTAACTGTCGGATTTACTCAGAAGTACACAACAAGAATGCCTTCTCGTTGAATTTGATGATTTATGCAATTCAGAGGGGCGTGAAAACAGCAGAAGAAGAGAAAACTGCAGCCGGTCTCGACTGCAGTGTGATAGCAGTGTTTATAGATCGTTCAGGCCAAGCACATCTTGCATGGTATAAAAACCCGCCGGTTGTTTATCCAGCCAGGCCGCTGCGCGGACCGCGCCATTGGCAAATGTCATACGGTCTGTCGCTTTGTGAGTGATTTCGACCCGCTCGCCAATGTCCGCAAACATGGCTGTGTGTTCACCGATGATGTCACCAGCACGGATCGTGGCAAATCCAATTTCATCGCGGCTGCGCTCGCCAGTGATCCCTTCACGGGCATAAACGGCGACATCGCTCAGTTTTTTCCCCATCGCGCCGGCAATCGCCTCGCCCATCCCCAGTGCTGTACCGGAAGGCGCATCGACTTTATGTCTGTGGTGGGCTTCTATGATTTCGATATCACAATAATCCCCCATGATCTTGGCCGCTTTTTCCAGCAGCTTGAACGTCAGGTTGACGCCTACACTGTAGTTGGGGGCCATGACAACTGCTATCTGGCTTGCAGCTGCATCGATCCGGGCTTTTTCTTCTTCGCTAAAACCGGTTGTCCCGATGACAATTTTCTTATTATGGCGCTGGCACAGCGCCAGATTTGCCAGGGTTGCGACTGGTGCTGTGAAATCAATCAGCACATCAAAATCATTGATCGCTTTTTCAATATCATCGACCACAGCCACTTCCAGCTTACCAATCCCAGCCAGTTCACCGGCATCAACGCCGATCAGGCTGCTTTGAGGACGCTCAGTCGCCGCACCCACCTGTGCCTGCTCAGACTGTGCCGTCGCTTTCAGTAACTGGCGTCCCATTCGCCCTGCCGCACCGGCAATCGCGATTCTGACCATAGCTGTTTCTCCTTAAAACATTCAGCAGATGAAGGTCTGTTTATCTTTCAGGGCCGTCTTGATTGGCCAATACACCAAGACCATGAAAGATAAACAGCCCATTAATCTAGCCTGTATAACGGTGAAAAAAAACCCCGGTATAACCGGGGTTCAATAAATAATCGTGCGACGGACGGCTTAGCCTACATTTTTAACCTGCAGTTCCCGTGGCACTTCAAAGAACATATTCTCTTCACGGCCGCTCAGCTCTTCCACTTCGCCACCGGCCAGCGCCTGAATGCGTGCGATAATCTGGTTGACCAACGCTTCCGGCGCCGAGGCGCCCGCAGTGACGCCAACACTCGCTTTGCCGGTCAGCCAGTTGGCATCGACATCTTCGGCACAGTCTGTCAGGTAGCTTGGGGTGCCCAGTTTTTCAGCTAATTCACGCAGGCGATTGGAATTTGAAGAGTTTTTTGACCCCACGACTATCATCACATCGACGCTGGCGGCCATTTCACGCACGGCATCCTGACGATTCTGGGTTGCGTAGCAGATATCATCTTTACGCGGCCCCTGAATATCCGGAAAGACCTGCCGCAAGCGATCGATGACCTCTGCGGTTTCATCCACTGACAAGGTTGTCTGGCTGACATAGTGCAGATTGGTTGGATCTTTAACAATCGCTTTCAGCTGATCGACATCAACCGGGGTTTCAACCAGGTACATACCGCCCGTATCGCTGGCGTACTGGCCCATTGTGCCTTCGACCTCTGGATGACCGGCATGGCCGATCAATACCACTTCCATATCGCGGCGGCTGGCGCGGGCAACTTCCATATGGACTTTGGTGACCAGAGGGCAGGTTGCATCAAACACGGTTAACTTGCGCGCTTTTGCTTCATTTCTGACTGCCTGTGAGACGCCATGTGCAGAGAAAATCACAATATTATCATCCGGCACTTCGCTTAGCTCTTCCACGAAGACAGCCCCACGCTGTTTCAGTCCCTCAACGACAAATCGGTTGTGAACCACCTCATGACGGACGTAAATTGGCGGCTGATACAGCTCCAGCGCACGCTCAACGATACTGATCGCGCGGTCAACACCGGCACAGAAGCCACGAGGGTTAGCAAGTAAGATTTTCATATCTGAGGACTCTTTACCTTCATCCTTCCACCCCTTGCCTCAGTCTGGCCGGGGATGGATATGGGGTTACCCTTCGATGCTGACCACTTCAACATCGAAAGTGACCCGCTGGCCGGCCAGCGGGTGATTAAAATCAACAGTGACAGAATCACCGACCACAGCGGTAATCACACCTGGGATATCCTGCCCGTCCGGGCCGCTGAATGCAATGATAGTACCGACTTCTGCCGGAGCATCTGAATTAAAACGACTTAAATCAATATGATGGATATTATCAGGATTCGGCATCCCGAAGGCATCTTCCGGTTCAAGCACAAACTGGTTTTTCTCGCCCTGCGCCAGGCCAAGCAGACAGCGTTCAAAATTGTCAGTCAGGCTGCCATCGCCCATACGAAACTTAGCCGGTTTCCCCATCGCTTGCGTAGACTCAGCGACAGAGCCATCTGCCAGCTTAATGGAAAAGTGCATTAAAACTTCACTGTTGCGTGTGATGACTGACATACATACATCCTGATTACGAATTTCTGAGTGGTCCGGCTGGCTTCATCTGACCGGATAAATCGATCGCTTTTTACAATAAAGCGCCGCCCATCGCAACGAGCAGCGCTTGGTTCGTGACCCCGGCCGCCTTACTGGCTTGCTTTGGTCTTTGTCTTTCCGGCCAGTAAGCCTTCCAGAATAATCAGACCGGCCCCGACACAGATTGCCGAGTCAGCAATGTTAAATGCCGGCCAGTGGTGCTGTCCGATGTAGAAATCGAGAAAATCCACCACAAAACCATGGTACAGGCGATCAAACAGATTGCCGAGGGCACCCCCGATGATCAGCGCATAAGCAGCATTCACCATACGTTGACTGGCTGGGGTGCGACGCATCCAGACCATAAGCAGTGCGGTCACCCCGAGAGCAATGGCGGTAAAGAGCCATCGCTGCCAGCCACTGGCATCACTCAGAAAACTGAAAGCCGCGCCATAGTTATGCACATACAGCAAATTAAAGAATGGCAGGACTTCAATTCGATTCGGCCAGCCGTAGCCCATGGTGTCCATCACCAGCAGCTTAGTGCCAATATCAATGACGAAGACCAGAGCCGCCAGCCACAGCCAGCGGATTCCGGATTGCTTCAAAGCAGGTAAAGTACTCATCAGGCAAACTTGCGCTCTTCACCCTGACCATCGATGTTGGTCACACAACGGCCACAGATTTCTTCATGACCGGCAATGGTGCCCACATCGGCCACATGGTGCCAGCAGCGGTCACACTTAGCCGCTTGCGAGGCCGTCACCAGTACAGACAGACCGGCAACCTCGGTCGGCTTCGCCTCTGCCGGCTGACTGTCGGCCAGAGCCACCTGAGCTTTGGAAGTCAGCAGTACAAATCGCAGTTCATCTTCCAGGCTGTTGAGCTTGGCTGCCAGCTCAGGCTCCGCAAACAGCGTCACCTCTGCCTGCAGCGCGCCACCGATACGTTTTTCGTTACGCGCATCTTCCAGCAGTTTGTTCACAGCACCACGAACTGCCTGGATCTCAGTCCAGAATTCGTTGCTGAAAGCGTCATTTTCAGACAGTTCAAACAGGCCTTCAAACCACTCGCCGGTGAAGACAAAGGTGTCACGCTCGCCCGGCATCTCATTCCAGATTTCATCGGCGGTGAATGACATGATTGGCGCCATCCAGCGAACCAGAGCTTCAACGATATAGTACAAAGCAGTCTGGCAGCTGCGCTGGGCATGGCCACCGCGTTTGGCCGTATACTGACGATCTTTGATCACATCGAGATAGAAAGAGCCCATTTCGATAGAACAGAAGTGCATCAGTCGTTGGGTCACTGTGTGCAGGTTGTATTCATCGTAAGCTTTGATGATTTCATCCTGTGCCGCTTTAGCTTGCGCTACCGCCCAGCGATCCAGCGCGACCATCTCTTCAGCCGGCACGCAGTCGGTGGCCGGATTGAAGCCGCTCAGGTTGGCCAGCAGGAAACGCGCCGTATTGCGGATACGACGGTAAGCATCAGCACTGCGCTTGAGGATTTCATCTGACACCGCCACTTCGCCGGTATAATCAGTTGACGCTACCCACAGACGCAGGATATCAGCGCCCAGCTTATTGGTGACATCTTTTGGCGCCACCACGTTACCGATTGATTTGGACATCTTACGGCCCTGGCCATCCACCACGAAACCGTGGGTCAGCACCTGGCGGTAAGGGGCCTTGTTTTTCATCGCCACCGATGAAATCAGAGAAGACTGGAACCAGCCACGATGCTGGTCAGAGCCTTCCAGATAAAGATCGGCCGCATTGCCATTAAACTCTTCGCGGTTATCAACCACGGCATAGTGGGTGACACCGGAGTCGAACCAGACATCCAGAGTGTCCAGCACTTTCTCGTATTGCTCAGCATCAGCTTCACTCATGATCTCAGCAGGATTGAGATCCCACCATGCCTGGATGCCTTGCTCTTCCACCAACTGAGCCACTTTTTCAATCAGCGCCAGGCTGTCCGGATGCAGTTCCTGCGTTTCTTTATGGACGAAAAGTGCAATCGGCACGCCCCAGGTACGCTGGCGTGAGATACACCACTCAGGGCGACCTTCCACCATGCTCTCAATACGGCTCTGGCCCCACTCAGGCATCCACTGAACGCCTTTGATTTCTTCCAGCGCTTTTGCACGCAGACCGTTCTGATCCATAGAAATAAACCACTGCGGAGTGGCCCGGAAGATAATTGGAGTCTTGTGACGCCAGCAATGCGGATAGCTGTGCTCATAAGAATGATGGTGCAATAAGGCACCGTGTTCTTTCAGCGTTTCAACAACAGCGTCGTTGGCCTTGAACACATGCTGACCGGCAAACAACTCGGTATCTGGCAGGTATACGCCGTTACTGCCGACCGGGTTCGCCACTTCAAGACCGTATTTCTGACCGACAACAAAGTCTTCCTGACCGTGGCCTGGTGCCGTGTGGACACAGCCCGTACCGGATTCGGTGGTCACGTGATCACCCAGAATCACAGGCACGTCGAAGTTGTAGAACGGGTGATTAAAGCGCAGCAGATCGAGGTCAGCGCCTTTACAGAAGCCCAGATTGTGGAAATGCTCGATACCGGCACGATCCATCACATCTTTTGCCAGCTCAGCGGCCACAATCAGACGTTGAGGCTGCTCGCCTTCCACCTGAATCAGCACATATTCCAGATCATCACGGACGGCTACCGCACGGTTGGCCGGTAGTGTCCAAGGCGTCGTGGTCCAGATCACAATGGACACATCGCCCTGTCCCTGATGACCACTGGCCAGATTAAACTTGCTTAAAACGTCTGCTTCATCAACGGCTTTGAATTTCACGTCGATGGATGGCGAGACCTTGTTTTTGTATTCCACTTCGGCTTCAGCCAGCGCTGAACCGCAGTCGGTACACCAGTGAACAGGTTTGAAACCTTTCAGCAGGTGGCCGTTATCGGCAATTTTGCCCAAAGCACGAATGATATTGGCTTCGGTAGCGAAATCCATAGTGCGGTAAGGCTTGTCCCACTCACCCAGCACCCCGAGGCGAATAAAACTTTCTTTCTGGCCTTCAACCTGACCTGCTGCATAAGCACGGCATTTTTCGCGGAACTCGGCGGCAGAAACTTTATGGCCGGGTTTACCGACTTTTTTCTCTACCATCAGCTCGATCGGCAGACCGTGACAATCCCAGCCCGGTACGTAAGGCGCGTCAAAGCCGGACATCGACTTCGACTTGATAATAATGTCTTTGAGAATCTTGTTCAGTGCGTGACCAATATGAATATCACCATTGGCATATGGAGGGCCGTCATGCAGTACGAAAGATTTTTTACCTTTCTTGGCTTTACGGATTTCACCGTAAAGATCCTCGTCATACCAACGCTTAAGCATTGCAGGCTCGCGTTGCGCCAGGTTGCCTCGCATCGGAAACCCTGTTTCAGGCAGGTTCAGGGTATCTTTATAGTCGCTCATTGATTCTCAATTCCGTTACTTGGGCGAAGTTGGACATGTTGACGATGCTCAGACAGCCACACCCGCGCAGTCTGGGCATCACGCTCGATTTGCGCTTTCAGCGCATCAAAGGAGGCGAATTTAATTTCATCTCGTAGTTTGTGATGTAGTACCACTTCAATCTGACAACCATAAATATCAGACTGATAATCAAATAAATGGACTTCCAGTTGCTGGCGTTCGCCATTCACTGTCGGTCGGCGGCCGATATTCGCCACCCCGGGCAATGGCTGTTGTGCCACCCCAAGAACTTCAACGGCATACACACCGGAGACCGGTGAAACCCGGCGCTTCAGCGGCACGTTGGCCGTTGGGAAACCTATGGTCCGGCCCAGCTTCTGGCCATGTGATACCCGGCCGGTAATACTGTAAGGGCGACCCAGCATAGCTTCCGCTGAGGCCAGATCATCACTGGCCAGTGCTTCGCGAATGGCCGTACTGCTCACGCGCAGGCTGTCAACACAGTAGCTCTGGGTGCTGACTACTTCGAAGCCGAACTCACGACCGGCGGCTTCCAGCATCGCAAAATCACCGCTGCGGCCTTTGCCGAAGCGAAAGTCGTCACCAACAACCAGAAACTTAACACCCAATTGTTCCACCAACAAGCGACGAACAAAATCTTCCGGCGCCATATTGGCAAAGCGGGCATTGAAATTGACACACAATAGCCGGTCAATGCCTGCATGACTGAGCTGCTGATACTTATCGCGAAAGCGGGTCAACCTTGCTGGCGCCTTGTCTTTGGCAAACAGCTCCATGGGCTGAGGCTCAAAACTCATCACAGTCGAAGGAACCCCTAATCGCCGGGCTTGCGCCAGTACCTGACGCAACACAGCCAGGTGCCCCTGATGGACCCCGTCAAAGTTGCCAATTGTCAGAACACAGCCGTGGTGACCGGGCCGGATATTATGAATTCCTCGGATCAATTCCATCTGCAGCTAATCATTACCAAAGTCAAAAACTGACGGATTATATACCAGAGCGCAACAGGGTTAAAACCATGCGCGCCGTAAGATGTACTTTTTTGCCTCAATTCCCTGCTGGTCATCATCCGTATCGTGCACCTTAGCCTTCGCTACGCAGGTGGTGCAAACGGACACCTGTCACCATCAGGGATAACAGGTAAGTCACGGCGCCAAGACCTATCAGGCCAGTCAGCCAGTACACGCGCTGCATCAGGCTCAATGACAGCCATTGTGCCATCTCCGGCGACAGCCATAACAGCACACCCACCATCGCCACGCCGGCAATCACCAGACGGATGACAAATCCAAACGTCGTGCGTGAAATCCGGTACACCCCGGCACGGTGCAGGCCGCGGTACAAGAGTGCAGCGTTGACCAGTGCTGACAGGGCCGTTGCCAGTGCCAGACCAACATAACCTAAGAAATAGGCAAAAATGGCATTGAAGACCATATTGGTGACCATCGCAATCACGCCATAGCGCACCGGGGTTCGGGTGTCCTGTCTGGCATAATAACCAGGCGCCAGCACTTTGATTAACATAAAGTTCAGCAGGCCAGACGCATAAGCCAGCAGCGACATGCCCGCCTGCTCAACATCATTGGGCGTAAATTCCCCCCGCATGAAAAGCACCATCAGCATCGGCTTCGCCAGCACCATCAGCCCCAGCATCGCAGGCAAACCGAGCAGAAGGACCATTCTGACCCCCCAATCCATGGTGTGGGCAAAATGTTCCCGGTTCTGATCCACATGCTTACGTGACAAGGCCGGCAGAATGACGGTTGCAATCGCAATCCCGAACAGACCTAAAGGAAATTCAAGCAGCCGGTCTGAGTAATACAGCCAGCTGATGGAGCCTGTCATCAGGAAACTGGCGATAAAAGTATCAAACAGCAGGTTAATCTGGCTCACGGACACACCGAACAAAGCCGGGATCATCAGAGTGCGGATTTTCACCACACCGGGATCGCGCCATCCCCAGCGCGGACGGACCAGCATCCCTTCCCGGTAAAGAAAGGGCAACTGAAACAAAAACTGCACTAAACCGCCCAGAAAAACGCCCAGCGCCAGGCCAATTTCAGGCTGATCCAGGTTCGGCGATACCCACCAGGCACAGACAATGATAGCGATATTGAGAAAGACCGGGGTAAACGAAGAAACAGCAAACTTCCCTAAGGTGTTGAGAATCGCGCCCGACAAAGCGACCAGTGTGATAAACCACAGGTAAGGAAACGTGATTTTCAGCAACAGGCTGGCCAGTTCAAACTTCGGCGCGGCCGGCCCGTCGTTGAGCCAGTCAAGAAACCAACCGGCCCCAAACAAAGCGGTAATCACCCCGGATCCCAGAACGCCCAACAGGGTCACCAGAGTCACTATGCCCCCCAAGGTACCGGATACCCGGGCGATCAGCTCGCGGGTCTTGTCTTTGTCACCCGCCGCATGGGTTTCTGTCAGTACGGGCACGAAGGCTTGAGAGAAAGCCCCTTCGGCAAACAGGCGGCGAAGGAAGTTGGGAATCTTATTTGCGAAGAAAAAAACATCGGCAGCCGCACCGGCTCCCATCAGGTTGGCTACCACGACATCTCGCACTAAACCCATGACGCGAGATACTAAAGTCATACTGCTGACAATCAGCCCGGAGCGCAAAAGACGCTTACTCACAAAAAAACCTCATAAAAGATGGCCCAGAAAGGTGACTTGCAGAGCCAAATGCTGGTAGAATCTGCCGCCATATTAACCGTGTTAATGCACAAGTGCCAATTTCAATGGCGCGGCTGTTATTTGCACAAATCATTTGACATTGTTCGGTTTTAGAGGCATATTCCTCGGCCTTAAATTGTCACCATACCAAGAATTTGGGAGTTACACCCTTGGCAAATATCAAATCTGCTAAGAAACGTGCAATCACTTCTGAAAAACGTCGTCAGCACAACGCTAGCCGTCGTTCTATGATGCGCACTTTCTTCAAAAAAGTTGTTGCTGCTATTGAAGCAGGCGATAAAGAAGCCGCCGTTAAGGCCTTCGCTGACATGCAACCTGTTATGGACCGTATGGCTACTAAAGGCCTGGTTCACAAAAACAAGGCTGCTCGTCATAAAGCGCGCCTGTCTGCAAAAATCAACGCTCTGTAATTTCAGTGCATTGATGCTACAGCAATAAAAAAACCGGCCATGGCCGGTTTTTTTATATCCGCTGTTTGCTTGAAGGTCACATTCAGGCAGGCTGTCCGAGCTTAGCAGTACATTTGCTGCAACAGCTGAATCATCGACTTCACTTCCTGACTTCTCAGCCGGTAAAACACAGTCTGAGACTCTTTACGCGTTGCCACCAGGCCATCTCGCCTGAGCCAGGCAAGATGTTGTGACAAGGCCGACTGGCTTAACTCCAGACGGTCACTCATCGTTCCAACCGACAACTCTCCTTCCAGCAAGTAGCATAAAATCAGCAGTCGCCGCTCATTAGCCATAGCCTTAAGCAAAGACACTGCCTGAGGAGCACTGTGATGTAACGTTATGGTTTCCATCTTTCCACCGCTTGAACTTCAGTGATTTATCTATTGACTTCTATCACTGAAAAAGGCGGTCATTTGAACAGCTTTCTGAAATCGGCTTCGCAAATTTTCTTTACCGCAGGGTGCATGATCATCCGTTCGGCAAAAATAACGTAATATTCCTCCCGAATCGCCCTGACTCGCTTCACTTCGCGTACGGTATGCGACTGTTCGATTTCCTCTGCATAGATAGAGGGCGCCACAAACATCGATTTACGAAACGCGCCGAACGCCTTCATCAATGCCGCATCATCAAACTCACCCAAGATATTGGGCGTGATCCCCTGCTGATCAAACCAATGGTGCAACTTACGTCCCATCGCCGTACGGCGTCCCGGCACCAGCAACTTATACTCTTCCAGGCAGGCAGGAAAACTGATTGATTTGTCTGTATCCGAACAGAAAAAACTCATGCTGGACTCACCCAGTTTTTTACTGAACAAGCCTGGGCTTTGGGTGGAATCCACCGGACAATCAGACAAAATCATATCCAGTTTATGCTGAGACAATTGCTCCAGCAGCATTTCATGCGTCGACTCGTAGCAGCGTAAATGAATGCGCTCATCTTCAGGGATACCTGCCATCAAAATTTTACTGACCAGACGTTTTGACAACGCATCCGCGACCCCGACTTCCAGCAACTGATTCTCACGCTGGGTATAGTTGACGATATCCAGCATTTCATAGCTGAGGTCAAACATCTTATCGGCGTACTTAAAGACCAGCTGTCCCAGCTCTGTGGGCTCAATGTTGCGGCCAACCCTTTTTGTCAGCTTTCCGTTCAGCCTTTCCTCAAGTGCTCTTATCTGGCCCGTCACTGTCTGTGGGGCCAGAAATAATGCATCGGCCGCTTTGGTCACTGACCCTTGCTTGCAGACCATCCAGAAATAATACAGGTGATTGTAATTCAGGTGCGACACTGTCGTAGGCCTCGATACTCAACAAATAAAAAACCCCAGGCCTTGTCAGCCTGGGGTTATCCTATGTGTTTTTTATCCGAAAAGACACTGAGTCTGAGAGCCGGAACGGATTATTGTGCCTGTGTTTCTGTCACTGTGTCAGCCGCGACCAAATGGCGGGAGCGCTCCCCCGCACGTTGCTCCAGTGCCCGGGCCAGAAAACCGGTCGGGGTATCTTGCTGCCGGTTCTGGCTCTGATTCACCCCTTGCTCAAAACCGGTCAGATAGGCTTTGCACAGCTCACTCTCCAACTGCTGCTGGCAGTGACTGTAATCAGTTGCCGCCGCTGAGGCACCAGCCGAACTCAGGCTCAATACCAGTACAATGAATGCTTTCATACTCACCTCCCTGTTCCGGATTAAGATGATGTCTGACTGTCCTTCACGGCCTTCGCCGCTGGCAGCGAACGGTGCAGCAGGATATAGCCGACAACAGCCGCAGTGGTCGAGCCGATCAGAATCCCCAGCTTGGAATAAGTCATCAGCTCAAGATCAGCACCGCTAAATGCCAGCATCGAAATAAAGATCGACATCGTAAAGCCGATACCACACAGCACAGACACCGCAAAAATCTGACCAAAACCTGTGCCTTCAGGCAGACGCGCTATCCCCATTTTTACAGCCAGATAACTCGCGGTAAAAATACCCAGCGGCTTACCGACCAACAGGCCCAGCGCAATCCCCAGCGGCAGCATAGCCGTCAGCCCTTCAACCGAGACGCCTGCCAGCGAAATCCCTGCGTTCGCAAAAGCGAAAATCGGTAAGATCAGATAGGCAACATACGGGTGTAATGCATGCTCCAGCGTCTTGAGCGGCGAGATATCTTTGCCCTGTTTATTTTGCCCCTGAAGCGGGATGGCAAAGCCCAAGACCACACCTGCCAGCGTGGCATGCACACCGGATTGAAGGACGCTGAACCAAAGCACCAGACCCACCAGGAGATACCAGACTAGGTTTGAGACATTGCGAGCGTGCATGATAAAAAGCACGGCAGTTGCGGCAAATGCCACAGCCAGCGCAATGGCGGATAAATCACTGCTGTAGAACAAAGCAATAATCACGATCACGCCCAGGTCATCAATAATGGCCAATGCCAGCAAGAAGACTTTCAGGCTCACCGGCACCCGGTTCCCCAGCAGAGCCATGATACCTAACGCAAATGCGATATCTGTCGCCGCAGGGATTGCCCAACCACCGATCGCTACAGGATCAGAATAGTTGAACAGCACGTATACTAAAGCCGGGGCGACCATGCCCCCCAATGCGGCGATCGCAGGGAAAATCGCTTTCTCTTTCGTATTCAGTGCACCTTCAATCAGTTCACGCTTCACCTCCAGGCCAATGACCAGGAAGAAAATCGCCATCAAACCATCGTTAATCCAATGCGCGACCGACAGGCCAGCGATATAAGTATGTAATGCGCCCTCATACAGGGGCTGCAAAGGCGAGTTGGCAATGGTCATCGCCAAAGCCGCCGCGACGATCAGCAAGATGCCGCCAGCAGACTCTAATTTAAAGAATTTCAGAATTACATCGGTCATCGACCGCAGCTCCTTACTACTCACTGTAAAATCACACTTTTTTATTGATGTGCGGTTGAAACAGTGTAGACGCCCAAAGACATCTGTGTGAAATCGTTTGTTTAGAGCCAACAACTCGGAAAATCCGAATCATTGGCAGTAATACACCGTAATACCCGCAGTATCCAGCTATCTTCCCAGGCCAGTGACAGCGCACTTTCCAGAGTAAGCCACTATCACTATGACACTGAAAGCCCATCCGGCACATTTTTTATCTGTTTTTTTTCGACATCCTTCTCTTCAATACTAATAAAGGTTTTATCAAAAAAATCACAGTGTTAAGCCTGCAGATAAAAAGATAGATCCTGATCCCATTCTTTGTTCCTGACCACAAAACACACAGGTATGACAGAAAGGCTTGGCTGTGTCATATTTCTGAAATATTCGATCTCTACTATCGCGCCAACATTTAAAAAAACTGACACCAAAATGACATCACAATGTCACGGAGAACAGAATATGACTACCCAAGCCACCACAGCTGAGCCAGTGCAAAGCTCCATGCGATGGGTTCGTTGGGCAAACCTGGTTTTCATGCTTTATCTGCTGCTGGTCGCAGTCTCGCTGGTCAGCGGCGGCTTTAAGTGGTCGGTTGGTGAGCAGGCCAAAACCCTGTTTGAATTTGCCTCACACCCGATTGCAGGCCTGATGATCGGTCTGGTAGCCACCTCTCTCATCCAATCTTCCAGTACAGTGACCTCGATCATCGTGGGACTCGTGGCTGGGGGATTGCCGGTTGAAACCGCAATTCCTATGGTGATGGGTGCCAACATTGGGACAACCATGACCAACACACTGGTCAGCCTGGGACACGCCCGTTGTAAAGAAGAATTCCGCCGCGCTTTTTCTGCCGCAACGGTTCATGATTTCTTCAACCTGCTGGCCGTCTTCATTTTCCTGCCGCTGGAAATGATGTTTGGTCTGCTGCAAAAAATTTCCGCCTGGCTGGTTTCACCTCTGATGTCGACCGGTGACATGAGCATGAAGGGACTGGATTTCATTAAGCCTTTGACGAAACCTGCCGTGAACGCAGTCAAAGCACCGCTGGAATCCATGGGCACTATGGGCGGTGTCATCATGATTGCACTGGGTATTGCGCTCATCTTCCTGGCGATTACCGTCATGGGTAAACTGATGCGCAGCCTGATGGTTGGTCGTGCCCGTGAAATCCTGAAAAGTGCCATTGGTCGCGGTCCGGTACACGGTATCGTGTCAGGCTCCATTGTCACCATACTGGTACAGTCTTCTTCGACCACGACCAGCTTGATGGTGCCTCTGGTTGGTACCGGCGTGCTGAAAGTGCGTGATGTGTATCCGTTTACCTTGGGTGCCAACATTGGCACCTGTATTACCGCACTGCTGGCTGCAACCGCCATTTCCGGCGACCATGCCGTGTTTGCTCTGCAAATTGCCCTGGTGCACCTGTGCTTTAATGTGCTGGCAACCCTGCTGATCTTTGGTTTGCCTTTCCTGCGTGAGCTGCCGCTGAAAGGGGCGGTCTACCTGGGCGAACTGGCCGTGAAAAGCAAATCGGCTGCAGCGGCCTATCTGGGACTGGTCTTTATCATTATCCCGGGTGGCATTCTGGCACTGACGGCCTAATCAAACGCTTCTGAATCATCAACAATCCCTGCTTACTGTGAGCAGGGATTTTTTTTTATCTGATGATAACCAGCTAACCAGATACACCAACAACACCAGTGGATGTCAAAACTGAACGCCAGCAAGCTTAGCCTCATGCTTTCCGGCACAAAAAAGCCCCACATGTGTGAGGCTCTGGGTGTTCGCCTTTCTCAGACCGAGAACGGATACTGTATCGGCTCATGGTGCTGATAATCTTCGACTTTAAAATCATCCATCGTGACCCAGGTTTCCAGATCGTCCAGTGATTGAATCTCTGGATTAATCACCAGCCGGGGTGATGGATACGGCTCACGCTTGAGCTGAACATCGCGCATCAGCGTCAGTTGATCTTCGTAGATATGTGCGTTGACAATCTTGTGGTAGGCCTTGCCGGCTTTATGACCCGTAATCTGCGCCATCAGAGCCAGTAAGGTGAA
This sequence comes from Photobacterium sp. TLY01, assembly GCF_021432065.1. Classification (NCBI taxonomy): domain Bacteria; kingdom Pseudomonadati; phylum Pseudomonadota; class Gammaproteobacteria; order Vibrionales; family Vibrionaceae; genus Photobacterium; species Photobacterium sp. TLY01. Next base: position 2,705,734 of record NZ_CP090364.1, read on the forward strand.
GACCTGAATCTGATTAAAATTAAGCCCCAGCGGCACATCACACGAACGCTGGTAGCTGGTCAGATACAGACGGTCACCCAGCAGCGAAAACGTATGCGTGTGCATACAGGGGCGCAGGCAGCCCATGTCAAATTCACCGGGGTTGTAAAATGTCAGTATCTCACCGCGATCGTCCAGGCCCCGGCTCAGATCATCGACAATCTTACGCAGCTGATCCAAGGTACTGCCATCGGGTTTACGCCAGCTTCTGCCCTGTACACCGTAGACACGTCCCATATCGTCCGTGCCTTTGCGGTGAGGATTACTCAGCCATGCCTGATTGTCATTGGCATTGGCATTCCAGGTGTTACAACCGATCGCACGAAACTGTGCCGCGCTGTCATAGCCACGCAGATAGCCGAGCAGTTCGGCAATCGCTGCTTTCCAGTAACTTTTACGGGTGGTGATCAGCGGAAACTGGTTGTTGGCCACATCATACGTCAGGTCAGCATTGATCAGTGTCAGGCAACGCTTGCCTGTCCGCTCGTTTTCAACCCATTCGCCTTCATCAATAATCCGCTGGCATAAATCTAAATACTGTTTCATTGTCTCTCTTGACCGGAGTGTGGCAGAAAAAATCTGCCCGCAAGAATAACACAAAACAGGCAGCCATATGGCTGCCTGTCGTCGTCACATTAAGCAGTGCGGTGTGCGTCTGAACGCTTGTAAGCCCAGAGCATCAGCAGTGCCCCGCCGATGACCATCGGCAGAGACAGGATCTGCCCCATACTGATCCAGCCTGCGAACAAGCCAAGCTGCGCATCAGGTTCACGGCAGTATTCAACCAGGAACCTGAATGAACCGTAACCCAGCAAGAATAATCCGGAGACGGCGCCCGCCGGACGCGGTTTACGGATAAAGAGATTGAGGATAATCAGCAATACCAGACCTTCTAAGAAAAATTCATACAACTGAGAAGGATGACGAGGCAGCGGCCCCCCGGTCGGGAAAACCATGCCCCAGGGCAGATCGGTGACCCGGCCCCACAGCTCACCATTGATGAAATTCCCAAGCCGGCCAGCGCCGAGGCCAAACGGCACTAACGGCGCCACAAAATCCGCCACGTCGAAGAAACGCCGGCCATTGCGATGGGCATACCAGATCATAGCTGTCATGACGCCTAATAAACCACCGTGGAATGACATGCCGCCGGTCCAGACTTTAAACAGATAAAGCGGATCGGCCAGGAAGACTTCGAAGTTGTAAAACAGGACATAGCCGACCCGGCCGCCGATCACCACCCCGAGAAAGCCCACAAACAGCAGGTCGCTGACTTGATCTCGTGTCCAGCCACTGCCTGGCTTATCGGCACGACGATTTGCCAGCCAGAGCGCAAATACGAAGCCCAGCAGGTACATCAATCCATACCAGCGGATCGCCAGCGGGCCAATTTGAAACAGGATTGGGTCAAAGTTTGGAAAAGTCAGATAACCTTGGCTCATTCAACATACTCGTGGTTAATCAATAAAGAAGTTCACGGCGGTACAGCATGTGCCCACAATGAAAAGTCATGTCAGTCCCCGTGACTGACCCGAGTTAAAACAACATTTTGCCACCCACAAATAACAAAAAGATGGCAAAAATCTTTTTCAGGGTCTGAGTTGGCAGATGGCTGACCAGACGCGCACCGTATCGCGTGGTCAGCACAGAGGTACATACCACACCCATCAGTGCCGGCAGATACACATACCCCAGGCTGTAAGGTGGCAGGCTGTCATCACCACTGCCGGCGACAATAAATCCGGCCATGCCGGCTATCGCAATTATGGAACCGCAGAAAGCAGCGGTCCCGATAGATCGGCGCATTTCAACGCCATACCAGCTCAGGTAAGGCACGGTCAGCGAACCGCCACCGATTCCCGCCAAGCTGGCCACCAGACCAATCACACTGCCACTGGCCGCAATGGCCGCCCGGCCCGGTATAGGATGACACCCTGTGACTTTCAATGAGAGCAGCATTTGCAACGCCAGTAAAAGCACAATACCAGCAAATATCCTGGGCAGCCAATCCGCAGGCACCCACTCGGCCACCGCACTTCCGGCAATGCCCCCCAATACCATACCCGGTGCCAGTAACCGGACCAGGGAAACATCCACATTTCCCAGCCGCAAATGGCTGCGTGCCGAAGAGCCGGACGTCAGCACAATACAGGCCAGCGAGGTCGCCAGTGCAATGTGCATAACAAGTCCCGGCTCGATACCGGTTTGCGGTAACATCCAGACTAAAGCGGGGACAATGAGTAATCCCCCGCCAATACCCAGCAAACCAGCCATCAGGCCGACCACAGCCCCCAGCCCCAGGCACATCAGGAGCAGCCATACCATATCCGGCATCATTTACCTGCCCGGATGAAACCACCCATGCCGCGTTGTTCGACAAACGCGGTAGCCATTTGCCTGACATCCTGGCCGAAGGTCGCCTGTAATGCCTGCTCAGCAAGCTGTGTCATATCAGCCAGACTGGCATGACGGAGAACATATTTAATTTTGGCAACATTGCGGGTATTCATACTTAATGAGCGGTATCCCATGCCAACCAGAAGTATGGCCCCCAGCGGATCACCCGCCAGCTCACCACACACACTGACCGGGATTGATAAAGCTCGACTGGTATCCTGAATGTGTTTCAGGGCCTGAATGACTGCCGGGTGGAACGTATCATAGACACTGGCTACCCGGGAATTGTTCCTGTCGACCGCCAATAAATATTGCGTTAAGTCATTGCTGCCTACCGAAATAAAATCAACCCGCCCTTTCAGGGCCGGCAGCTGATAGACAATCGAAGGGACCTCAATCATGATGCCCAGTTTTGGCCGCTTGAGCACTTGCCCTTTACTGGCCGCGTACGCGGACACTTCATGAAAAGCACGTTCAATCAAGGCCTTCGATTCATCCAGCTCAGGAATACCGGAAATCATGGGCAGGAGAATGTCCATGTTATCCAGACCAATGCTGGCCTTGAGCATAGCCCTGACCTGAATGAGGAAAATTTCAGGATGATCCAGGGTAAAACGAATCCCCCGCCAGCCCAGAAAAGGGTTGTCCTCTTCAATGGTGAGATAGGGCAACGGTTTATCGCCGCCGATGTCTAAGGTGCGCATCACCACAGATTTACCCGGGTAAGAAGCCAGAATCGAGCGGTACTGTGCCGCCTGCTCTTCTTCTGAAGGAAAACTGCGCTGCATTAAAAACGGAACTTCAGTCCGGTACAAACCGACACCATCCACCCCTTTATTGACCGCGATATTGGTGTCAGCACTTAATCCGGCATTCAGATACAGATAAATCCTTTCCTGATCTTCGGTTTCCGCCGCTTTATCCAGATCCTGTTCAACCAGTGCCGTGAGTTCATTTTCTTCTTTCAGCAGCCGCTTATATTCGGCCAGGATCTGACGATTGGGTTCAATGAGCAAATCGCCGCGATAGCCGTCCACCACCACCAGGGCGTTGTGAACTTTTTCCGGGATAAAATCAACGCCCATGATGGCAGGAATGCCCAGCGCCCGGGAAAGGATCGCGGCGTGAGAGTTGGCGGCACCTTCCTGAGCCACCACAGCAGCCAGTTTATCACGCGGAATACTGGCCAGCATGGCCGCGGTCAGCTCCCGGGTCAGCAGGACAATCGGGGCATCCCACTGGTGCTCAACCCCTTCTTCGTTATGGAGGAAAAACAGCAGGCGCTGGCCAAGTTCGCGAATATCGTGCGCCCGTTCACGCAGATAGTCATCTTTCATATTGGCAAAGCGGACCGAGTAAGCCTCGACGGTCTGCCTCACGGCCCATTCGGCCTGATCGCCACCCGCAACTTTGGCAAACAGATCCTTACGCAGCATGGGATCATTGAGCAAATGGCTGAACAGATCAAAAATCGCCAGTGTGTCTTTGTGCAGCTCGCTGTCAAAGCGTTTACGCAGCCGGCGAAACTCATTACTCGCCATCTCAATGGCAATGCTCAGGCGTTCCTGCTCAAATTCTCTGTCCAGGCAGGAGGCCGGCGACACGGCTTCCAGCCGGGGCTGATTGTCATCCCACCAGGCTTTCGCAATGGCCACCCCAGTCGATGCGGCGGAACCTGTCAGATGCAGACCATCGCGCTGACCGGGCCACATTCCCTGCGCTTTGGCATGCGCCAGAATCACCGCCAGCTGTGCGGCCAGTGTCACCATGAAGGATTCTTCACTTTCAGTGAATTCACGCATATCACGTTGCTGGATCACCAATACGCCGAGGACTTTGCGCTGATGGATAATAGGGGTGCCGAAAAAGGAGCGGAAGGTTTCTTCGTTGGTTCCCGGGATATGTTTGAAGTTGGGGTGCTGGCGGGCATCGGCCACATTGACAGGTTCAGCCTGACGGCCCACCAGACCGACCAGACCTTCATCAAACCCAAGCCCGACCTGATAGGAAGGTTTGGTCAGCCCCTGGGTTGCCATGAGCATATATTGCTTACGGTGCTCATGAACAATGTAGACTGAGCAACACTCAGTCTTCATTGCCTGGCAAATACTGACGACCAGCAGATCCAGCGCCTCGAGTAATGTCGGCGCGCTGGCAACTTTCTCTACAATTTCTCTTAGCTGGGTCAGCATAAGCGTTACTTTCCCTAGGTTAACTCCGCTTGTGTTTACGTTTTAACTTGCGTTCCTTGCGCTCCTTGAAAGGCATCGCCATCGCCGCGAACTCTTTCAGCGCCCGGCGATAAACATCCCGTTTGAAGGACACAACCTGACGAACCGGATACCAGTAGCTGACCCAACGCCAGCCATCAAACTCCGGTGTATTGCCACGTTGCATATTCACCTTAGACTCATCGCATTCCAGACTCAGCAAAAACCATTTTTGCTTTTGTCCGATACAAACTGGTTTGGAATCCCACCTTACCAGACGTTTCGGTAATTTGTATCGCAGCCAATGGCGGCTGGATGCCAGAATCCTGACGTCTTTTTTGGTCAGACCCACTTCCTCATACAGTTCACGGTACATCGCTTGTTCCGGGGTTTCCCCTTCATCAATACCGCCTTGTGGAAACTGCCAAGAGTGTTGTCCATATCGTCGAGCCCAAAATACCTGGCCATGGCTGTTACAGATAACTATCCCCACATTAGGGCGATATCCATCGCCATCAATCACTGGACGACCTCAAGTAAAAATATCAATTAACAGTGATTTTTTCACAGAATGAGCCTCAGGGTAAACATTCATTGTCATCAATCACTGTTTTTTCCTACCTAGCACTCACTTTATGGATAACTTAAGGGGAGTTCGGAGGTTATAAACAAAGAAATGAGACTTCTCCCACATTTATTCACGCTTTCTGTGGATAGTTATGTGTAGAAGCTCTTTTATTGTCCATTTAATCAACAATAAAACAGGATCCTGACAATTGCCACCAGAGCAAATCAATAATTTAAAATACATTAAAATCAATACCTTATGACAAGTATCACTTAAAACCATCACGAAAACATTACCCGCCAGTCTCAGGATCATCGCGACTGGTCAAAGATCAACCACCCCAGGCTTTATCCACACCCCTCAATAAGAAATGGTCAAATCATCGCCATCAGAGCGTTCAAATACTGCGCAAAGCCCTGTATAAAAGCCCAGCTCAGACAATATTCACATTGTTCAAAAAAGTACCTGTGGATATCTTGCGTTCAGGATCCTACAACGGCACCTTGATCAAGCAGTAAGTCATTCACCCGCACAGCGCGCCAAATGTGTTAAAATGCCGAGTCAAATTGTCAAAAAGTAGCCATCCAATGCCCATTTCCAGACAACCCGCTCCGACCTCAGAATCTGAACTCCTCAGCCGGGCACAGGCACTGGCCGGTTTCACGCTGGGAGAGCTGGCTGAGCAGGCCGGACAAATCACACCACCGGATTTACGCCGGGATAAAGGCTGGGTCGGCCAGTTACTGGAATGGCATCTGGGCGCAACGGCAGGCAGTCAGCCCGTTCCTGATTTTGCTCATTTAGGCATTGAACTCAAAACCATCCCCATCAGCCACCAGGGTAAACCGCTGGAGACCACCTTTGTCTGTGTAGCCCCGCTGATTGGCTTACAGGGTGTGAACTGGGAAAACAGCCATCTCCGGCATAAACTCGCCCGGGTTCTGTGGATACCGGTTGAAGGGGAACGTGAAATCCCGCTGTCAGAACGCCATGTCGGCTCGCCGCTCTTATGGAGTCCCTCTGCCGAAGAAGAAGCCAGATTACGCCAGGACTGGGAAGAGCTGATGGAACTGATCGTGCTGGGAAAAGTGGAACAGATCACCGCCCGCCACGGCGAAGTCCTGCAACTGAGGCCGAAAGCTGCCAACAGCAAAGCGCAAACCGATGCGTACGGCGCAGACGGGCACCCGATCAAAACCCTGCCGCGGGGCTTTTATCTCAAGACCCAGTTCACCGCCGAGCTGCTCAAACGCCATTTTATGCTCTGACACAGCACGGTTCAGACATTGATGATCATGTCATCCTGACAACACTCAGGTTTGCCATCCAGTGAGAATTCATCATGAGGATCAATTGTCCTGAGCGTGATCGACTTGATTCCAAGTGGCCGCAGAAAATCCCTCACCTGCTCCATGGTCTGAAAATGCAGCATATTGTCATCTTCATCCTTTAACGGTTCCAGATGATGTTTATATTCAACTTCCATCAAATAATCTGCACGACCGGCGTAACTGGTCAGTACACACTTAGGGACTTCTTCGCCGGGTGATTTCACCCAGTGTTTGAATTGGGACAGTTTCATGATCACACCTTTTCAAGGGAACTATATTAACTATGTGCGAACATTTGCCTGCCGGCAAGGCTTGAATATATAAACGATGAGATAACTGCTTCATTTTACTGTGTCTTCTCAGTCACTCTTTCCTAGGTTATAGTCAAAGGGAATTTGCGGTCCAAGGAGGGCAAATGAAATACCATAAGATCCCCCATTCAAGCCTTGAAGTCAGCCAGATTGGCCTGGGCACCATGACTTTTGGTGAGCAGAATACTGAAGCCGAGGCACACAGTCAGCTCGATTTTGCGCTGGAGCGTGGTATCAATCTGATTGATACGGCAGAGATGTACCCGGTGCCGCCAAAGGCGGAGACTCAGGGGCTGACCGAAGCCTATATCGGCAGTTGGCTGAAGAAATCAGGCAAACGCGACCAAGTGATTCTGGCGACCAAAGTCGCCGGCCCCCGGAATGTGCCCCACATCCGTGACAACATGGCACTCGACTGGCGTAACATTCACGAAGCGGTTGAAAACAGCCTGGAAAGATTGCAAACCGACTATATCGATCTGTATCAGCTGCACTGGCCGCAGCGAGAAACCAATTGCTTTGGCAAACTGAATTATCCTTATCCGGACACAAATACCGGTGTCACGCTGACCGATTCCCTCGAAGCGCTCGCTGAGCTGGTGCGGGCAGGCAAAATTCGCTATATCGGCTTGTCGAATGAGACTCCATGGGGGGTGATGTCTTTCCTGCGTCTGGCAGAGAAACATGACTTGCCGCGGGTGGTGACTATTCAGAACCCCTATAACCTGCTCAACCGCAGTTTTGAAGTGGGTCTGGCCGAAATCAGCCATTATGAAGGGGTCAAACTGCTGGCCTATTCACCAATGGCCTTCGGCACGCTGAGCGGCAAATACCTCGACGGCAAAAAGCCTGACGGTGCACGCTGTTCGCTGTTTGACCGTTTTGTCCGTTATTTCACGCCGCAAGGTGTGGCTGCCACAGAAGCCTATGTCAAAGTGGCCAGAAAACACGGTTTAGACCCGGCGCAGATGGCCCTGGCCTTTGTGAACCAGCAGCCGTTTAATGCCTCAACCCTGATTGGTGCCACCAGCCTGGCTCAGCTTGAAGCCAACATCGACAGCCTGTCGCTGGAACTCAGTGCAGAAGTCCTGGCAGACTTAGAACAAGTCGGCATCACCTATTCAAATCCCTGCCCTTAAGCGCATGTATCCCGCAAAAAAAAGCCCCCACCGAAGTGGGGGCTGTCCGTGTTTGTCAGACCTTACTCCGCAGAGCAAGGCCTGAGATTACGTCAGACTTCGCCACCGCAACGCTCGCCTCAGATGACGTGTTTTACGGCTGGCTCGCAGACCGACCAAAGCGGAATCCACGCGCAAGTCTTTGTCGATCCCCATATCTTTGAGAATATGTGGCGATAAATGTGGCAGATGAACCTGCATACGTCGGTGTTCGCGACGCCATGCTTCTTCTTCACGGTGTAAATCCAGACGAATAAGTAAAACAGCAAAACGTAAATAGACTGATTGGCGCATGAGTGTACTCTCCAGGTTGATAAAATGGAGGGACGCAAATACGACCGTTTTCAGGCTGACAACATACTAGCCGCGACAGACGTATCCGCGGCCCATTTACAGAGTGTATTACTGTAAAAAATTACTCAGATCGATGATCTCAGTGCTGATGGGAAGTGTGATCCTTAACACCAGCAGGACGCAGACATTTAGTATTGAATGTGCTCATTGTGTGTTCCTCCTGGTTATAAGATAGAAAGATGTGATATGAGGGTTATTCTTGCCTGATAGTGCATCAAAAACAAGAAGTTATTTTGCATAACACAATAAAAAGGGAAATACTCCATTCAATGCACATGCTAGTCGGCTAAGCCAGATAGATTATTTCATTTAGCTTAAAATACCAGCGTATTCCTCTTTCACAGTACAGCGACCATTCAGCTAGCCTGTTTCCGTCAGGACAACTTCATGGTTTTCATCATCGCCAGCAGCGCTCTGCCCGCCGGGCCCAAGGCATGCTGACTGCTCCATGCCAGATCTATCGGCTGCTTCCATGCCTGTGCCTCAAAGGCCGGCTCCAGCTTGACGACATGCCCGGCCTGCACTTTTTCCCTGACCATTTCAGCCGGCAAGACTGTCCAGCCGATACCCCGCTGAACCAGTTCCAATGCTGACAGAATATGCTCAGTTCGCCAGATAGCATCAGACACCCGCCATTCTTCACTATCCTGGCCATAGCGGCCTGTCAGTAGGATCTGGCGATGCTCCCGAAGATCGTTCCAGTTCACTGAACGCTGAGCCGCCAGCGGATGCTTGCTGGCGGCCACGCACCAGAGATCAACCTGACCTAATCCATGCACAATGATATCCGGATGCAGAAAAGACAGCTGTACCATGAGAGCAAGCTGAGCACGGCCTTCTTTTAGCAACTTCAGGACATCACCGGTACCGACGGTAAGAATCTCAACTTCGACCAACGGAAACCGGACTTCAAATGGCTCGAGCACATCGGACAGGGCCGGCAGCATCGCCATCGATTCAACAACCAGAGTGAGTTTAGGTTCGATCCCCTGCTGAAAGCTGTCCGCAGCCACTTGCAGTTCTCCGCACTGTGCCAATACCCTGCGCGCTTTTAGCAGCAAGGCTTCGCCCGCTGGTGTCAGCCGCGGCTTTTTACCGCTGCGGTCAAACAAGATCAGATTAAAGTCCAGTTCCAGATTTGCAACCGCGGTACTGACAACAGACTGCGCCTTTCCCAGCTTGCGCGCTGCTGAAGAAAACGAACCGGTTTCTGCGGCGCACACAAACGCTCTGAGTTGCTCCAGTGAAAACTGCATACCCAAGACCTATCTATAAAACAGATAATAACTAACTTTTATCTATCGATAATAGCATTAGGATAGCCCTCAGACTGATTCATTATTCAGAGGTTAGTAAAATGCGTACACAAAGAGACAGAATTCGTCATGCCATTGGTTTTGAAGCCATTGCGCTGATTCTGATCACCCTGGTGCTGAGCCAGCTGTTTGGATTTGATATGACAAAAATTGGTGTTTTGGGCGTTATTTTTTCTGTCATTGCGACATTCTGGAACTACGCCTATAACCTGCTGTTTGATCACGCCATGCTGAAATATAGCGGTCATCTGCATAAGCAGGCCCGTCACCGGATCATCCATGCTCTGGGCTTCGAGCTAAGTCTGCTGGTGATCACCCTGCCGATGCTGGCGTGGTGGATGGGCATTGGTCTCTGGCAAGCCCTGATCATGGACTTGGGTCTGGTCGTGTTTTATCTGGTCTATGCCTATGCCTATAACCTGGCGTACGACAAAGTGTTTCCCTTACCTGAAACAACGCACGCTTAAGTGCTTGAACTAAGAGTTCTGACCCAGATCCCGCGGCGGCGGGATCAGGTCATGTTTGTTGAGCAGCCGGTACATCGTGGCGCGGGATACACCAAGCTCGCGTGCTGCTGCTGAAATTTGTCCCCGGTTATTCTCCAGCACACTTAACAAGGCGCTGCGTTCTGACTCTTCCCGGATTTTTTTCAGGCTCTGCTTGTCATCGGCCTGCCTTGGCAGCTCAAGATGATCAGCCTCAATATTCTTCTGCTCTGTCAGCAGCACTGCCCGTTTTATTCGCCCGACCAATTCCTGTACATTGCCTGGCCAGTTATAGGTGGCTATGGCCTGTCTGGCATTATCAGAAAATGCTTTCACGCCGCAGTTATACTGGCGGGCATACTTGAGTAACAATGCATCGGCCAGCATCAGTAAGTCATCTCCACGCTCGCGCAGTGGCGGGACCGTCAGACTAAGGACATTCAACCGGTAGTAAAGCGCTTTGCTCAGCCGCCCTTCACTGACCAGAGTATCGAGCGGATAATGTGTCGCCGCGATTAGCCGGGGTTCAGCACTGACCTCAGAACCATTTTCCTTGGTAAAGCGCCCGTCCTGCAGCCAATGGACCAGTTCTTGCTGGCGATCCTGAGGTAAGGAGGTCACTTCATTGAGAAACAGCACACCGTCTCTGGCCGCCTCAAAACAGCACTCAGACTCGCTCCCCTTCATCGCCCAGCTCCGGCCGATACTTGAGCAATTCACGGCAACAAAACGCCCTTTGGCACGGGTGGATGCCTGAAAAATGGCTTCCGCGACCATTTCCTTGCCCGTCCCTATCTCGCCCTGAATCAAGACCGGCATGTCCGCCGCCGCCAGACGTTTGACATGCTGCAGCAGTTTTTTCATCACAGGCGTATTGCCCTGAAGTCCCTGCTGGCCGAAGTGACCCAGCTTGGGCCAGACTTTGCGTTCCAGTGTCAGCATGCCGCGCTGGTGGCCTAAGGTTTTCAGCAACTGGGACTCAGGAATCGGCGAGGTGAAATAATCGATACAGAAACTGACGATAAACTGGCAGACAGATTCGATACTGAGCTGTTCATCTCTGACCAGGGCCAGCCATCGCACCTGCTTGTGCCGGTTGACCAGACTGGCAATCGCCTGAAGACTGAAATCATCATGGCTGAGATCCACCACGCCCAGACAAGGGCCGGTTTCAAGTAATAAAGTTTCAGCGGCCCGCAGATCATGACAATGATGACAAATCCATCCGGCCTGCTTCAACGCATTCAGCCAGGGGATCGTGTGGCCCCCAAGCAACACCAGTTCACCGTGCCAGATGTCCTTGCGCGCATCCATTCCCATTCGCTCACCCATTTCACCGATTGCAAAACCCTGCAACGCCAGGTTGCAGCTGTGGTTCTGATATTAAAAATGCAAAACAGTATTCAACAAGTATAAGAGACAGGATCGCCAGATAACAAAAATATCACCTGTCATCAACAAAACAGGTGATATTTCCAGAAGAGCTTCAAGAGGATAAGGTTCAAAAACCGGAGATTAGGATTTTTTTGCCATACAGGCTTCGCTCGTCACCGGCTCACTGACAAAGCCGCCGGCGCCTGTGTACCAGAAGCGTACTCCCAGTCCCATGGCAATGGCCTCACCAAAATTCTCACAGGCGACATCAACCAGAGCAGGCTTCACTTTTGAGGCATCCAACTGCCAGTTCCACCGTGTACTGCGTAACTGGCGAATAATCGTTAACAGCGAGCGCTCACTGTCAAAATGGTACTGACGCACTTCGCCGCGGTCTCCCTCTGGCGGCACATCATTGAACTTAGTGAATTCTTGTTTCCACGCTTCAGGTAACGAGCCGACAAAGTCGGTCGGCGGTTGCGTCAGCGCCATGGAAGCGCAGCCACTGAGCCAGAGGGCACCCAAAGCAGGAAGGATCATTTTTTTCATTTATCAGCCTAACGTTGTTCACATCACCACAAAGCCTGAATTATGACACTTTACTCATAAACTCATCTATACCGGATAACAAAAAATGTTAAACATCGCTGAAATACATTTTACCTTTCAGACAGCGGTACGACTTCGCACGCTGGTGTCGCTTTGAAGTCATAAAAAAAGCCACTTCAACTGAAGTGGCTTAACCGGATTCATCGTCTCAGCGTCTTAGTTCTGCGGACGCATGGCCGGGAACAGGATCACGTCGCGAATGGTATGACTGTTGGTAAACAGCATCACCAGACGGTCAATCCCGATGCCCTGACCCGCCGTAGGTGGCAAACCGTGTTCCAGCGCGGTAATGTAATCCGCATCGTAGAACATGGCTTCATCATCACCGGCATCTTTGGCATCAACCTGGGCTTTAAAGCGCTGGTCCTGATCTTCGGCATCGTTCAGCTCCGAGAAGCCGTTGGCCACTTCACGGCCACCGATGAAGAATTCAAAACGATCGGTAATGAACGGATTGTCATCATTACGGCGCGCCAGCGGTGAAATATCAGCCGGGTATTCAGTGATGAAGGTTGGCTGCAGCAGTTTCGGCTCGGCCGTTTCACCAAAGATTTCTTCCAGCAGCTGACCGCAGGTCCAGAAAGGTTCAACCTGGATGTGCAGCGATTTCGCGATACCCACCATCAGGTCACGATCCTGCACCTGCTCGTACGTCAGGCCCTGAATCATCTCATGATCCGGGTTGTACTGCTTGATGGCTTCCAGCATGCTCAGACGCGGATACGGACCTTTAAATTCAATCACTTCATCGCCATATGGCAGACCGGTGGTCCCACACAGATCCTGTGCAATCGTGCTCAGCATGTCTTCGGTCAGATCCATCAGATCACGGTAATCCGCATACGCCATGTAGAATTCCATCATGGTGAATTCTGGGTTATGGCGCGGCGACAGACCTTCGTTCCGGAAGTTACGGTTGATTTCGAATACACGCTCGAAACCACCAACCACCAGACGCTTGAGATACAGCTCAGGGGCAACACGCAGGTACATATCAATGTCGAGCGCATTGTGATGGGTGATAAACGGACGCGCCGTCGCGCCACCCGGAATCACGTGCATCATCGGTGTTTCCACTTCCATGAAACCTTTGGTGGTCATGAACTGGCGAATTGCATTCACCACTTTGGAACGCATCAGCATGGTATTGCGTGAATCTTCATTGACGATCAGATCCACATAACGCTGGCGGTAACGCTGTTCCTGGTCAGTCAGACCATGGAATTTCTCAGGTAACGGACGCAGTGCTTTGGTCAGCAGTTGATACTCGTCAAAGTTTACGTACAGATCACCTTTACCGGACTTATGCAACGCCCCTTTCACACCGATGATGTCGCCGATGTCGAGACCTGAATATTTTTCCTTCAGCTCTTTTTGCACGTCTTTAGATGCATAAGCCTGAATCCGGCCGGACACATCCTGGATCGCCAGGAATGGACCACGCTTGGCCATAATACGACCGGCAATCGCCACAATATTGTTGGCTTCTTCCAGCGCTTCTTTGGTTTGATCACCAAAGGTCGCCTGCAGATCAGCGGCCAGGCTGTCACGGCGGAAATCGTTCGGATGGCCGTTTGCTTTGCAATCCTGACGAATGTGTTCCAGTTTCGCGCGGCGCTCTGCAATCAGTTTGTTTTCGTCTTGTACTTGTTCAGTCATGGTTAACCTTAGCAACAGTTCGGGGCCGGTATTAAAGACCGGATTTCAGACTAGCTTCGATGAAGCGGTCCAGGTCTCCGTCCAGCACCGCCTGGGTATTGCGGTTCTCGACACCGGTACGCAGATCTTTGATTCGGGAATCATCCAGCACGTATGAACGAATCTGACTTCCCCAGCCAATATCAGACTTCGCATCTTCATTCGCCTGTTTCTCGGCGTTCTGCTTCTGCATTTCGAGCTCAAACAGCTTAGCTTTCAGCTGTTTCATCGCCTGATCTTTGTTCTTGTGCTGAGAGCGGTCGTTCTGACACTGCACCACTGTGTTGGTCGGAACGTGGGTAATCCGGACCGCAGATTCTGTGGTGTTGACGTGCTGACCACCCGCGCCCGAGGCACGGTAGACATCAATCCGCAAATCAGACGGATTAATATCGATCGCAATATTGTCATCCACTTCCGGATACACGAACGCCGAAGCAAATGAGGTATGACGACGGCCGCCTGAATCGAACGGTGACTTGCGCACCAGACGGTGAACACCGGTTTCGGTCCGCAGCCAGCCGTAAGCATACTCACCGCTGATTTTCACTGTCGCCGACTTCAGCCCGGCCACATCACCTTCAGAGACTTCAATCACTTCGGTTTTGAAGCCCTTGGCTTCAGCCCAGCGCAGGTACATCCGCAGCATCATGGAGGTCCAGTCCTGGGCTTCTGTGCCACCGGAACCGGCCTGCAGATCGACATAACAATCAGAGCTGTCATGATCACCGGCAAACATACGACGGAATTCAAGCAGTTCCAGCTTGCTGACCAGCTCATCCAGTTCAGGACCTATCTCGTCAAAGGTTTCCTGATCGTTTTCTTCAATCGCCAGCTCCAGCAGACCTTCGACGTCTTCGACGCCCTGATCCAGCTGGTCAATCGTTTCCACCACAGCTTCCAGCGCTGCACGCTCTTTACCTAATGCCTGAGCACGCTCTGGCTCATTCCAGACATCAGGTTGTTCTAATTCTGCATTGACTTCTTCCAGACGCTCTTTTTTAGCATCGTAGTCAAAGGTACCCCCTAAGGATGTCGGTCCGTGCAGACACATCCTCAAGACGGTTTTTAATTGGATTAACTTCGAACATTGCCACTCTTCTTAGCCTTTTCGCCGAAACGGACATAACCGGAGGATTCTAGCGAATTGCGGCAGGAATAAACAGAGGATCACAAAACTTATCCAAAATTTAGGCGGTGATATTGACAGCCTGAATTTTCAGACGAATGAAAAACGGTGAAACCGGCGGTTTCACCGACAAACAGATTATACGGCTTCGAGGTGCTCAACCATCAGCTGAACGCTACGATTGCCGCGAAACTCGTTGATATCCAGACGATAAACCAGGTTGACCTGTTGTACCGAGGCATCCGGCCAGCGCCGGACATCAATATTGAACGCAATGGCATCGATCATGCTGCCGCCATCGACAGGTTCCAGCATCATTTTCAGATGTTTGCTGCCGACCAGACGCTGCTGCAGCAAACGGAAACGGCCGTCAAAGCTCGGTTCCGGGAACTGCTGCCCCCAGGGACCACCACCGCGTATCAGCTCGGCGGTCTCCATCGTCATCTCCTGTGCCGCCAGCTCTCCGTCGGTCAGCAAGATACCGCGCAGGGCAGACTCATCCAGCTCATCCCGCACCGCCTGATCGAAAGCTTTGCTGAATGCCTCAAACTGATCGGCGGCCAGCGTCAGCCCTGCGGCCATGGCGTGACCGCCAAATTTGAGGATCATCCCCGGATTGCGGGTGTCGATCCGATCCAGCACATCCCGCATGTGTAAACCGGGTATAGAGCGGCAAGATCCTTTGATTTCTCCCTCGCCCGCCGCCGCAAAAGCAATCACGGGGCGGTGATACAACTCTTTGATCCGCGATGCAAGGATGCCGATCACCCCCTGATGCCAGTCGGCCTGATACAGTGCCAGTCCGTAGGGCATGTCTTTTTTGCTGAATTTCAAACGCTCGCAAATCGCCAGCGCCTCTTCTTTCATGCCCTGTTCAATTTCTTTTCGCGTCTGGTTCAAACCGTCTAACTCAACTGCCATGCGCCGCGCCGATTGAATGTCCTCGCACAACAGCAGCTCAACACCGAATGACATGTCATCAAGACGACCTGCAGCATTAATCCGTGGCCCCAGCGCGAAACCCAGATCGCTGGCCACCAGCCGGGACGGATCGCGATTTGCCACCTCAATCAGCGCCCGAATCCCCGGCCGGCACTGACCGGCACGAATGCGCTGCAGGCCCTGATGCACCAGAATCCGGTTATTGCCATCCAGCGCGACCACGTCAGCCACTGTGCCCAGCGCCACCAAATCAAGTAAGCCGGCCAAGTTGGGTTCAGAGATCCCCTGCTCAACAAACCAGTTTTGCTGGCGCAGCGCCGCCCGCAATGCCAGCATCAGATAGAAGGCCACCCCAACCCCGCACAGCGCTTTGGAGGGAAAATCACAGCTGTGCAGATTCGGATTAACAATCGCATCGGCGGCAGGCAGAACATCTCCCGGCAAATGGTGATCGGTCACCAGCACCCGGATACCTTTCTCTTTTGCAGCGGCAACCCCGGCTACTGATGACACACCGTTATCCACCGTCATGATGATTTCCGCGCCACGGGCAGCGGCCTGCTCAGCCACATCCGGACTCAGGCCATAGCCGTCATCAAAGCGGTTTGGCACCAGATAATCAACATTGCGGCACCCTAACTGGCGCAGCGCCAGAACAGAGAGCGCAGCGCTGGTGGCGCCATCGGCATCGAAATCGCCCACGACTATGATGCGCTTATGGTCACGCAATGCCTCAATCAGCAGATTGACGGCCGCATCAATGCCATTGAGTTTGTCATAGCTGTGCAGCCCCTTGGCGCCCCGCTCCAGATCTGTGTCCGTGCGTAAGCCCCGGCTGGCATAAATACGCTTCAGCAAAGGGGGGATCTCAGAGGAAAAGCCTGAGGTATCCGCTTCAGGACGACGCTTGATTTCAATTTTCATTAGACGACTTCATGGCGATTGGCTGATGGGGAAAATAAGCGGGTGTTATATCAAAAAACCATGCCGGCGGGTACCCGAACAGGGTAATCCAGCATTGGCCTCACAAGCTGGCGCTGACAAGAGAGCATGCGCCAAAACGCAACAGCCCGCGAAATCTGCGGGCTGTTGGTCAACTGACACAATCAATTAACTGCGGCTGTTGAGAAATTGCAGCAAGCGGCTGGCCGGTTGATAGCCAGGCAGCATCGTGCCGTCTTC